>NZ_JBSHJJ010000004.1:314687-415769 GCF_053619415.1 Nocardiopsis sp. NPDC055551 | reverse complement strand
AACAAACATGGCTTAAAGAAAATCAAACACGCGCTGTTGAGTTCTCAAGAAACAATCACTCTTCCCGTACAAGCTCCGGAACCTTGCGATTCTCGGTTGCTCTTCCGCGGAAGGCTTCTTCGTTGTGTCTTTACTTTATCAGGTGTTCCGTTTCCCGTCGAATCGGCGGTTTCGGTGTTCCTGATCGGGGTAAAGGCCCGTTTGTGCTTCTTTCGGCTTTGCGTTTTCACCTGTCGGTTTGAACGCTGGGCTTTTGAAGCGACTCTTCGAGTTTACATGCTCCGAGCACCGCTCGAACCAGGCTGCTTTGAAGAGGATGTCTGTGATCGCGGTCCGGTGCCGAGCGCGAACCAGAAGGTTCGTGCGCTCTCCGTCCCGCAGCGACTCTTTCGAGTGTAGGGGTGTCGGGGGCAGACGTCAACTCAGGACCCGGATCCGGTGCCGTTACGGCGATCCGGGCCTCGATCGCCCCGGTTCGGGCGGCTTCTCAAGGCCCCTGACGTGCGCGGTCCTCACACCAGGCCCACGCGTCACATCGGCTGTTGTCAGACATGGGCTTCTTGCCCTCTTCGCTCCGCGACCAAACCCGGGCTTTCCCCGAACGCGCGAGGGGCCGATCTCCACGAGATCGGCCCCTCTACAAGCTGCTCGACGTCAGCCGCGAAGCACGACACCGCCGACGTTGCGCTTGCCCTTGCGCAGGACGACGAAGCGGTCCTGGAGCACATCCTCGGTGGACAGCTTGGCCTCGACGTCGGTGACCTTCACGTTGTTCACGTACGCGCCACCCTCCTGGATCGCGCGGCGGGCCGCGGACTTGCTCGGGGTCAGCCCGCTCTGCGCGAACAGGTCGGTGACGAGCAGGTCGGTGACCGGGCCCTCCACCTCGGCCTTGGGCACCTCGGACAGAGCGGACTCCAGGGTGCGCGCGTCCAGCTCGCGCAGGTCCGCGCGACCGAAGAGAGCCAGGCTGGCCTCCTTGACCTTGCGGGTCTCCTCCTCACCATGGACCAGCGTGGTGAGCTGCTCGGCGAGGGCGCGCTGGGCGGCGCGGGCCTGGGGACGCTCCTCCGTCTGGCGCTCCAGGTCGGCGATCTCCTCCTGGGACAGGAAGGTGAACACCTTGAGGTAGCGGGCGACGTCGCGGTCGTCGGCGTTGAACCAGAACTGGTAGAAGGCGTACGGCGAGGTGAGTTCGGGGTCGAGCCAGATGGTGCCGGACTCGGTCTTGCCGAACTTGGTGCCGTCGGCCTTGGTCAGCAGGTTCGTGGTGAGGCCGTGCGCGGACCCGTGCGGTTCGTTGCCCTCGATCCGGCGGACCAGGTCCAGGCCGGCGGTGATGTTGCCCCACTGGTCGGAACCACCGGTCTGCAGGACGCAGCCGTAGCGGCGGTAGAGCTGCACGTAGTCGTAGGACTGGAGCAACACGTAGCTGAACTCGGTGTAGCTCATGCCCTCACCGTCGAGGCGGCTCTTGACCGTCTCTCGGGCCAGCATCTGGTTGATGCTGAAGTGCTTGCCGACGTCGCGGAGCAACTCGATGGCGTTGATCTCGCCGAGCCAGTCGCCGTTGTTGGCCAGGATCGCGTCGGTGGGACCGGCCTGCTCCCCTTCCGGGGTGAAGCGCAGGAAGGCCGACAGTTGACCGGCGAGGTTGCCGACCCACTCCTGGACCGTCTCCACGGAGTTCATCTGTCGCTCGGCATTGGGCTTGGGGTCCCCGATGAGGCCGGTGCCGCCGCCGACGAGGGCGATGGGACGGTGGCCGGCCTGCTGGAAGCGGGCCAGGGTGAGCGCCTGGGTGAGGTGGCCGACGTGCAGGCTCCCCGCGGTCGGGTCGAAGCCGCAATAGAGGGTGATCGGACCATCGGCCAGCGCCTTGCGGAGTGCGTCAAGGTCGGTCGTCTGCGCGATGAGCCCGCGCCACTGGAGTTCGTCGATGATGTCGATCACTGTGTAGCTCTCTGTCGGATAGGCGGGCCCACGGCCCGATCTGCCTAGCAGTCTAGGTCGGCTCACCGGGTACCTCACCCGGTTTTCCGTCATGGGTCACGCTAGCGGGCCGCGCCCCGACCGCCTCATCGTGCCCCGCCCGAAACCCGATCGAGGCACCCCTTGATCATCGAAGCTAATGTCATTAGCTTTTAGGGTAATGGCAATAGCCAAAGCGAGGGAGAATCGACCATGCATCTTCTGGAGCGCCCCGAGGGGCGCATCGCCTACGACCTGTACGACGGGGACGGGGACCACGACGGGGCCCTCGTGGTCTGTGTCCCCGGCATGTTCGACCACCGGGCGTCCTTCCGCTTCGTGGGCCGAGCCCTGGCCGCCGCCGGGTACCGGGTCGCCGTCATGGACCTGCGCGGCCACGGGGACAGCGACACCACCTTCACCGCCCACGACAGCCGCGCCGCCTCGACCGACGCGATCGCCCTGGCCGAGGAACTGGGCGGGGAACGGGTGATCATGGTCGGCAACTCCATGGGCGCCGCCGCGGTGACCATCGCCGCCATCGACCGGCCGGACCTGGTCGCCGGCATCGCCCTGCTCGGCCCGTTCCTGCGACAACCGGCTCTCGACCCGGCGACCCGCGCCATGATGCGGCTCCTGCTCACCCGACCGTGGGCACCCCGCGCGCTCACCCTCTGGTACGACCGGCTGCACGTCGGACGCACCCCCGAGGACCACGCCGAACAGAAGGAGCGGGTCCTGCGGATGCTGCGACCCAAGGAGCGGTTCCGGGCGATCGCGGCGACCATCAACGCGCGCAACGAGACGATCGACACGACGGAGGGGATGACGGCCGAGGCGGTCGTCATCATGGGCGAGTCGGACCCCGACTGGAAGGACCCGCGAGCCGAGGCTCGATGGGTGTCCTCGGTGGTGGGCGGCCGGTCGGTGATGGTGCCCGACTGCGGTCACTACGCCCAGGCACAGCGACCCGACGTGGTCACCCCGGTCCTTGTCGACCTGATCGAGAAGGTGGCCGCCGATGCCTAGGGCCGGTCTGACCCCGGAGGTGGTCGTCACCGAGGCCTCCCGGTTGTGCGACCAACAGGGGTACGGGGCTCTCTCCCTGGCGGCGGTGGCCAAGCGCCTGGGCGTGGCCACGCCCAGCCTCTACAAACACGTGCCGGGGTTGGACGAACTGCGCCGCCGGGTGGCGTTGGCCGCCGTGTCCGACCTGTCCGAACGGCTGCGCGCGGCCGCGGTCGGTCTCTCGCGTGGCGCGGCCGTACGCGCGCTCTTCGCGGCGTTCCGGACCTACGCGCACGAGCATCCCGGGCGCTACACCGCGTTGCAGCGGGAGGCCCCGCCGCCGGAGGAGGCCGAGACCTACGCGGCGTTCGCCCGCCCGGTCGAGGTCATCGCCTCGGTCCTGCGGGGGTTCGACATCCCCGAGGACCGCCTGGTGCACGTCATCCGGGCGCTGCGCAGTGCTCTGCACGGGTTCATCGACCTGGAGACGCACGGCGGGTTCCAGATGCCGGAGAACCTCGACGAGAGTTACACGTTGCTGGTGGACGGTTTCGTTCGGATCCTCGAACAGTGGCCCGAGGCGGAGGGGACCTGATGCTCGCCGAACATCCCGTTGGCGCCGGTGTGGCACTCCTCCTGGTGGGTTCGTTGGCCTTCGACCTCCTCGGTTGAGTCCGCCTTCGAGTTCTCCGGGGCGCCTCGATGGTCCAAGCTTGGAGTGGTCGTGACCTTCTCCCCGCCGGTCGGGGTGCACAGATGTTGGAGTCTCCCGCATGTCGAAGCAGTCCTCCCCCAAGGGTCGAAAGCCGAAGTCCAAACTGGCGGCCGTCGTCAGCACTCTGGTCGGCGTGGTCGTGGTCGCCGTCATCGTGTTGCAGCAGCTGGGGGTGATCGACCTCGAAACCGGAGGGTCCCCCAGCGAGCCGGAGGGCGCACCCGGCGACGTCTCGGCCTCCGATGTCGACCAGGCCCGCGAGCGTATCGAGGAGATCCGTGTCGAGGAGGAGAACGACCCGGGCGGCTACGACCGGTCACTGTTCCCGCACTGGAGCGAAGAGGACGGCTGCTCGACTCGCGAGACCGTGCTGAAGCGCGACGGCGAGGGCGTGGAGATCGACGAGGACTGCCGCTCGACCTCCGGCAGTTGGTACAGCGCCTATGACGGCGAGACGTTCGACGACGCGCAGGATCTCGACATCGACCACATGGTCGCCTTGAAGGAGGGGTGGCGGTCGGGCGCCCACGAGTGGTCGACCGAGGACCGCGGACGGTTCGCCAACGATCTGGACACCACCCAGTTGTGGGCCGTGAGCGCCTCGACCAACCGTTCCAAGGGCGACGCCGACCCGTCGGACTGGCTGCCCCCGCTGGAGTCCTCGCACTGCGACTACGTGGTCTCGTGGATCGAGGTCAAGCACGAGTGGGACTTGAGCATGGACCCGGACGAGGAGACCGCGGTGCGCGAGGTGTTGGAGGGTTGCTAGGACGTCAGGCGGGGTTCTCCTCGACCACTCCCCTGGCGGTGGCGAGGAGTTCATCCCGGCCCAGCAGCCCCGAGGTGTCGCGGACCTCCACCGCGACACCTTCGCCCGGGGTCCAGAAGGCCTCCCGCTCACCGTGCAGGGCGGGGGCACCGTCGTCCCTGCTCAGGTCGGTGAGCTCCCAGGTTTCGGGGTCGCGTTCGTGGTAGCGGGTGAGGAAGGACCGGACGGCGTCCAGGTCGACGAACTCGTCGCCGCGCATCACCAGGACCTGGAGCACCACCTGGAATCCGCCGCCCTCCTTGGCCTGTTCCCAGGCCCGTGAGGTGAAGGCGACGTCCTCCCATTCGTAGGTGAAGTCGGCGGCCGAGGCCTGCGCCCCGACCTGTTCGGGCAGGTGCGTGACGGCGAATCCGTCCAAGGGTCCTCCTCGGGTTCCTGCGGCCGGCGTGGCCGCGGTGAGCACGAGCGCGAGTACGACGGCCAGGGCCGCCGGGGCCCACCTGGTCAGGGACATTGCGCCTCCACCGGTGGCCACGGGACCGTCCCGCGCCACCCTTTCCATGGTCGGCGCGGCGGCGGCCCGGTACCAGGGTGTCCTCGAACCTGTGGATAACTCCGGTCCGACACACCTTAGGTCCGGGTGGGACGGTGCCCGTCCAGGTGCGAGTCGTAGAGGAACTCGGCGATCGCGAGCGAGGAGGTCGCCGCCGGTGAGGGCGCGTTGCGCACGCACACCACCCGCCCGCGCGTGTCCACGTGGAAGTCGTCCAGCAGGGAGCCGTCCCGTCCGAGTGCCTGGGCCCGCACCCCCGCGGGGGCGGGACGCAGGTCGGCGGTGGTGATCTCGGGCAGCAGTCGACGCGCCTGGGCCGCGAACACCGCCCGGGACGCCGAGACGACCGTCTCCCGTGCGCCCACCGTCCAGTGTCGGCGGGCCAGGCGCCAAAAACCGGGCCAGGTCAGGGTATGGCCGAGTTCGCGTGGGCGCAGGTCCCGGGCGCGGTATCCCTCCAGGGCGGTGGCCAGGATCGCGTTGGGGCCGGCCATGACCTCACCGTGGACGTGGCGGGTCAGGTGGACCCCGAGGAAGGGGTAGCGGGGGTCGGGCACCGGGTACAGCAGGCCACGGACCAGGTCACGGCGCTCGGGGACGATCTCGTGGTAGTGCCCGCGGAAGGGGACCACGCGCGGGTCGGGGTCGGCGCCGGCCATGCGCGCGAGTCGATCGCTCTGTAGGCCACCGCAGAGCACGACCTGATCGAAGCGGTGTATGACCCGCTCGCCCTTGGGGTCTCCGGTGAGGACCTCGGCGCCGTCGGAGTCCTGACGCAGGTCCAGGACGGGGGTGTTGAGCAGGACCCGGCCCCCGCCTCGGCGCACGTCGTCGGCGAGCTGTTCGGCCACGGCGACGAAGTCCGTGATGGCGGTGGTGGGCGAGTGGAGTCCGGCCAGGCCCACGGCGTGGGGTTCGACGTCGCGGATACCGTCGGGACCCAGGCGGGTGACGCCGGGAACGCCGTTCTCGCGCGCCGTGCGTTCGATGTCGTCGAGGCGGTCCTCATCCGCCGCGTCGACGGCGACCAGGAGCTTGCCCGCCTCGCGGTAGGGCAGGTCGTGCTCGGCGCAGTACTCGCGGAGCATGCCGACGCCGCGGCGGCAGAGGGTGGCCTTCAGGGAGCCGGGCCGGTAGTAGAGACCGGCGTGCACGACACCGCTGTTGTGTCCGGTCTGGTGCGCGGCGACCCGGTCCTCCTTCTCCAGGACGGTGACACGGGTGCCGGGGCGGTGGAGGGTGATGTGGCGGGCCAGAGCCAGGCCGACGATCCCCGCTCCGATGACGCCGATGTGTTCGGTGCTGCGCATGGGCGCACGCTAGCAACACCCGGGGTCCTAGAGGGAACGCAGCCCGACGAGAACGGCGTGCAGGATGTCCTGACGTTCCAGCGGTCGCGAGGGACCGCAGCGTTGGAGAGCCCCTTCGTCGATCATCGCGGCGACCATGCCGCGGACCTGACCGACCGGCAGGCGGATCTCGGCCGCGATCTCGGCGACGGTGCGGGCGTGCAGGGCGTGGGCGAGGATGGCCTCACGTTCGGGTCTGAGCCATTCCGCCGGGCCCGGGGTTCTGGCGGCCACGACCAGGGAGAGCAGGTCGAGGTCGACCGGCCCGCGTCCATGCCCGGGCACGATGTCCGGTTCCGCCGCGCCCGCGTCGATGGCGTAGGGGCGCAGGAACCGTTCGTTCTCCGCGGCCTCTTCGATGGCCCGGCCCTTGGAGGCGCCGGTTCGGTCACGGGTGTCTCGTTGCGGACGGCGGGCGTGCCGGCCCTCAGCGTTCACGGTGTCCTCCTGGTGGCGTCTGGGTCGGGAGCGGCGCGATCCCTTGGGGGCCCGACGGACCGAGGTGGGTTTGTGGGCCCGAAGCTCCCACGGTCCACTGCGGCCCGGAGTGGCCGACCCCGTTCTGGACGGGGTGGCCGTTGACGGCGCCGGAGACGGTGAGCGGGTTGTCGACCGGTTCGAGCAGGCCGTCGGGGATCAGGGCGGTGGCTCGGGTGCCCCCGTAGGGTGAGGGGTGGAGCCAGACCCTGACGCCGTGACGTTCGGCGAGGCGGGCCACCACGAACAGACCCAGACGCGGGTCGTCGGGCAGCGCCATCACGTCGAACTCCGGGGGTTGGGTGAGGGTCCGCTCGGCGGCGGCGTACCCCTGTTCGGACATGCCCAGGCCCCGGTCCTCGATCTCCACCAGCAAGCCTTCGGCCGTCGGGGCGCAGCCGACGTCCACCGGTGTGCCCGCCGGGGAGAACTGGGCGGCGTTCTCGACGAGTTCGGCGAGCAGGTGGACGACGTCGGCGACGGCCTGTCCGTGCATCAGCACCCGGGGTGCGGAGGTGAGTCGGACCCGTTCGAAGTCCTCGGTCTCGGCGATGGCCGCGCGCAGCACGTCCACCAGGGGGCGGGGCTGACGCCAGCGTCGGGCGGATTGGCCGCCGCCGAGGATGATGAGGTTGTCGGCGTAGCGGCGCGCCCGCGTGGCCAGGTGGTCCAGGCGGAAGAGTCGGCGCAGGGCCTGGGGGTCCTGTTCGTTGTACTCGATCTCGTCGAGCAGGCGCAGTTGGCGCTGGACGAGGGTCTGGTTGCGAAAGGCGATGCCGAGGAAGGCGCGGTTGGCGCCGCGACGGATCTCCGCTTGGCGGACGGCGGCCTCCACCGCGGTGATCTGGGCGCTGTCGAAGGCCTCGGCGACCTGACCGACCTCGTCGTCGCCCTGTTCGTCCAGGGGCGGCAGTTCGTCGATGACGTCGACCTTGTGGCCCTGCTGGGCGCGCTCGACGATGTCGGGCAGGTCCGCGTCCCGTTCCATGATCTGCTCGCGCAGCGCGGAGAGACGTTCGCTGAGGCGGCGGGAGGAGCGGCCGACCAGCGCGATGGCGATCACGCCACCGAGGAGGAGGACGGCGGCTCCGGCCGAATGTATCCAGATCTCCAGGACGGCGGCGTTCCACGCCAGGTCGACGGTGCGCGCGGTCTGGGCGCGGGTCGACTCGCCCAAGGCCTCGACGGAGACGGGAGAGGAGGCGTCCCACTCGGCGGCGCCCACCTCCACCGCGGAGTTCCACTCGCTCAACGGTCCCCCGTCGACCCCGTCGACGCCTTCGGCGACCGGGGGGCGGGTGACCACGCGCCGGCTGAGCCTTTCGGTCTCGGTCCAGGCGGCGTCTTCGGTGATGGTCTCGTGGTCGGTGCCGTCCAGGGTGGCCCGGTAGGAGGCGGTGAGATAGGTGAAGTGGGCCGTCTCCTCGTAGCTCATCCGACCTGCCGCGATGACCCCGGCCAGGAGCGCGTCGGCGGTCGCGTAGTCCTCGTGGGCGTTGAGGAGTTCGCGAGTGAGGACGGCGTCGCCGAGGTTCTCCCCCGCCCCGGTGGAGTGGACCAGTGCGACGGAGGTGGCCTGGACGGATTCGATGAGGCCGCCGTATCCGGCCAGGACCTTCGGGCGATCTGCGGACCGGTCGTCGATCGACGCGCGCAACGCGGTGAGGTCCTCGGTGGCCCCGGCGACCTCGGCGGCGCCGCGACGTACCTCCTTGTCCCGGTCCTCGAAGCCCGCGGCCAGGTCGATCGCGCTCGCCAGGGCCTCGTCGGTGCGTTCGCGCTGCCCTTCGAGCTCCTCCTGGACGGTGGAGGTCCTTCCCGCGTCCTGGGCGCCAAGGTGCACGACCGACAGACGACGTTCGGCGCGCAGCTCCTCGGCCGCCTCGGACAGGGTCAGGGTGCCCTGGCGCGTCTGGCCGATGTCGCCCACGAGTTGTGCGGCCTGGACCGTGCCGACGGCGGCGATGATCAACCAGAGCGCGAGGAAACACAGACTCGGAATCAGGACGATGCGGGTGAGTTGCCCGCGGATCGTCCTGGTGGACGCGTGGTTTCTGCGCATGGCCCCCTCCAGCCCGTGCGGGTGCCGAGGCTTCCCTGGAGTGGTGCCACGGCGGCTTTGGGTCCTGCCGAGGCTATCGAAAAACCATTGCCGTAAGTTGTCGAATAATCACAAACAGTTATCCGCGCAGGCGCGAAAACCGGGCCGAAACGTGTTAGGTGGACCGGAACCCCCGGATGAACACCCAGGTCACAGCGGATGAGAACAGAACAGGACCGCCCGGGTCCCCGGACGGTCCTGTTCTGAAACCCTCAAGCCATGGGCGTGTCGCGCCCTCAGTCGTCGGGACGGTGCCGCGAACCCACCGGTGCGGGCAGCTCCTCGGCGGTCGGCGGCTGCTCCACGCCCAGGGAGTTGAGCACCTCCGCGTAACGCAGGGCGGCGATCTTGCCGAGCAGGCTGTCGGAGCCCATCGGCGCGCTCGGTCTGGCGCCGAAGCGCTCCGCGAGATCCGCCAGGCGCTCGGCCGGGAACTCCGGTCCCAGGGCGCTGGGCGCGATGACCGGGCGGCGGCTGCCGCCCTGGCGCATCTGGCCCATGACCTGTTCGAGCGAGGCCTCGTCCTCCAGGTCGGCGGGCAGGACGGTCAGGCCCAGGCGGGCGGCGAGCAGGACCGCGGTCACACCGGCGGCGCCCACCGCGCCCTCACCACCGACGGCACCGACGACGACGCCGTCGGCCATCGTGGTGTTGCGGGCGGTGACGCTGATGAGTCGCATTCGGTCGGCGCGGACGAACCCGGCCTCGGCCAGGCGAAGGTGGAGGACCTCGGCGAGCATCGGGTGCGGGCCGAGCCCCTCGGTCACCCGGACGTTGGCGTCGACCTCGGAGACGGCGGCCTCGATCGCGTGGTTGGTGGCCGTGTGCGGGGCGGTGACCAGCGGGACCACCACACCGGCCAGCGGACGGTCATCGCCGTCGTCCAGCTCGGCGAGGGCCTCGGTCAGGGTCTGATCATCGCCCTCGATGTGTCCGTAGCGGATGGTGACCTCGGGGCGGTAGGCCCGAACGAGGTCGGCCATCCGGGCGCCGATCGACTCGCCGTCGGCCCCCCGGGCCTGTTCGGCCGTGCCCGGCACCGCCATGATCAGAGCCGGGGTTCCGAACCAGTTGTCGAAGGACAACGGGTTGCGGTGACGTCCAGAGCGCCGCTTGGGCAGTTCACGTGGGGGAAGTCGGTCAGAGTTTCGCATACCAGGATTCAGACGAGAGGGCGGATGGGTGCGCATGAACAAATCAGGGGTCGCTGCGGCGACATTGTAGCGTTCAACACCACATTCAGGGGTGTATGTCCTGAACGTATACCGGTTCGGCCCCCTCTCGTCGCCCGGGGGCGCCCCGGTCAGCCGCTCAATGCGGGCCTGCGGCCATCGATGACGTGGGTCACCAAGCGGACGAGGACATCCTTCGCCGATCCTCGTTCGCGCGCGTCCGCCATCAGTACAGGTACATGCGCCGGGATGTCCAGGGCCTCCCGCACCTCCTCGGTCTCGTAGGCGGTGGCGCCGTCGAAGCGGTTGACCGCCACCACGAAGGGGACCTGACGACGTTCGAAGAAGTCGACGGCGTGGAAGCAGGTGTCGAGTCTGCGGGTGTCGGCCAGGACCACCGCGCCCAACGCGCCCTC
This sequence comes from Nocardiopsis sp. NPDC055551, assembly GCF_053619415.1. NCBI lineage: Bacteria > Bacillati > Actinomycetota > Actinomycetes > Streptosporangiales > Nocardiopsidaceae > Nocardiopsis > Nocardiopsis sp. NPDC055551. The sequence goes on along the minus strand of NZ_JBSHJJ010000004.1, from coordinate 405,238 downwards.
GGCGAGTTCGTCCCACATGAACCAGAAGCGGTCCTGGCCGGGGGTGCCGAAGAGGTAGAGAACGATGTCCTGGTTGATGGTGATACGGCCGAAGTCGAGGGCGACCGTGGTGGTGGACTTGGCCTCCACCCCCGACAGGTCGTCGACGCCGTAACCCGCCTCGGTCATCACCTCCTCGGTGCTGAGCGGGGTGATCTCGCTGACCGCCCCCACCAGGGTGGTCTTTCCGGCGCCGAACCCTCCGGCGACGATGATCTTGACTGCCTGCGGGATCGCCTCTTGGGCGCCCGGCCGGTTCTCAGAGTCTGCGGATGCCATCGAGTACCGCCTGAAGCACTTTCTTCTCGGGGAGCTGGGTCATGGGCGTGGCCGCCCGAGTCCGGACCTCGCCCTGGGCGATCAGGTCGCCCAGCAGGATCCTGACGACGGTCAGGGGGATGTCCAGGCGCGCGGAGATCTCCGCGACCGAGATGGGGCGACGGCAGAGATCGAGGATCTCCTGTCGTTCGGGGTCCTGGGGGCGTCCTTCGTGATCGCCCGTCACCATCACGATGGTGATCATGTCCAGCCGTCCGCCCGCGGTGGGCGGGCGGGTGCGGCCCTTGGTGATGGTGTAGGGACGCACCAACGGACCGGTGGGCGCGTCGCCGGTGCGCACACCCGGGGCGGGTCCTTCGGAGGTCGGATGGCCTCTCCCCCAGTGCCGGGTGCGGTCCCGTCCGTGGAACGGCTCCCGCCCCCGCGCCCCTCGCCGATCGTACGCGGCGCTCATGATCCGACACCTCCCGTGGGAGTGAGCTGTCCGGGGCGGCGGGGCGCGGCGGTGAGGAACTGGCCCACCCGCTTGACCCGCAGGTTCATCTCGTAGGCGACCAGTCCGACGTCGGCGTCCTCGGAGGCCAACACCGCCAGGCAGGCGCCCTCGCCCGCGGCGGTCACGAACAGGTAGGAGTGCTCCATCTCCACCACGGTCTGTCGGACGTCACCGCCGCCGAAGTGCCGTCCGGTGCCCCGTGCCAGGCTCTGGAAGGCCGAGGCCAGGGCCGACAGGTGTTCGGCGTCCTCGGCTCCGAGGCCTCGGGATCGGCCGAGCAGCAGCCCGTCGGCCGATAGCACGATCGCGTGACCGGCGCCGACGACGCGGTCGACCAGATCGTCGAGAAGCCAGTCCAGGTTGTCCGCGGCCTTGCTCTTGCCCACCATCTCAGTCGTTCTCTCCCCTGTGGTCGTCGGCAGCTGCACCGACCTGGTCTTCACTTCCGTGTCCGAGCCCGTCGGCACCGATCTCCTCGGCCCGACCGCGCCGGGTTCCGGCGCTGAAGGCGTTCATCATGCGGCGTGCTTGGTCCGGGCTGCGTTGTGCCACCGATGCGGACTCGGTGGGGGCGCCGTCCCGGAGGCGGGGCGCCAGGCTGGCCTGTTTACGGCGTCGGGGCAGTCCCTCCCGACCGGGGCCCGCGCCGACCCGCGCGGGTTCGATCTCCGACACCCGGTCGTCGGTGCCGCGTCCTCGCCCGCGGCGGGGCAGCGGCGCGGGCGCGGTGATGGTCCCCGGATCGGTGTCGGCCCGGGGTTCGTTCGTGCCCTGTGGATCGGGCACCGGGCGCAGGATCGGGCGTCCGGGCCTGGTCCCCGCCTCGGCGGCGAGCAGGTCGGTGGCGTCGGCCTCCGCCTCGGGGCCCTCTGATCCGTTCGTGCCGGACCGGCCCAGGGTGGTGATCCCGACCAGGTCGTGCGAGGGGCCGGAGGCCACCAGGTCACCGGGGACCAGCACGACGGCTCTGGTCCCGCCGTAGGGCGAGGGGCGCAACTGCACCCCGATGTCGTGCTTGCGCGCCAGACGGGCCACCACGAACAGTCCCAGGCGTCCGTCGGTCCCGGGGGTCATCATGTCGAACTCGTGGCCGTCGGTGAGGGTCCGCTGGGCCTCGCGCTGCACTTCCTCCGTCATGCCCAGGCCACGGTCCTCGATCTCGATCGCCACGCCCTTGGGGACGGTGCCGGTGTCGATGGTGACGTCGGTGTGCGGCGGAGAGTAAGCGGTGGCGTTCTCCACCAGTTCGGCGAGCAGGTGGATGACGTCGGCGACGACGGATCCCACCAGGGACAGGTCGGGTACGGAGGTGAGTTCGACGCGGGCGTACTCGTCGGTCTCGGAGATGGCGCCGCGCAGGATGTCGACCAGGGGCACGGGGTGGCGCCAGCGTCGACCCGGTCGTCCCCCGCCCAGGATGATGAGGTTCTCGGCGTGCCGGCGGCCGCGGGTGGCCAGGTGGTCGAGTTGGAAGAGGCTTTCGAGCAGGTCGGGGTCCTCCTCCTCGCGTTCGACCCGGTCCAGGAGCTGGAGTTGGCGTTGGACCAGCGACTGGTTGCGATGGGCGATGCCGAGGAAGACCCGGTTGGCCCCGGCTCGGATGTCGGCCTGTTTGACGGCCGCGGCCACGGCCGTGCGTTGGGCGGTGTTGAACGCGTCGGCGACCTGGCCGACCTCGTCGTTGCCGTGGTCGAGCTGTTTCATCTCGGTGTCCAGGTCCACCGACTCCCCCGCCTCCAGGCGGCGCACGATCCTGGGCAGGTCGGTGCGGGCCATGGCCAGGGACTGGGCCCGCAGGGTGGCCAGACGGTGGGTGAGCCGACCGGCCGAGCGGGACGCCACACCGTAGGCGACGGTGCCGGCGAACAGCGAGATGATGCCGCCGCCCACGGCCAGGGTGAACATCCAGGAACTGGAGGACTCGGTGGCCGCGACCACGGCGACCGTGCGGTCCGCGACCGTGGCGGCCAAGGCCTCTTCGGTCCGGTCGGCCACGTCACGCCAGTCGTCCAGCCCGCCGGGGACGGAACGGTCACTCGTCTGTTCGCCGGTGAGGGGGTCGACGCCGACCGTGGCCTCGTGGTGGGCCAAGGCGTCGGTGATCTCCCTCGCCCGTGCCCAGTGCTCGGAGTCCAGGAGCCCGGCGATGTCGGCGGAGGCCTCGCCCTCGGAGGTGGCCAGGGATTCCAGGCGTCCGGAGACCTCCCCGTTCAGGGAGGCGAGGTCGGCACGGCGGCGCGGATCCAGTTCGCCTTCGGCCAGCGCGCCGCTGACGACGGCGTCGGCGTGGGCGAAGCCCTCCTGGGTCCAGAGCAGGTCACCGGTGGTGGCGGCTTCGAGCGCGGCGGGACCGTCGTCGAACCCTCCAACGGTGTGCTCGTAGAGGCGCACTCCCAGTCGCGCGGCCTCCGTGTAGACCCGCATGGTCTCCGTGGCCTCACCCGGTTCGACGAGGTCGGCGGCGCGCCTGGCCTCGACCGCGGAAAGGGCCTCTCGGAAGGCGCTCGCGCGCGGGTCGGGGTCGTCGGGATCGACCGCGAGGGTGTCCCAGACCTCGCGGACCCCTTCCAGGGCGGTGTCGGTCTCCCCCGCCGCCGCGGCCCACTCGCCACGGCGCTCCGCGTCGGGGGCGGCCAGGTACTCGGCGCTCACGCGTCGCTCGTGTTGGAGCGCGGTGAGCACGGAGGTGAGTTCGGCCGCGGCCCGACCGTCGGTGACCGAGGAGCGCAGGGAGACCGCCTGTGCGAGGGTCGCCGAGCTGAGCACGACGAACAGCACGAGGAAGGTGATGCCGGGAATCAACACGATGCGATTGAGCTGTGTTCTGATCCCGGACCTCGGGCCTGCGGACTGTCCCACTGCGCTCCTCCCCCGGCCATGGCCGCGGGCACCGAACGACGCCTGACGACGTGGCCGCCCCCACGCGAGCGATGACGGCGCGTGCAGAGGGGAACACGTGTGGTGCCCGCAGTGTCAGGACGCTATCGCACAGCCCTCGGTGCTGTACGGGGAATTCCACATCGGTCGTGGAAACCGCGTCACCTCGGGTGATGCGGACGCGCTACCGCTGAGCGCCTCCGCTAGCGCTTCGGTGTGTTCGGGCACCGTGGTCACCGAACGGCGTCTACGCGGTGAAGCCCTTGCGGTGTTCCTCGACGGCGGAGCGCAGCCGCTCCAACTGTTCGGCGACCCGGACCGGGGCGGTACCGCCCTTGCCCGAACGGGAGGCGAGGGAGCCGGGGACGGTGAGGACCTCGCGGACGGCCGGGGTGAGGTGCCCGGAGATCGCGGCGAAGTCGGCGTCGGTCAGGTCGGGCAGGTCGATGCCGCGTTCCTCGCACACGCGCACGCAACCACCGGCGATCTCGTGGGCGTCCCGGAAGGGCACCCCTTCGCGGACCAGCCATTCGGCGATGTCGGTGGCCAGGGAGAAGCCTTGGGGGGCGAGCTCGGCCATCCGGTCGGTGTGGAAGGTCAGGGTGGCGACCATCCCGGTCATGGCGGGCAGCAGCAGGTGGAGGCTGTCCACGGCGTCGAAGACGGGTTCCTTGTCCTCCTGCAGGTCCCGGTTGTAGGCCAACGGCAGACCCTTGAGGGTGGTGAGCAGGCCGGTGAGGTCGCCGACCAGGCGACCGGCCTTGCCTCGGGCCAGTTCGGCCACGTCGGGGTTCTTCTTCTGCGGCATGATCGACGAACCGGTGGAGAAGGCGTCGTCGAGCGTGACGAAGGAGAACTCCTTGGTCGCCCAGAGGATGATCTCCTCGGACAACCGGGACAGGTCCACGCCGATCATCGCGGTGACGAACGCGAACTCGGCGACGACGTCGCGCGAGGCGGTGCCGTCGATGGAGTTCTCCACCGAGTCGGGGAACCCGAGTTCGGTGGCGACCTCCTCCGGGTCCAGCCCGAGGGAGGAACCGGCCAGGGCACCGGACCCGTAGGCGGAGACGGCGGCGCGGCGGTCCCAGTCCCGGATCCGTTCGACGTCGCGGATCAGCGGCCAGGCGTGGGCCATCAGTTGGTGGCCGAGCAGGATCGGTTGGGCGTGCTGCAGGTGTGTGCGGCCGGGCATGGCGGCGTCGGGGTGGGCCCCGGCCTGGTCCGCGAGGGCGCGCACCAGGTCGAGCAGCCCGTCGGTGATGGTGCGGGCCTCCTCGCGCAGGTACATGCGGACCAGGGTGGCGATCTGGTCGTTGCGGGAGCGTCCCGCGCGCAGCCGACCGCCGAGTTCGGCGCCGACCCGCTCGATGAAGCCGCGTTCGAGCGCGGTGTGCACGTCCTCGTCCGCCAGGACGGGGGTGAACTCGCCCGAGGCCACGTCGACCTCCAGCCGGTCGAGTCCCTCGATCATGCGGTCGAGTTCGTCGGCGTCGAGCAGCCCGGCACGGTGCAGGGCGCGGGCGTGGGCGCGCGAGCCCGCGATGTCGTGGCGGGCCAGCCGCCAGTCGAAGTGGGTGCTCAGCGACAGGCGGGCCAGGGCCTGGTCCGGTCCGCCCTCGAAGCGGCCGCCCCACAGGCGCAGGGCCTCGGGCTGGTCGGCCATGGTGTTCTCCTTGAGTGTTTCGGTCGGTGTGGACGGTGCGGGTGCGTGCCGTCAGGGTCTGCGGTCGGCCAGTCGGAGGAGTGCGGCGGCCAGGTCCTCCCCGCCCTGGGGGTCGCGGGAGATCACCAGGATGGTGTCGTCGCCGGCGATGGTGCCCAGGATCGCGTGGAAGTCGGTGTGGTCGATGGCCGACGCCAGGAACTGCGCGGCCCCGGGCGGGGTGCGCACTATGACCATGTTGGCGGAGGCCTCGGCGGAGACGAGGAGGTCCTCGGCGAGTCGGTTCAGGCGTGCGCCGGAGACCTGTTCGAGGTCGAGGCTGTCGGGGCGGGTGCGTTGCAGGCGCTCGCCGCCCTCCCCGGGCAGGACGTAGGCCAGGTTGCCGTCGGCGGTGCGGAGTTTGACCGCGCCGAGCTCGTCCAGGTCCCGGGAGAGGGTGGCCTGGGTGACCTGTACGCCGCCCTCGGAGAGGCGTTTGGCCAGTTCGCCCTGGGAGCGGACGTCCTCGCGGGTGAGGACGTCCGTGATTCTCGCGTGTCTGGCGGCCTTGGTCATGGGTGCGGTGGCGCCGCCGTCGTTGTTCGTCATCCCTGGGTCGGCAGCTTGTCGTTCTCGTCCAGGAGGAAGGCCAGGAGGGCCTTCTGGGCGTGGCGGCGGTTCTCCGCCTCGTCCCAGACCACGCTCCGGGGGCCGTCGATGACCCCGGCGGTGATCTCCTTGCCGCGGTAGGCGGGCAGGCAGTGCAGGACGATCGACTCGGGGTGGGTGACCTCCATGAGCGCCTCGTCGACGATGTAGGGGCGGAAGGGCGCCTCGCGGGACTCCTTCTCCCCTTCCTGGCCCATGGAGACCCAGGTGTCGGTGGCGACCACGTCCGCGTTCTCGGCGGCCTCACGGGCGTCGGTGGTGACGGTGATCGAACCCCCGGTGGTGGCGGCGAGCTCCTGGGCGCGGGTGAGGACGACCGGGTCGGGGTGGAATCCGTCCGGCGCTCCGATCCGTACGTGCATGCCGGCGGTGGCGCAGCCCAGCAGGTAGGAGTGGGACATGTTGTTGGCGCCGTCACCCAGGTAGGCGAGGGTGAGGCCGGCCAGGGCGCCCTTGTGCTCCCGGATGGTCTGCAGGTCGGCGAGGATCTGGCAGGGGTGGAACTCGTCGGTGAGGGAGTTGACCACCGGCACGTTGATGTGGCGGGCCAGGTTCTCCAGGTCGGCCTGGGCGAAGGTGCGCCAGACCACGGCGGCGACCTGGCGTTCCAGGACCCTGGCGGTGTCCTCCAGGGGTTCGCCGCGGCCCATCTGGGTGCTGCCGGAGTCCAGGACGAGCGGGCTGCCGCCCAGGTCGGCCACGCCCACCGAGAAGGACAGGCGGGTCCGGGTGGAGGGCTTGTCGAAGATGAGGGCGACGGTGCGCGGGCCGGACAGGGGCCGGTGGCCGAAACGGTCCCTCTTCATCTCGTCGGCCAGGTCCAGGACTCGCGCCTGTTCCTGAGGGTCGAGGTCGTCGTCGCGCAGGAAGTGACGGGTCATGACTGCGGCTCCTTCGTCGCGGCGGCCTCGGCGGCGTCCAGGATGGTCGGCAGGGCCTCGATGAACACCCCGATCTCCTCGGGGGTGATGACCAGGGGCGGGGCGATGCGGATGGTGTCGGGGGTCACCGCGTTGATCAGGAACCCGCGGACCGCGGCCTGTTCCTGGACGTGGGCGGCGTGCGGGCCGGTGAGTTCGAGGGCGCGCCACAATCCGCTGCCGCGTTGGCCGGCCAGCAGGGGGTGGTCGATGCCTTCGATGTGTTCGGCGAGCACCCCGCCCATCACCTGAACGTGCTCCAGCAGGTTCTCTTCCTCGATGGTGTCGATGACCGCGAGCGCCGCGGCGCAGGCCACCGGGTTACCGCCGAAGGTGGAGCCGTGGTCGCCCTTGTGGAAGGCGTCGGCGAAGCGGCCGAAACCGATGGTGGCGCCGATGGGCAGGCCGCCGCCCAGGCCCTTGGCGAGGGTGAGCACGTCGGGGCGCACGTCCTCGGCCTGGTGGGCGAACCACGCGCCGGTGCGGCCGATGCCGCTCTGGATCTCGTCGAGGACGAAGGCGGCTCCGGTGCGATCGCACAGGGCGCGTACGCCGGTGAGGTAGCCCTCCGGCGCGGGGACGACCCCGGCCTCTCCCTGGGTGGGTTCGAGGAACACGGCGACGCAGTGCTCGTCCACGGCCTCGGTGAGCGCGTCCAGGTCACCGTGCGGGACGAAGCGCACGTCCATGCCGAAGGGACCGAAGGGTTCACGGATGGCGTCCTTGCCGGTGAGGGCGAGCGCGCCGGAGCTACGGCCGTGGAAGCCCTTGTCGGTGGCGACGAAGTAGTGCCGAGCGGGGCCGGCCGCACGCTTGACCAGCTTCAGGGCGGCCTCGTTGGCCTCGGTGCCGGAGTTGGCGAGGAAGACCTTGGCGTCCCCGCCGACCAGGCCGATGAGGCGTTCGGCGAGTTGGACCTCACGTTCGTGCACGAACAGGTTGCTGGTGTGGGCCAGGGTGGCCGCCTGACGGGCGACCGCCTGGACCAGGGCGGGGTGGCCGTGTCCCAGGGCGGACACGGCGATGCCCGCGATGAGGTCGAGGTATTGGCGGCCGTCGGCGTCGTAGACCTCGCAGCCGCGCCCGAGGGTGAGGGCGATCGGGGGGACCCCGTAGTTGGGCATGAGCGAGGCTTCGAAGCGCTCCCTCAGTTCGCTGCTGGTCACTTTGTCTCTCCCGGGTTCGTAGCGTCGGTGTGGGTCGGGCGCCAGGGGCGCGGGTAGTGGCCGTGGCCGCCGAGCAGTTCGGCTTCGAGTACTTCGTCGGCGACCATGGTGCCCACGCCCCGGTCGGTGAAGACCTCCAGGAGCAGGGAGTGCGGGACCCGGCCGTCGATGATGTGGGCTTGGGGGACACCGCCCTCGACCGCGTTCAGGCACGCCTCCATCTTGGGGAGCATGCCGGAGGACAGGGAGGGCAGCACGGCACGCAGCTCGTCCACGTTCAGTCGGCTGATGAGGTCGGTGTTGGCCGGGTAGTCGGCGAACAGACCCTCGACGTCGGTGAGCATGATGAGTTTGCTGGCGCCGAGCGCGACCGCGAGGGCGGAGGCGGCGGTGTCGGCGTTGATGTTGTAGACACCGCCGTCGTCGGCGCGGGCGACGCTGGAGACGACGGGGATGCGCCCGTCCGCGATGAGCGCGGAGATCGCGCCGGGGTCGACCTCGCGGACCTCGCCGACGCGGCCGATGTCGATCCTCTCTCCGTCGACCTCCACGTTCTTGCGTTCGGCGTACAGGAGGTTGGCGTCCTCACCGGACATGCCCACGGCGAAGGGGCCGTGCTGGTTGATCAAGCCGACGATCTCACGGTTGACCTGGCCGGTGAGCACCATGCGGACGATGTCCATGGCCTCGTCGGTGGTGACGCGCAGACCGGCGGTGAAGGTGGACTCCACTCCGGAGCGTTCGAGCATGGCGCTGATCTGGGGGCCGCCGCCATGGACGACGACGGGACGCAGTCCGGCGTAGTGCAGGAAGACGATGGATTCGGCGAAGCGGACCCGCAACTCCTCGCTGATCATGGCGTTGCCGCCGTACTTGACCACGACGGTGCGTCCGTGGAAGCGCGAGAGCCAGGGCAGCGCCTCGATGAGGTTGGCCGCCTTGTCCAGGGCCCGGGCCTGGTCCTGTGCGGAGCGGGAGTTCATGCGGTGACCTGCCTGTCTTCGGTTGTGGGGGGATCGGCGTCGAGCTGGGCGGCGAGTTCGGTGCATACCCGGGCCAGGAGGTCCCGGACGACGTTCTCGTCGGTGGGGCCCTCGGCGGCTCCGCCGGCCATGAACAGCACCATGTCGTTGGTGCCGGTCAGCGGCGCGAAGGCCTCGGCTGCGGCCTCCTCGACCATGGCCTGACACTGGTGGTGTTCCAGGGCGGCGTCGGTGGTGAGCACGCACAGGACCGATCCCAGGGAGGGGTCGGGGCCCTTGGCCATGCCACCGACGGTGATCCCCCCTCCGCGTCGGAAGGCGATCTTGGCGACGGTGTCGTTGGTGCGGATGGCGTCGGCGGCGGCCAGGCCCCCGCCTCGTCCGGCCTCGGCGACGGCCTTGGTCAGGCCTTTCCCAAGGGTGTCCAGGGGTGGTCTGGTCCCGACGGGGCCGGCCGCGCCCAACACGATCTCGGCGGCGGAGTCGGAGAGCAGTTCGGCGGCGCGTTCGGCTTGGGAGTGGGCGTCCTGGAAGCCGAGCGGTCCGGTGCCGGCGTTGGCGCAGCCGGAGTCGAGGACCACGGCGCGCACGCGTCCGCCCGCGACGACCTGGCGGGACCACAGGGTCGGCGCGGCCGGGTCCGGGTGGTCTGCGAAGACCGCTCCGGCGGCCGGGGAGGGCCCGTCGTTGACCACGATGGCGACGTCACGGCGGTTACCGGAGGTGGTGCCGGCGTGGACGCCCGCGGCGCGGAATCCCTGGGGCGCGGTGACACTCATCGGGTGTCTCCTTTCCTCAGGGGGCGACCGCGGCGAGCGGCAGTCCGGTGGTCTCGGGGAGGCCGAGGGCGAGGTTGGTGCTCTGGATCGCGCCACCGGCGGTGCCCTTGGTGAGGTTGTCCAGGGCCGCGACGGCGACCAGGCGGCCGGCCTCCGCGTCCGTGGTGACCTGTACGAGGGTGGTGTTGGCGGCCAGGGTCATGGCGGTGTTGGGCCAAGTGCCCTCGGGCAGCAGGTGGACGAAGGGTTCGTCGGCGTAGGCGGTCTCGTAGGCCGCACGGACCTGGTCGGCGGTGGCGCCGGGCTTGAGGGGCGCGGTGCAGGTGGCGAGGATGCCGCGGGGCAACGGGGCCAGGACCGGGGTGAAGGACAGGCGGACCGGCTCTCCGGTGACGGAGGTGAGGTTCTGGATGATCTCGGGGTTGTGCCGGTGGGCGCCGCCGACCCCGTAGGGGCTGAGCGCGCCCATGATCTCGCTGCCGACCAGGTTGGGCTTGGGCGCCTTTCCCGCGCCGGAGGTGCCGGTGACGGCGACCACGGTCAGGTCGGGTTCGACGAGCTGTTCGGCCAGACCGGGGAAGAGTCCGAGGGTGGCGACGGTGACGTGGCAGCCGGGGACGGCGACCCGGCGGGCGTCGGTGAGCTGTTCGCGCCGACCGGGGAGTTCGGGCAGACCGTAGGGCCAGGTTCCGGCGTGGGGGGTGCCGTAGAAGCGTTCCCAGGCGGCGGCGTCGTCGAGGCGGAAGTCGGCGCCGCAGTCGACCACGAGGACGTCGTCGCCGAGTTCTCGGGCGATGTCGGCGGATTGGCCGTGTGGCAGGGCGAGGTAGACGACGTCGTGACCGCGCAGTTCCTCGATCGTCGTAGGGGCCAGGATCCGGTCCGCGAGCGGAAACAGGTGGGGCTGGTGCTGGATGAGGGGGGTGCCCGCGTTGCCGCCGGCGGTGACGGTTCCGATCTCGATCTCGGGGTGCCCCAGGAGCAGACGCAGCAGCTCACCTCCGGCGTAGCCGCTGGCCCCGGCGATCGCCGCTGTGTATCCCATGGTGAGACCCCCTCTTCGAAATGGATTGGACCATCATGCATGCCCTTGCAAGTTTATGCAACCAAGTTCGAAGGTGGCCACCATCGCTCACGTGACATGGGCGACACGGTCACTCCGCGTCGCCCAGGGCTCGATGTTCAGCGGCCGGGCATGCGGGTGGCGATACCGGCCAGGCGTGAGGTGTTGCCCTTGCCGCTGGAACGGAACTCGCGGCGGTCGGCGGTGCGGTACAGGCCGTTCACGACCTGGGTGCCGACCCAGCGCAGCGGCTCGGGCTCCCAACCGCCGGCCTCGTGGCCGACCCAGGGCAGCCGGGTCAGGTCGGTGCGGCGGCCCAGCACGAGGTCGCGCAGGGTTCGCCCGGCCAGGTTGCTGATCGAGACGCCGCTGTGGGCGTAGCCGCCGGCCCAGGCCAGGCCGGACTCCGCGTCCAGCTGCACGGTGGGCGACCAGTCCTTGGGCACCCCCAGCACCCCGGACCAGGCGTGCTCGATCGGAACGTCGGAGACCTCGGGGAACATGCGGGTCAGGGCGCGCCAGAGTTCGACGATGGCCTGCGGTTGGGTGGCGCCCTCGTCCACCGGGGAGGCTCCGGGCCGCTTGGACTCGCCTCGACCGCCGACGGCGATGCGCCCGTCGGGGGTGCGCTGAGCGTAGACGTAGAAGTGCGCCGCGTCGCCCAGGACCTCGCCGCCCTCCCAACCGATCCCCTTCCACAATGTGTCCGGGATGGGTTCGGTGACGATCATCGACGAGTGCATGGGGCGCCACTTGCGGCTCTGACCGCGCAGGGTTCCGGTGAAGCCCTCGGTGGCGCGGACGACGTGGTCGGCGCGCACGGTGCCGTGGTCGGTGACCACGGCGGGGCGTTCGGATCCCTGGCGAGGGCGGATCTCCTCGACCGTGGTGCCCTCGAACAGGTCCACGCCCAGGTCCTCCACCACGCGGGCCAGCCCGGTGACCAGCTTGGCCGGGTGCAGGCGGGCGGCGTGCGGTGTGTAGCCGGCGGCGACGGCGTCGCGCACGGCGATGCGGGGGGTCTGGTCGGGGTCCACCATGTGGAAGTCGTCGGGCCAGTAGCCCCAGTCCTGGAGGTACTCGATGTGACCCTGGAGGCGGGTGCGCTGGGCCTCGTTGCCGGCGACCAGGTACATACCGCCTTTGACCTGGTCGGCGTCGATGCCCTCGGCCTCCAGGACCGAGAGCACCTCGTCGACGGTGGTCATCAGGCCGCGTTGGAGGGCGACCATGGACGACTTGCCATGTGACTGTGCGTAGCTCTCCCGTGAACCGGCGAACTCGGCCGAAAGCCACCCTCCGTTACGGCCCGACGCACCGAAGCCGGCGAACTCGCGTTCGACCACGCAAACGCGCAGGTCGGGCTGGTCCTTCTTCAGGTAGTAGGCGGTCCACAGGCCGGTATAACCGGCTCCGACCACGCAAACGTCGTAGTCGGTGTCGCCCGAGAGGGGGTCACGACGTTGGGGCAATCCGATGTCACGGAACCAGTGGGAGACGCCGCCGTTGGCGAAGCGTGTGGACCGGGGAATCGGCCTCAGCTGGGCAGCAGTGGTGAAAAGCCTCATGATTCCCCCCGGAACATCCGTGTCACCGACCCACCCCGCTCTGGGCCCCGACCTCTGGACAACCTACATGGGCAACGACCATGCGTGGGATGATTTCTGCACATTCGAGAGGGTTCCGAGCCAATTGAACGGGGATTCGACTACGTAGGGTTCCGAGACCCTCAGCTCGAACTGTCACGGAGCGTACGCGCGATGGCGGCGAGTTGTCGAACGCCCTCGCTCCCCAGTGGGGCGAGCACGTGTTCGTGCAGTCGTTGGACGTGCTTGTCGCGCGCGGCGCTGATGAAGGCCAACCCGCTCTCGCTCAGGGTCGCGTAGACGACCCGTCGGTCCTCGGCACAATTGTTCCGTACCAGGTAACCCTCCTTCTCCAGCCGGTCGGCGAGCTTGGTGAAGCCGCCGGTGCTGAGGCTGACCTCGCGGGCCAGGCGACTCATCGGCAACCGGTGTTCGGGGGTGCGCTGGAGCCGGATGAGCACTTCGAACCAGGGACCGGCCATGTCCTTGCCGTCGGGGGTTATTCCCTTCAGGAGCTTGGGCTCGATGGAGTGCATCGCCTCGGAGACCAGCCCCCAGGCGGTGATCAGGTCGTCGTCGTCGGGACGGTTCTCGGCGTGCGTATTCTCGACACCGTCGATCGGTTGCGCGGTCATATGTCCCCCTGTTCGTAGCCCAGGGCGCACGAACCAGGCCACACCCCAGAGAAGTATCTTCCGAGTAAATATTACTCGAATATAGCAGTCAGGGACAGTAGTTTCCTAGAAAAATAAATATCCCGTCGGCGCGCTCGCGCCGACGGGTGGGTGCCGGACCTGTGGACGGGAGCCCACCCGGGCTCCCGTCTCAGTGTCGGGCCATCACGGCGTCCAGTGACGCCGCCAAGGTGTTGGCCATGTGGTCGATCTGTTCCCAGGTGATCACCAGTGGTGGCGAGACCAGCAGGGCCCTTGGGATCGGGCGTACGATCACCCCTCGGGTACGGGCCTCCGCGAAGACCTCCGCCGTGGTGATCCCCCGTTCGGTGAGCGCCTCCTCGGTGAGTTCCACCGCGCCCATCACCCCGACACCGGAGCGGACCTCGGCCACCAGCGGGTGGTCGGCCAGTCCGCGCAGCGCCGAGTCCAGGTGCGTCTCCACCTCGCGAGAGACCGTGAACAGGTCCTCCCGCTCCAGGATGTCCAGGTTGGCCAGGGCCGCCGCGCAGGCGGACGGGTGGCCGGCGTAGGTGGTGCCGTGCAGGAAGGGGTTGCCCTCCTGGTTCCAGAACGGGTCGGCCACCCTGCCGTTGACCATGACCCCGCCCAGCGGCAGGTAACCGCTGGATACACCCTTGGCGAAGACGATCATGTCCGGGCTCACGCCGAAGCGCTCGATCCCGAACCAGTTGCCCATGCGCGCGAACCCACAGATGACGCTGTCCACCACGAACAACACACCGTACTTGCGACAGATCCGCGCGACCTCGGTGAAGTATCCGTCCGTCGGCAGGAACACTCCGCCGGCCCCGATGACGGGTTCGGCGAAGAAGGCGGCGACCCGGTCGGCCCCCACCCGAAGGATCTCCGCCTCCAGCGCGGCCGCGGAGTCGTGCGGGATCACGGAGGTGTCCTCGATGAGGCGACCGTGCCCGCTGCGGAACCGCTCCATCCCGATGATGCTGGTACCGAAGCCGTTGAGGCCGTGGTAACCGCCGGTGCGGCTGATCAGGTGTTGCCGGTCGGGTTGTCCCAGCGCCGCCCAGTAGCTGCGTGCGAGCTTGGCGGCGGTGTCGATCGACTCCCCTCCCCCACAGGTGAGGATGGTGCGCGGGTCCTCGATCGGGGCGTGCGCGGCCAGGCGTTCGCTCAGCTCAAGTGCGGGTTCGTTGGCGAAGTCCCCGTAGACGGTGTAGGCGTCCAGCGTGTTCATCTGGCGGTGGACCGCGTCCGCGATCTCGGTGCGACCGTGCCCGACGTTGCAGTACCAGAGGCTGGCCGTGCCATCGAGGTAGCGGTCTCCGGACCGGTCCCACAGCCACACGCCCTCGGCGCGGGCCACCACGAACTCCGGGCCCTTGGCCACGGTGTTCATATCGCAGAAGGTATGCCAGAGACGGCTGGGCTCCCGGTGTTCCTTGGGAGTGAGCGCGGACGAGACAACCGTTTCGGTCATATGGCGACCTCCGAGCCGTGACGTGCGCGAAAACGCGCAGTGGAAAACGGATCCGACCCCTTACCCGGGCGCCCAGGTTGTGTCAGGTGATTGCAGGCTAAGTTGTCGACCCGCTTCTCAGCAAGAGCCAAAACGAAGGCTCATGCCCCGAAACACAAACTTCATGCCGGCTACCCCCGGCCATGATCCCCAAAACCCTTGCTGTGCAGGAAAAACAGGCCGAAAAAATCTTGGAATCCGGGGTCACTCATCGGACGTTTCGCAAACCTACCGGGGGTTTCGAGCGACGCCGAGAACCCCCGTCGAAGGTCGTGTCACCGTCCTGACGCAAAGGGCGGGGCGGGGTCTCCCTTCCGAGAGAACCCGCCCCGCCCACGCGTGAACGGCGTGTCGCCGAGGTCAGCCGCGCAGGACCGCCCCGGTGCGTTCGGTCGCCAGGGCCACGGCCGCGTCGCGGGCCGCTCCGGCCTCCTCCGCGGTCAGGGTCCGGTCACCGGCGCGGAAGCGCAGCGCGAAGGCCACGGACTTACGCCCCTCCTCCACCTGCTCACCGGTGTAGACGTCGAACAGACGCACGCTCTCAAGGAGTTCACCGGCACCCTCCGCCAGGGCGGAGCCGATGTCGCCGACCGGGACGGACTCGTCCACGACCATGGCCACGTCCTGGGTCGCCACCGGGTAGGTGCGGACCTCGGGCGCGAAGACCTTGGCGCGGGCGCTCTCGACCCGGTCGAGGTCGAGCTCCATGGCGGCGGTGCGCTCGGGCAGGGAGAACGCCTTGACCGTACGCGGGTGCAGCTCACCGGCGTGTCCGACGAGCACCCGCTCGCCGCCCACCCTCACGTACAAGGCCGCGCAACGCCCCGGGTGCCAGGGCGCCCGGGTGTCGGCCTCGATCTCCAACCCCACACCCGCCACGCGAGCGACGTCACGGGCGGCCTGGATCGCGTCGGCCCAGGAGGCCTGTCGCCCCGGACCCCACCAGCCGGTGCGCTCCGCGGCCCCGGTGAGCACCACGCCCACCCGGCGCGGCTGCTCTGGAAGGGCCGCGTCGATGCGGGCCAGTTCCTCGTCGCTCGGACGACGGTCCACCGGGGGCAGCGGGGCGCGTCCGGCCCCGGGCCTTGGCCGGTAGACCAGGCCCATCTCGAACAGGGCGACGTCGGTCAGGCCGCGACCCACGTTGCGCGCCAAGGCCTTGAACAGCCCCGGCAGCAGCGTGGTGCGCAGCAGCGGTTCCTCGTCGTTGAGCGGGTTGGCCAGGCGCACGTTGTCACGACGGGGGTCGTCGGCGGCCAACTGGAGCCCGTCGAGGTCGCGCTCGCCGACGAACGGGTAGGCCAGCACCTCGTTGTATCCGACGGCGGCCAGGGTACGGCCCACCGCCCGACGCAGCCGCTGGCTCTCGGTGAGTCCACGACCGGAGCCCTTGAAACCGATCGAGGGGATGTTCTCGTACCCCTCGAAGCGGATGACCTCTTCGGCGATGTCGTTGGGGTCGGTCAGGTCCGGCCGCCAGGACGGCGGGGTCACCGTGAGCACGTCGCCGTCGGCCTCGAAGGAACACCCGATGGCGCGCAGCCACTTCTCGGTGGTGCCCTCGGGGTAGTCGATCCCGGCCACGGATCCGGCGTGCCCGGTGCTCACCGTGATGGTGGTGGGCTCGGACGCGTGGTGGACGTGGGTGTAGGCCGACTCCACCGTGGCGCCGCCCAGTTCGGCCAGCAACCGGACCGCGCGGGTGGCGGCGGCGAGCTGCACCTGGGAGTCGATGCCACGCTCGAAGCGACGTGAGGCCTCCGAGGAGAGCTGGTGTCGACGCGAGGCACGGGCGATGTGGCGCGGTTCGAAGTGCGCGGACTCCACCAGCACCGAGCTGGAGGTCGAGCCGATCTCGGTGTCCACCCCGCCCATGACGCCGGCCACCGCCTGGGCGGCGGACTCGTCGGCGATGACGATGTCGTCGACGTCCAGGGAACGCTGGACGTGGTCCAGGGTCTCCAGCTTCTCGCCCGCCTCCGCGGCGCGCACGGTGACGGTGCCGTCGAGCCGGTCACGGTCCCAGGCGTGCAGCGGCTGACCGAGTTCGAGCATCACGTAGTTGGTGACGTCCACGGCCAGGGAGACGGGGCGCATCCCGCTCTGGTGCAGGCGGCGCTTCATCCACAGCGGGGTGGGCGCCTCGGGATCGAAGCCGGTGGCACCGCGCAGCACGAGGCGGTCGGCCAGGGCCGGGTCGGCGATGGCACCGGGGTGGCCCTCGCCGGTGGGCTCGTCGACGCTCATCTCGGCGGGGTCGTGGAAGTCGACCCCGTACAGGGCCGCCACGTCACGGGCCACGCCGCGCATCGACAGGGCGTAGCCGCGGTCCGGGGTGACGGCGATGTCGAGGACGTCCTCGCGCAGGCCGAGGACGGCGATGGCGTCGTCGCCCACCGCACCGAATCCCTCGGGCAGCACGACGATGCCGGTGTGGTCCTCCCACAGGCCGAGTTCGGTGGCCGAGCAGATCATGCCGGCGGACATCTTGCCGTAGGTCTTGCGGGCACCGATCTTGAACCCGCCGGGCAGTTCGGAGCCGGGCAGGGAGACGACGACCAGGTCGCCCTCGGAGAAGTTGCGGGCACCGCAGACGATCTCCTGGGGCTCACCGGTGCCGTTGGCCTCGCCGACGTCCACCTTGCAGTGGCGGATGGGCTTCTTGAAGCCGGTGAGCTCCTCGATCTCCAGCACGCGACCGAAGACGATGGGGCCGGTCAGGTCGGTGCCGAGCTCGTCGACGGTCTCGACCTCCAGACCCGCGAGGGTCAGGCGGGAGGCCAGCTCGCGGGCGGTGACGTCGGCGGGAAGCTCGACGTACTCGCGCAGCCAGGTCAGGGGAACACGCATCAGATCTCACTCCCGAACGCCGAGGTGAAACGCATGTCACCCTCGACCATGTCGCGCATATCGCGCACACCGTGCGCGAACATCAGTGTTCGTTCCACTCCCAGGCCGAAGGCCCATCCGCTGTAGACCTCGGGATCCACCCCGGCGGCGGTCAGCACGCGCGGGTTGACCACGCCGCAGCCGCCGATCTCGATCCAGCCCTCGCTGGAGCAGGTGCGGCACGGTGCGTCGGGGTCTCCCACCGACGCGCCCCGGCACACGAAGCACTCCATGTCGACCTCGGCGGAGGGCTCGGTGAAGGGGAAGTAGGAGGCACGGAAGCGGGTCCGCAACGCCTCACCGAAGAAGGACTCGACGAAGGTGTCGATGGCGCCGCGCAGGTGCGCCATCGTGATGCCCTTGTCGACCACCAGGCCTTCGAGTTGGTGGAAGACCGGGGTGTGGGTGGCGTCGAGCTCGTCGGTGCGGAAGGTCTTGCCCGGCGCGACGACGTAGACCGGAAGCTCACGGGTGAGCAGGGAGCGCACCTGCACCGGGGAGGTGTGGGTGCGCAGGACCATGCCGGACTCCCCGCCGTCGGGACCCTCCACGAAGAAGGTGTCCTGCATGGTGCGCGCGGGGTGGTCGGGCTGGAAGTTGAGGGCGTCGAAGTTGAACCACTCGGCCTCGATCTCGGGGCCCTCGGCGATCTCGAAGCCCATGCCGACGAACACGTCGGCCATGCGTTCGGCGACCGTGGTCAGCGGGTGCCGGGCGCCGCGGGGGGCACGGTCCCAGGGCAGGGTGACGTCGACGCGTTCCTCCACGAGGACGCGTTCGTCGCGCTCGGCCTCCAGGACGGCCTGACGGGCCTTGACGGCCTGTCCGACGTCGCGGCGGGCGCCGCCCACGCGTTTGCCGGCCTCGGCCTTGGCGGCCGGCGGCAGGGCACCGATCTCACGGTTGGCCAGGGCCAGTGGGGAACGGTCGCCGGCGTGGGCGAGCCGGACCTCCTTGAGTTCGGCGAGGTCGGCGGCGGCCTCGATGGCGGCCAGCGCCTCCTCGCGCATGCGGGCGACCTCGTCGGGGTGCAGGGGGGTCACCTCGACCGGGTCGAAGGAATTGTTCGGTGCAGACATGTGGTTGCCTCGCCGTCACCGCGTCCGCGCGAGGCGGAGGCGGGCGGTGGTCACGGGTCCGCGCGGGGGCGGACCAAGCCGACAGGAAGAAGCACGGGGTTACCGCGGGCCGGGTGCGAAGTCGACCCAGGTGTCACAGCAAGCCCAGGGTTGACGGGCCGCGCCGGACGGAATCCACGAAGGGATGACGGGACGGGACCGCGTGCGCCCACCGGGGCCGAAGAGTCTGAGGGATCAGACGAACTCGGGTGTCCCGGCGGGCATGGTAAATCGGAACTCTGCGCCACCGTTGGGGGCGCGGCCGACGGTGATCGTGCCGCCGTGGGCCTCGACGAGACCCTTGACGATGAACAGTCCGAGTCCTGTGCCACCACGGCGCTTGCTGCGCCAGAACTGGCGGAAGACGCGCGGAATGGTCTCGGGCGCTATGCCCTGGCCTTCGTCGCGCACCGACACCGCTGCTCCTCCTTCACACGGCTCGATCACGATACTGACAGTACCAGCGCCGTGCCGCACCCCGTTTTCCACGAGGTTGGCGAGGATCTGTTCGAGTTTGTCGGGGTCCAGCCACATCTGGGGCAGGTCCCCGTGCGTTTCGACCCGGAAACGCTCCTCCGACTCACCGGAGGCGACCCGTCCGGAGACCACTCGACGGACGGCCTCGGGCAGGTCGACGACCTGCCGGCGCACCTCCAGGCGTCCCGACTCGATACGGGAGACGTCAAGGAGGTCGTGGATGAGGCGGGTGACGCGGTCGGCGTCGGCGTTCACGGTCTCCAGCATGAACAGCTTCTGTTTGTCGGTGAGCCGTTCCCACTTGGTCAGGAGCGTGGAGGTGAAGCCCTTGACGCTGGTGAGGGGCGACCTGAGTTCGTGGGCGACCTCGGAGACCAGGTCGGCACGGGAGCGCTCGGCCCGCGCGGAGGCGTCCCTGAGGCTGACCACGAGACGGACGAGGTCACCTCCGGGGCGGGCCCGCACGTAGCGGGCCGCGACGAGGACCTCGCGTTCGTCGGGCAGGCAAAGGACCCGTTCGATCTGGCGGGTGCGGTCGCGGTCCCCACCGTAGGGGTCGCTGGCCTCCCACCAGTCGTGTCCGTCCAGGCCTCGTAGGGGCACGGCGGTGCGGAAGTCGCGGCCGAGCGCGGAGGTGATGGGAACGCCGACGAGTTGGGCGGCCTGGGTGTTGAACAGGACGACACGACCCCGGGCGTCGGCGACGACGATGCCGTCGGGCAGGTCGTCCGCGTGCAACGGGATGCCGCCGGTGGCGACGATGTCGAGGTCGGAGGTGACGGGTTCGTCCGTCGGCTGCGCCGCCGCGCCGTCGGAGTCCTCCGCCGGTCGATCCACCTGCCGGCCGCTGCCCACGCCTGCCCCAGCTCCCCTCCGAAGGTCCGCGGCTCAGGCGTCCTGGGCCGCGGATCTGTGTTCGGTGGTGTCCGTCCTCAGCGGACTCTCCCTGGACACCACCGCAGGTCTACCCTGCTCTCCCACCTGGTACGCCTCACTCGTCCAGGCGTACCCGGATGGGAGTCCGAGCGTACGGGCACCGATGCCCGTCCACCGGTCGCGGACGGGCACCTCCCTCGGACGCGGTCCTCGTCCGAACGCTCACACCGTGTGGCCGAGCCTGCCGTGTGGGCCGGGCGGGCGCACCCTTCTACCCGTGACACGGGTCGTGTGAGGGTGGCCACGCGGAATCCGCATGGCCACCGTGGTGCCGGTCCGACCCTATCGACACTCAAGGCTCGTGCACGTGCATTCGGCGAGGTTGCCACGACCTGTTACCGAGTGTGTACACCGAGGGAACTCCGAGCGCCCCAGGAGGACTCTTTGAACACGGGGAGTAGTCACCCGTGGAGTCGTTCGCCCGTGGCCGGGATGCTTCAGGAGCGCCGCTGTTGGCGCGCGGTCGTGTACAGACACACCGCTGCCGCCGTGGCCAGATTCAGGCTTTCGGCCCCGCCGTAGATCGGAACGCTGACCGCGCCGTCGGTCAGACGGACGGTCTCCTCCGGCAGTCCCCAGGCCTCGTTGCCGAAGACCCAGCCGACCGGACCATCGAGGTCACCGTCGTCGGCGACCTGGTGCAGGTCCTTGTCGCCCCCGCCGTCGGCGGCCCACACCTTGGCGCCCGCCTCGTTCAGGAAGTCGATCGCCCGGGCGACCGGCACGCCCACGACCACGGGCAGGTGGAACAGGCTTCCGGCGGAGGCGCGCACGCACTTGCCGTTGTAGGGATCCACGGACGCGTCCGTGAAGACGACGACGTCCGCCCCCGCGGCGTCGGCGGTGCGCAGTACCGTTCCGGCGTTGCCGGGGTCGCGCACGTGGGAGAGGATGACGGCCAGCCGCACGTCGGTGACCTGCTCCAAGGGGACGTCGACGAACTCGCAGACCGCGATGACCCCTTGCGGGGTGATGGTCTGCGCCAGTTCGGACATCACGTCCAGACTGACCTGATGGGTGGGGACGCCGGCCGTGTGGGCGGCGTCCATCAGGTCGATGTGACGTTGCATGGCCTCCGCCGTGGCGTAGACCTCCAGCACGCCGTGCCCGTCGCCGCTCGCCGCGGCGAGCGCCTCCCGCACAGCCTGAGGGCCCTCCGCGAGGAAGCGCCTCTCACGCTGGCGGAAGGTGCGTTTGGCGAGCCGCCGAACCCCCTTGATCCTGGGTGACCGGACGCTCGTGAACTCGTGGCTCGCCATAGCTACCCGTCTCGTCTCGCCGTGACTAGGCCGCGACGGAGGCCGGCAGGGCCTGCTTGGCCTTCTCCACCAGGACGGCGAAGGCGGCGGCGTCGTTGACGGCCAGGTCGGCCAGGATGCGACGGTCGACCTCGATCTCGGCCAGCTTCAGACCCTGGATGAGACGGTTGTAGGTCAGGCCGTGAGCGCGGGAGGCCGCGTTGATGCGCTGAATCCACAGACGACGGAACTGCCCCTTGCGGTCCTTGCGGTCCCGGTAGGAGTAGGTCATCGAGTGGAGCATCTGCTCCTTGGCCTTGCGGTAAAGGCGCGAGCGCTGCCCGCGGTAACCACTGGCCCGGTCGAGAACGACCTTGCGCTTCTTCTTGGCGTTGAGAGCCCGCTTCACGCGTGCCACAGTGACTCCCTCATAGGTTCTTTCGACGCGCACGGCGCGCCGACCGGTCCGGCCAGGACTGGCCCGGCGGCCGTGTTCGCTTCAGGTGGTCGCCCTTCGAGCGCTCAGAGCGAACCGACCGGGTCGGACGCGGGGCACTTTCGAGAAGGGCTGAGGTTACTGCCGTTGCCTAGCGGCCCAGGAGCTTCTTGATGCTCTTGGTGTCGGCCGGGGAGAGCTCGGCCTCGTTGCTCAGCTTGCGCTTGCGCTTGGAGGTCTTGTGCTCAAGGATGTGGTTCTTGTTGGCACGGCGGCGCATGATCTTGCCGGAACCGGTGACCTTGAAACGGTCCTTGGCTCCACTGTGGGACTTGTTCTTCGGCATGTCGCCGTCGTCTCCTACTCCGTCGGCGCGGCATCCGCCCTGGGGACGAATGTCGCGATTGTTCCGCGCTAGGCGGGTCTCGCACGCCTGTGCATCGTGGGCTGTTCGCGCACAGCCCACCCCACCGTCCGGCCGTCTCGAAGGCGGCCGGACGGTGGGGGACTACCTAGGCCTGGTCGCTGCTCTCACGGCGGG
Organism: Nocardiopsis sp. NPDC055551; assembly: GCF_053619415.1. Taxonomy (NCBI): domain Bacteria; kingdom Bacillati; phylum Actinomycetota; class Actinomycetes; order Streptosporangiales; family Nocardiopsidaceae; genus Nocardiopsis; species Nocardiopsis sp. NPDC055551. Next base: position 382,929 of record NZ_JBSHJJ010000004.1, on the reverse strand, counting down.
GCTTGTCCCCGGCCGCCGCACGGGCCTCGGCCTTGTGGTCGGAACGCCGCTTGTGCGGACCGATCACCATGACCATGTTGCGGCCGTCCTGCTTGGGCTGGGACTCGACCATGCCGAGATCCTGGACGTCCTCGGCCAGACGCGCCAACAGCCTGCGCCCGAGTTCGGGGCGGGACTGCTCGCGACCACGGAACATGATCGTCACCTTGACCTTGTCCCCACCCTTGAGGAACCGGACGACGTGACCCTTCTTGGTCTCATAGTCGTGCGGGTCGATCTTCGGGCGGAGCTTGATCTCCTTGATGATCGTGTTCGACTGGTTCTTGCGCGACTCACGGGCCTTGACCGCGGACTCGTACTTGAACTTGCCGTAGTCCATCAGCTTGGCGACCGGCGGGCGCGCGGTCGGCGCGACCTCGACGAGGTCGAGGTCGGACTCCTGGGCCAGACGCAGGGCGTCCGGCACGGAGACGATTCCGACCTGCTCGCCGTTGGGCCCGACAAGTCGGACCTCGGGCACCCGGATACGGTCATTGATGCGGGGCTCGGCGCTGATGAGACCCCTCCCTAGCTTTCTCGGATTACCTGGGACCGGTCGGCCACCACCGGGTGGTCGACCTGTTCGACCGGGTCGCCCGCGCTTTCAGGCCACCCGCCCGCTCCGGGGTCCGTGCAAAGCAAAAACCCCGCCAGCGTGTGCAAGCGGGGCGATCCGATCGGACGAAGAAGACGAAGGCGCGACGCACCGAGGCCGAAACGACAGCCCAGGGGTGGGAGTCGAGCACTCGCCATCCGACCGAAGACCCACACGAGCGAGGCTCGGCAGGTGGGAGGATCATCTCCGCTTGCGGTTCCATCGTGCCTGAGCACGATGGAACGAAGTCGATTTAACTCGATTGTATCAGCACTCCGAGACGCTCGGACCGCCTAGGGAAGCACGGCCCGACGCTTCAGTTCGGTCTCGCCGGCGGCACGCATGGCGGCGACCGGAACGTCCGTGGCCCCCGTCATCAGGCGGACCTGGGCCACGGCCTGATGCAGCAGCATCGGGAACCCGCCGACCACACGTCCGCCCCGACCGGCCACGGCCTCGGCCGCCTTGGTGGGCCAGGGCGCGTAGACGACGTCGAACAGGTCGGCACGGCTCTCGGACAAGGCCCCGGCGTGGGCGTCGGTCGCACCGGAGGGCAGGGTGGACATCACCAGGTCGGCGTCCAGGTGACGTTCCACCTCGGCCAGCGGGGCCACCTCGATCGGAACACCGAGTCGTTCGGCCGCCGCCACCACCTCTCCGGTACGGGCGGTGCTGCGGGCCAGCACCGTGACGGCGCCGATCTCCCCCAGCTCACGCAGGGCCGCCAGGGCGGAGGCCGCGGTGGCCCCCGCCCCCAGGACGACCGTGTCGCGCGGGGCGATGACGCCCGCCTCGCCCAGCGCGACCGCGATGCCCTCGACGTCGGTGTTGTGCGCCGACCACCCGTTGCCGTCCCGAAGCATCGTGTTGGCCCCGCCCACCTGGATGGACAGGTCACTGACCCGTGCGGCCAGTTCCATGGCCCGACGCTTGAGCGGCATGGTCAGGGACAGACCGGCCCAGTCGTCGTCCAGCCCGGAGAGGAAGGGGGCGAGCCCCTTCTCGTCGCACTCGAACCGACCGTAGGACCACTCGACCAGGCCCATCTCCGCGTAGGCGGCGGTGTGCAGGATCGGGGACAGGGAATGTGCGACCGGCGACCCCAGGACCGCAGCGCGCATCAGCTCCCGCCACCGCCCCAGGTCTCCTCGAAGCGTTCCTTGAGGACCTGGAACTCCTCGTGGGTCTCGGCGAACTCGGTGACACCGTTCTCGGGGTCGGTGGCCACGAAGTACAGCCACTCCCCCTCCTCCGGTTCCAGGGCCGCCCTGAGGGCGTCCTCACCCGGGGCCACGAACGGGCCCGGGACCAGCCCGGTCTTGTGGTAGGTGTCGAATCCGCTGTCGTCGGCCTCACAGGCGGCCAGCTGTTCGTTGTTCAGCGCGATGCCGTACTCGCCGATCGCGTAGAAGCAGGTGCTGTCCATTTGCAACGGCATGTCGATGTCGAGGCGGTTGTGGACCACTCGGGAGATCTTGGGCATGTCCTCGGCGCTACCGCTCTCCGCCTGGACGATGGAGGCGATCGCCATCACCTCGTTGGCGTCGTAGTCGATCGCCTCGGCCTCTCCCTCCAGGTCGATCTCCTCGGCCACCTGGCGGTGCTGGGTGACCATGGTGCGCAGCATGGACGCGGCGTCGGTCTCGGGCTCGAACCGGTAGGTGGACGGGAACAGGTAACCCTCGGGCCCCTCGACGGCGTAGTCCGGCAGACCGAGGTCATCGGTCTGGGTGTAGGCCTCCTCCAGCTCCTCCCGGCTCACACCCGTGCTCTCGGCCAGCTCGTCCAGTATCTGGTCGGCGCGCAGCCCCTCACGGATGGTGACCCGACCGCCGACGCGGTTGTCGGGGTCGAACAGGGCGGCCACGGCGGCCTCCCCGCTCATGCCCTCGGCCAGGGAGTAGGTGCCGGGGGTGAGCTCCCCACCGGACTCGCCGAGCGCGTTGGTGAAGGCTCGGCTACTGGCCACGACGCCCTGGTCGACCAGGGCGTCGGCGACGGATCCGCCGCTCTGACCGTTCTCGACGGTGATGACGACCTCGCCGGAACCGGTCCCATCGAAGTCATCCGGGAACACGTAGGTCCGCATGACCACGAAACCGCCACCGGCGATGACCAGCATCAGGACGAGGGCGAGCAGGATCGTGGGGCCCTTGCGCCTGCGGCGCGACGCGCGGCCACCGCCCTTGCCCGATCCGTGCCGCTTGGCCTGGGCCTTCTTCGCGGCCTTGAGGCGCTTGCGGTTGGCCCGACTGTTGCCGTAGGAGGCGGCGATGTCCTCAAGGCTGTCCTCCTCGTAGTCGTCCTCCTCCGATTCCGCCTCGGGCTCCGGCTCGATCGGCTCCGGTTCGGGCTCGGGTTCGTTTCGGCGACCTCGGCGTCGGCCACGACGGGGCCGGGGTTCCTCCTCCTCGTCGGGCAGGGGGAGGGCACCGGTGGGGGTGCGGGGCTCCTCCTGGTCGCGGGGATCTTCGGGAAGGTCGGGGAGGGGGAAGGCGCCGCTACCCGGTTCCGCCGCGCGCCTACGGCGACCGCGGCGGGGGCCCGGTTCGACGAAGGCGCCGCTGTCCGGTCCGCTCTCGAAGGGACCGGTGTCGTCGCGGGCTCCGCCGGGGGCCGCGAGGGACCCGGTGTCGGTGGGTTCCTCCTCGGCGGCGCGACGGGCGCGGCGCCGACCACGACGTCCGGTCGGCTCCTCGGGAACGGCCTCGAACGCGCCGGTCTCGCGGGGGCCCTCGTCGTCCTTGGCCCGACGACGGCGCGCGCGACGGCCCTTGGGCTGCTCATCGGGTTCGTCGGCGAAGAAGGCGGGGGTGGGTTCGTCCTCGTCGTCGCCCCACAGGGGCGAGCGGGCCTCGGGGGTCTCCTCCTGGCGCGCGCGACGGGCCCTTCGGGGCGGCTGCTCCGCCGGGGGTTCCTCGGGGCGGGGGCGTCCGGGCGTCTCGGGGGTTCCGCCCAGCCCGGCCAGGGCGGCGAGTGCCTCCTGGGTGGGGTCGGCTCCGGGCCTTTGGTGGCTTCCCGTGCCGGCGCTCCCGGGTTGGGACCGTTGTCCGCCGCGGGCCGCTCGGCCGCCGCGCAGTGCGTCGGCGGCGCCGAAACGGCGCGGGGGTCGTTCACCGGGGGCCGGGGGCCCGGTGTGCCGGAACTCACCGGTGTGCGGCGCCTCGTTCCAGGCGTTCTGTTCGGGTTCGGGGCGTGCCCGGCGCCCGCGCGACGGAGGTTGCGCGGGCAGGGGGTCGCTCAGCGGGTCGTAGTCGTAGCCGCCTTGACGGTCGGCACGGCCACGGTAGGGACTATCGGGGTAGTCATCCCTGTCGGTCATGAATCTCCCTGGCTGGCACGGACGATCTCGCCCGGGGGATGGCCTGTCGACCGTTCCTGGTCCAAAGCGCTCTGCAAGAGGACCGTGGCCGCCGCCTGGTCGATCACGGAACGGCGGGCACGGCCGCCCTTGGCGCCCTTCTTGCCGAAGGAGGCACCGGCGAGCAGTTGGCCCTGGGCGGTCACCGTGGTGAGTCGTTCGTCCACGAGCCTGACGGGGACGGGGTCGAGGAGCCGGACCAAGGAGTTCGCGAACTCGCGAGCGGACCGGGCCGCCGGTCCCTCCTTGCCGGATAGTGATGCAGGGTAACCCACGATGACCTCGCGGGCCTCCTTCTCCAGCACGAGAAGGGCGATGCGCTGGGTGTCCCCCTTTCCGCGGGGGATCGTTTCGACGGGGCTGGCGAGCATTCCGCTCGGGTCGCTGGCCGCGACGCCGATACGGGCGTCACCGGGATCGACCGCCAGTCGAACTCCATTCCTCACGAGGACGCCTCTTCCGGTACGGGGGCGTTGTGCGGAGGGGCTGTGCGGTCGACGGCACAGCACCGCTGTTGGGAGATCCTCAACACGGTGGTCCTGTTCATCAGCGGGATCGCGGGAAGGCCGCGCAAACAGCCATGGGGTTCGGCTGTGGCGCGCCACAGTATGCCCGATTCGATGACGGTGCGCAGCCTCGGCCTCGGCAACCGTCGGCTCGGGGTTCTCCGACCGGGTGGAGGGCCTCGTGTCGGGCTGCGGCGGGTGTCCAGGGCGAACACGTACCGTCCGAGTGTAGATCACCCGGACTCCACATCGAGTCGGACCGGCAGGTCCGGTCGGGTTCGGTACGGTCACGGATTCGGCACATGAGAACAACCACATGATCACGGAGAGTCACACTACGGGTGGTTCGGGTGTCCTCCACGGAGCGTGCGCGTTCGGAGTGGCGAACGCCCCGCGCGGTCTCCTCCCGGATCCACGCGGGGCGTCTCCGATGTCTCAGGCGCCGGCCACGCGCGCCTCGACGGCGCGCAGGGCCTCATCCACCTTGCCCGCGTCGCTGCCACCCCCCTGGGCGATGTCGGGCTTGCCACCGCCACCGCCGCCGAGGGCGCGGGCCGCGACGCCCACCAGGTCACCGGCCTTGATCCCGGCCTTCTGGGCGGCCTTGTTCGTGGCGATCACCACGACCGGGCGGTCCTTGGGCACCGCGGTCATCGCGACGACGACGGGCTCGTCCTCACCAAGGCGGCCACGCACGTCCAACACCAGCTTGCGCAGGTCATCGCCGCTCGCGCCCTCGGGCGCCTCGGTGGCCACGACCAGCGCCGAACCGTGCCGGCGCGCGCCCTTGGCGATCTCGCCGGCGGCCTGCAGTACCTGGGCCGCGCGCAGCTTCTCGATCTCCTTCTCCGCGACGCGCAGCCGGGAGACCATGGAGTCGATCCGCTCGGGCAGCTCCTCCCGCGGGGCCTTGAGCTGTTCGGAGAGCCGACCGACCAGTGCCGACTCCTTGGACAGGCGCTTGAAGGCGTCCACACCCACGGCCGCCTCGACACGTCGCACGCCCGAACCGATGGAGGACTCCCCCAACAGCTTGACGATGCCGAGCTTGGCGGTGGAGCCCACGTGGGTGCCACCGCACAGCTCGACGGAGTAGTCGCTCATCTCCACGACGCGGACCCGGTCGCCGTACTTCTCGCCGAACATGGCCAGGGCGCCCATCTTCAGCGCCTCGTCCAGGCTCTTCTCCTCGGTCTGGATCGAGATGTCCCCGGCCAGAACGGTGTTGACCTCCTCCTCGACCTCGGCCAGACGGCCGCCGCCCAGCGCGCTGTCCGCGGTGAAGTCGAAGCGCAGCCGACCCGGGCTGTTCTCCGAACCCGCCTGGCCCGCGGTGGGACCGAGCGCGTTGCGCAGCGCCGAGTGGATGAGGTGGGTGGCCGAGTGGGAGCGCTCGATGGCGTGCCTGCGGCCGGTGTCGATGGACGCGTGCACGGTGTCGTCCAGGACGACCTCGCCCGAGCGCACGGTGCCGCGGTGCACGAACAGGCCGGGCAGGGGCTTTTGCACGTCCTCGATGTCGACGACGCCGCGTCCGTCCACGGTCAGGGTGCCCTTGTCGGCGAGCTGACCACCGCTCTCGGCGTAGAACGGGGTGCGGTCCAGGACGATCTCGACCTGGTCGCCCGCCTTCGCGGCCGGCGCGCCCTCACCGTCCACGACGATGCCCTTGACGTGGGACTCGCTGTCGGAGTCTCCGTAGCCCAGGAAGTCGGTGTCACCCGCCTCCTCGTGGATCCGCCCGTAGAGGGAGATGTCGGCGTTGCCGAGCTTCTTGGACTTGGCGTCGGCCTTGGCGGTGTCCTTCTGGCGCTGCATGAGCTCGCGGAAGGCGCCCTCGTCCACGCTCAGACCCTGCTCGGAGGCCATCTCCAGGGTGAGGTCGATGGGGAAGCCGTAGGTGTCGTGGAGCTGGAACGCGTCGGAGCCGGAGAGGACGGTTCCGCCGGCGGTGCGGGTGCGCTCGGCGGCCCGGCCGAACAGCGTGGTGCCCGCGCGCAGGGTTTCCGCGAAGTTCTTCTCCTCGTTGTCGATCACGCTGTGGACCACGTCGGCCTTGTCGAGCAGGTCCGGGTAGATGTCCTTCATCGCGTCGATGCCGACCGCGGTCAGCTCGTGCAGGAAGAAGGAATCGGTGCCCGAGAGCAGACGCAGGTTGCGGATCGAGCGGCGCAGGATACGGCGCAGCACGTAGCCGGCCTTCTCGTTGCCGGGCTTTACGCCATCGCTCACGAGCATGACGGCGCTGCGCACGTGGTCGGCGACCACACGCAGCATCACGTCGGTGTCACCGTCGGCGCCGTAGGTGGTTCCGGTGAGCTCCGCGGCGCGGTTCAACACCCGACCCATGATGTCGGTCTCGTAGATGTTGTCGACGCCCTGCAGGACCGCCGCCAGACGCTCCAGGCCCATGCCGGTGTCGATGTTCTTCTTGGGCAGATCGCCGAGGATCGGGTAGTCCTTGCCGCTGCCCTCACCTCGCTCGTACTGCATGAAGACGAGGTTCCAGATCTCGATGTAGCGGTTGTCGTCCACCGCCGGACCGCCCTCGACGCCGTACTCGGGGCCGCGGTCGTAGAAGATCTCGGAGCAGGGGCCACAGGGACCGGGCACGCCCATGTCCCAGTAGTTCTCGTCCATGCCCAGGCGCTGGATGCGCTCGGGGCGCACCCCCACCTTGTCCCGCCAGATCTCCGCGGCCTCGTCGTCGTCGAGGTAGACGGTGACCCACAGCTTCTCCGGGTCGATGCCGAAACCGCCCCGGTCGACGGGGGTGGTGAGGAGCTCCCACGCCAGCGGGATCGCCTTCTCCTTGAAGTAGTCACCGAAGGAGAAGTTGCCCAGCATCTGGAAGAAGGTGGCGTGCCGGGAGGTCTTGCCGACCTCTTCGATGTCGATGGTGCGGATGCACTTTTGGACGCTGGTCGCGGTGTCCCACGGGGCCGTGCGTTGACCCAGGAAGTAGGGCTTGAAGGGGACCATGCCTGCGGGCACCAGCAGCAGAGTGGGGTCCTCGGCGATCAGGCTTGCCGAGGGCACCACGGTGTGTCCGTTCTTCTCGAAGAAACCGAGGAAGCGGCGCGCGATCTCTGCCGTCTCCATTGTGATGCCCTCCTGTTTTCGGCTCCGCCGCTGCGGACGGCGGCGGGGTTGTCCCTGGGTGGGACCGTGGTCACGCATGGTCGATAGGGGCCCATCGTAGAGGGGAACCCCGCGCCGGCGCGCATGGTTTGTCACCGCCGTCGAAGGTCCCGTCGTCCGGGACGACATCGACGGTCCGGTCGTTCCACCAGGCTATCGCCGTCGAACACCGCCGCCGGACCGTGGAACGCCCTTGGGGCCCGCCGAAGCGGGCCCCAAGGGATGGTCATCGGTGCCGATCAAAGGCCGTAGTAGGCGCGAGACCGCGACGTGAACATCAGGCCGATCATGCCGATCGTGAAGAGCAGCGGAACGACCGGGAGAACCTCACCGGTGCCGATGGACACGATCAGGACGAGTGCGGCCGTCGCCTGGAATCCCACGACCGTCCACAGGGTGGCGGTGTCACGATCTCGCATGCGGGAGGCGAACAGGAGGGAGAGGACCCCGTAGGCGAAGGGGATCGCGCCGAAGAGCCCGAACCGCGCCACCGCATCGGAGGTGCTCATGAGGGTCTTGTCCTCCCCCTCCAAAATGGACCGGGCGAGCTCTTCACTGAGGAGTGGCATCAGCGCGAAGCACCACAAGAGCAGGCCGAGGAGCAGGCCGACCGTGCCTCCGACGAACATCAGCGCCCGCACGGTGTTCGCGCTGTCCGGCATCTCGGGGGGTGGGGGATTCACCGTTCTCCTTTGTACAGGAGGGTGCGGGGTCGACCCGTGGGTCGACCCCGCACGAACTCCCCTCGGCTCAGTAGGCGCCCGGGTGGCCCGGGTGGCCGGGGGCGGCCGGCTTGCTCTCGTAGAAGGCGCGCGTGTTGGGCACGACCATCAGAACGATCATGCCGATGGTGAAGAACAGCGGGATGATCGAGGCGAAGCCGCCGGTGATCACGGCCAGGACCAGAAGCAGCGCGGACAGGCCCTGGAAGACCACGATCGACCACATCACGCCGGCGCTGCGGCGGCCCATGATGGAGGCCAGGACGATGGACACCACCCCGTAGAGGAACGGGATCGCGCCCATGACACCGAAGAACACCCCCGCCTCACCGCCGGAGAGCGGCAACCCGGCGTCGCGCATCCCGTCGAGGAAGTCCCGGCTGAACTGTCCCTCGCCGGAGGCCATCGCCGCGGCGAGCCAGAAGAGCGCGCCGAAGAGCAGCCCGCACACACCACCGATGAACATCAGGACCCGCACGGTGATGGCGGTCCCGGGCATCCCCGTGGGGGCCGGCGGGCCGGGCTGGTAGGCGTACGCTCCGGCGGCGTAGGGGTCGTCGGGTTGTTGCGGCGGATACATGTGGGCCTCCGTCTGCTCTGCGACTACTCCCAGAACCCTATAGAGGCACACTTACCCAGTGTGAGACCGACCAGATGACAATTCCGGGCATCTTGCAATAATTTCCGCAGATTCCGGTGACCAACAGTCACCGTTCGACGGAGTCGGTCTCCTCGTTCCCGCGCACCGAACGCCGGCCCGCCTTCGGGGAGTAGTGCCGCAACAGTTCGGCCTCCTCCTCCCGGACGGCCTCGGCAAGGTCGGCGTTGAGTTCGCGCAGGGCGCCCTTGTACTCGCCGACACGGTTCTCCACCCGATCGGCGATGCCGCCTGGGGTCAGTGCGTTGCGAGCCCGGTTGACGCGGTGGACCACGTAGCCGCCCACCACCGCCCCCGCGGCGACGTAGAACAGTCGGCCGATCACCGGCTCTCCTTCCGGCGGCGTCCCCGCATCACGGCCAGGGCCTTGCGGCGCCCCAGGACCTGGCGGATGGCGTAGGAGAACGACGCGACCTTCACCAACGGCCCGGTGAACACCGAACGGGTCAGCGCGGTCATCGTGGAGACGTCCTCCGAGGAGGCCTGCACGTTGGCGGTGATCTCCTCCACACGCTCCAGCGAGGTGTGGGTGCGCTCCATGGTGGAGGCCACGTCGTCCAGTAGCGGCGGGGTACGTTCGCCCAGCTCGGAGACGACCTTGGTGGTCTCGTTGATGAGCTTGATCAGTTTGACGAGCGCCACGCACATGAACGTGGCCAGCACCGCCCAGACCACCGCGGCGACGAGTGCGGCGACCTCTCCTCCGGTCAGCATTGAGGCTCCGTAGGCAGATAGCAGGGTTGCTTCGAGGGTGTGCGAACGCGCCTTGGGGGCGAGTACGGGGCACACGGGGGTGAGGGGGAGCCGACGATCGCGCCGGGTCGGATCTCCCGGTCCGGAAACGTCGCGGGGCCCGGTAGGGGCCGGGGACGAGCCGGTTTCGGCCGACCCTATCGTGTCCACCCGACGTCCGCTCGGGCTCGCCACGGTGTGCCGGGAACCCGTGGGGACGAGAGAGCCCTCGACCCCGTCTTCCCTCCCGGCCGTTGGAGGCCGCGGGGATCGACGGGGTCACGGTCTTCCGCGAGAATCACTCCAGAGCGGGATCTTCACTACGATGTCCGGACACCACGCAGCCCGCCTGCCAACGGAAGCACCGACAGGACACTGATGAGCCCTCGTTCTCCCCGAGAGATCTCCGTACTGGTACCACCGGACCTCGCACCCCTGTATCCGGACGACCCGTCGCGGATCGGCCCCTACCTCGTCCTGGGCCGGTTGGGGCAGGGGGCCACCGGCACCGTCTACGCCGCGGTGGACACCTCCTCCAGCGCGGACGACCCCCTGGTCGCGGTGAAGTTGCTCAAGGCCCCCGAACTCGACACCCCCGACGCCTATACGGAGTTGGCCCGACGATTGCGGAATCTGTCGGCGGCCGATCCCGAGCGGGTCGTGGTGCCGTTGGCCTTCGACGCCGACGCCAACCCGCCGTGGGTGGCCATGCCCTATCTGGCGGGGGAACGGCTCTCGCACTTCGTGACCAAGCGGGGCGGCCTGGGTTTCGGCAAGCTCATCGCGTTGGCCACCGGGCTGGCCGAGGGGCTGACGTCCCTGCACGCCCGTGGGGTGTCCCACGGTTCGCTCAGGCCCAGGGAGATCCTCCTGGAGTCGCACGGTCCGCACATCATGGAGTGCGCCATCGCCGCCGACTCCGAGCGGCTGCTCGGTTCGGGGGCCACCTGGCTCGGCCCCGAACGCTACCGGGGCGGTCCCCCGACCCCCGCCGCGGACGTGTTCGCCTGGGGTGCGGTGGTGGCCTTCGCCGGGACCGGGCGGCTGCCCTTCGGCACCGGTGAACCGGAGGAGATCGCCCAGCGGGTGGCCTCGGGCTCCTTCGACCTGAACGGCCTGTACAAGGGGCTGGTGCCCGTCGTGGGTCGTTCCCTGGACCCGAACCCGGACCGCCGCCCCAGCCTGCGCGAGGTGATCGGCGCGGTCATCGCGGTGTGGCAGACCGATACCGCGGAGGACGCGCCACCGACCCCGGGTGACCGCGAGGAGATCAACCGGATCCTGGAACGGGAGTGGCACGGGGTGGAACCACCGCCCCGGGTCCCCGAGGTGATCCGGTTGGAGGGCCGGATGTCCAACAAGCGTCCGACCCGCACCCTGTTCGTGGTCGGCTCCGCCGTCCTGGCCGCGGCGCTGATCGGTGGCGGGATCTGGGGTATCGGCCGACTGATCGGTGACAGCGCCGAGGCGGGTCCGGTGGCCGACGACGCGGAGGAGGACCCCTCCGAGGACGCGAGCGCGGCAGAGGAGGAAGAGGACCCGCTGACCCTGGTGGTGCGCTTCGACCCCGCCGAGCAGGAGGAGCCTGAACCCGGCGAGGAGGAGCGCTCCTGGGTGTACACACCGGTCACGCGCGAGGGCGAGATCCCGCGCAACCAGGGCATCCCCAGCCACGAGGCCTGGTCCGAGGAGTGGGACGAGGACGGCGAGCCGGGTGAGGCGATCATCAGCCCCGACGCCGAGGTCCTGTGTGCCAGGTTCTGTGCCGCGCCCGAGCACGTGTTCCTCGATGAGGAGGGGCGCGGCACCTGGGAGCTGACCGGCGCCGACTTCGAGGGCTACCTTTCCTGGGGGCCGGCGCTGATCGTGGAGATCACCTTCGCCGAGGAACAGGAGGGCGACGGCCCTCGCGAGGTCGTACAGGTGACCGAACTGTTCTCGGACTAGGTCCTGCCACCCCGCAGGACGTCCTTGATCTTGTTCAGGACCTCGGTCAGGCGACGTTCGGTTCCGTGCTGGGTGGGCCGGTAGTACTCGCGGTCGGTGAGCCCGTCCGGAGCGTGCTGTTGCGGGGCCACCCCGCCCGGGTAGTCGTGCGCGTAGCGGTACCCCTTGCCGTGGCCCAGGTCGGCGGCGCCCTTGTAGTGGGCGTCGCGCAGGTGGGCGGGGACCGGCCCGGCCCTTCCGGCTCGAACGTCCGCCATCGCCTCGTCGATGGCGGCGATGACCGCGTTGGACTTGGGCGCCAGACTGATGTGGATGACCGCCTGGGCCAGGTTGATCCGGGCCTCGGGCATCCCGATGAGCTCGACCGCCTGGGCCGCCGCGATGGCGGTCTGCAGGGCGCTGGGGTCGGCCATGCCGACGTCCTCGCTGGCGTGCACGATCAGCCGACGCGCGATGAAGCGGGGGTCCTCCCCCGCCTCGACCATCCGGGCCAGGTAGTGCAGGGCGGCGTCCGCGTCGGATCCGCGCATGCTCTTGATGAACGCGCTGATGACGTCGTAGTGCTGGTCTCCGGAACGGTCGTAGCGGACCGCGTGCCGGTCGACGGCGCGTTCGACGTGGTCGGCGGTGATCTCCACCCGATCCTTGGCGGAGGGGACCACCGCACCGGAGGCGTCCGTCGAGGGTTGGTGGCGCGCGACGGGTGGGCCCGAGACCAGGGCCGCCGCCTCCAGGTAGGTCAGGGACCGCCTACCGTCTCCCCCCGCCAGGCGGATGAGGTGGTCGGCGCCCTCCTCGGTGAGGGTGTAGCGCCCGTCCAGCCCGCGTTCCTCGGTCAGGGCCCGGTCCACCAGCTTCCTGACGTCACTGTCGTCGAGCGACTCCAGGGACAGCAGCAGGGAACGTGACAACAAGGGGCTGACCACGGAGAAGAACGGGTTCTCGGTGGTGGCGCCGATGAAACTGACCCAACGGTTCTCCACCGCCGGCAGCAGCGCGTCCTGCTGGGTCTTGTTGAACCGGTGGACCTCGTCCACGAACAGCAGGGTGCGGGTGCCGTTCATCCCCATGCGGCGCTTGGCCTCGGCGACGACCGCGCGCACGTCCTTGACCCCGGCGTTGACGGCGGACAGCTCCACGAACCGACGCTTGGTGACCCGGCTGACCACGGTGGCCAGGGTGGTCTTTCCGGTGCCGGGTGGCCCCCACAGGAAGACGGACATGGGAGCGTCGTCCTCGACCAGGCGGCGCAGCGGACTGCCCTCGCCCAAGAGGTGGCCTTGGCCCACGACCTCGTCGAGGGTGCGCGGCCGCATGCGCACGGCCAACGGCTCCTGGCCCTTGGCCGCATCGTCCCCGGCGGCGTCGAACAGTGTTTCGGACATCGATTCAGAGTAGGCCAGATCGGAGACGGTCCGGGCGCTCCCCTACTCGGAAGGGGCCGCCGCGCGCGGGGGCATCCGGGTGATGAGCAGGGCGATGTCGTCGCCGCGCCCGGCGGGTGCCATCTCGGCCAGGACCTGGGCGGCCGTCTTGGGGCTCTCCTCGTGTTCGGCGAGGGCCTCCCCCACCAGGGCCAACCCCTCACTCATCGGCATCTCCGAGCTCTCCATGAGCCCGTCCGAACACAGCAGCAGGGTGGTGCCGGGCGCGAGCACACGGGTGGTGACGGTGTACTCGGTGTCGGGCATGACACCCATGGGCGGGCCGGTCTCGGGCGACCACAGCTCGTAGGCGCCCTTGGAGGCGAGCACCGCGGGCGGCTGCCCGGCCCAGGCCGCCTGCATGACCCCGCTCTCCCGGTCCACGACCAGGTACCCACAGGTGGCGAAGACGATCTCACCGGTCTCGGTGAGCAGCCGGTTGGTCTCGCCCAGGACGACCCCGGGGTCGGACTGGTTGGTGGCGTAGGCGCGGAAGGCCACACGGATTTGCCCCATGGCGGCGGCCGCCTCCACACCGTGACCCTGCACGTCGCCGACCAGGAGCCCCACCTTGTTGTCGGGCAGTTCGATGACGTCGTAGAAGTCGCCGCAGATCCGCCACTCGGCCCGCGAGGGCAGGTACTTGGTGGCGATGTCCATGTCGGGGAAGCTGGCGACCTGGCGGGGCAGCATGCGGCGCTGGACGGCGTCGGCCAACTCCAGTTCGGCCTGCTGGGCCTTTATCCGCTGCAGTGCCTGCCCGGCGAGGCCGGCGAAGGTGAGCATGAGCGCGCGTTCGTCGCGGCTGGCGTGGTGGGGACGGTCCCAGATCATCTGCCACACGCCCAGGGCGATCTTGCCGTCGCCGAAGATCGGCACGGTGGCCCAGGCCTGGCCTCGGACGTTGTGCATCATCTCGGCGGCGGACGGGAAGCGGCTGACGATCTCGGCGCGACTCTCGAAGAAACGGGGTTGCCGGTCCTGGATGACCGCGCCCATCGGGTAGTCGGTGTCGTCGGCGCGGCGCCCGTCGATGTGGGAGACGCCGCCGCGTTCCAGCACGCTGGGCGAGGCGCGCAGCAGGCCTTCGTCGACGTAGAAGGCCACCGCGTTGAACCCGCCGAAGATCGGCAGGAACTCCTCGCTGAGCAGGTCCATGACCTTGTCCACGGTGGTGGCCGAGACCAACTTGGAGGAGAGCTCCGTGACCAGGCGGCCGTGTTCGGCCTCGGTGCGACGGCGGTCGGCCAGTCGACGGACCAGCTGGACGTGCTCGGTGACGTCGTCGACGATCCCGACGAGGCGATCGGGGGCGCCGGGGACGAAGCGGGCGCGCACGTGGAGCGAACGCTCATCGCCGAGGCGGTCGAAGACCCGGAAGCGCTGCTCGTAGTCGCGTCCGTTGAAGGACGCGGAGATGGCGTCGCGGACCCGGGCGGTGTCGTCCGGGTGGATGCGCTCCAGGATGTTCTCCAGCTCGCAGTCGTTGCCGGCCAAGAGCGCTCCCAAAGGGGTGGGACCGAAGAGCTCGCGGATGCGTCCGCTGCTCAGGTCCAGGCTCCACAGGACCGAGTCGGAGTTGTCGGTGCGCAGGTCCCCGACGACCCTCAGGTCGGTTTCCTCGGTGGAGAGGGTGTGGACCAGGAGCACGGTGGCGTCGTGGTCGGCCTCGGGCCGGACCGGGCGGACCTCGACCTCCGCCAGGCGGGAGACCTTCTCCGTGATGGCCAGGCGCAGGCGGATGCGGCGGACGTCGCCGTCGACCGCGCGGCGCTGCAGGTCGGAGCCGCGTTCGCTCTCCTCACCCTCCAGGAGGTCGAACCAGGCCGTACCGGAGAGTTCGGCGACGGTGCGGCCGAACAGCTCGGTGAACGCGAGGTTGGCGTGCCGGATCGCACCGTCCGCCGCGGTGAGGGCCATGGGCTCCGGCGCATGGCGGAACGCTCCCGCGAGCGCTGCCTCGGAGCCATCGCCTGAAGCACGTTTTCCGTTCACGTATGACTCATCCTCATGTCGTCTCGGACGCCACACCCGCGATCAGACGCGGTCACCCCTGGAACGTTCCGATTCGGCTCATTGTAGTGTCCGAAAGCGGTCCCGGCCCGGGCAGGGACCGGAACGGGCACGATGGCTCCCGTTCGCTTTCGGGCGCGTCACCTCGCTCGACGTACCGACGCACTCCCCGCCGACACGGATGATCCACGGTCGGCCCCACCCGGGGTCGTCTCTCCCGGACGACACCTAGGCGTGAATCGTTACGCTCGCGTGACTGTGTGGCGCGCAAATGCACTCCGCACCCTCCGCGCCTCCAAAGGAGGTCGGCCCCACCGGTGCACCGTCTTCACTCCAGGACGCGTGCCGTTCTCGGTATGGGAGGGTGATTCGCCCCCAACGGTAGGGGATGACGGCCCCGACCGCATCCAGGTACGGGCCACACCCCCATTCCGGACGTGCATTTTGGTCACTTAATCACCATTTTCAGGTATATGACCGAATATAGAAAGTTCAAAGAGGAGACTTTCCGGGCACCGATTCTCCAGCGGAGAACTCGCCGAACACCCCCGAGGACACACTTCATGGACCCTGTCACCGGCCGACCCGCTCCGAGAACCCGCCCGTCCCACCTCATCCGGAACTGGACCTGTCCCCTCTGTACCCACAGCAACCCCGACGACGAGGACATCTGCTGTCAGCAGTGCGGCGCCGGCAAACGCTGACGCGCCTCGCCCCACCCGCCCCGTCCCCGCACATGAGGACGGGGCGGTGCGCCGGGGTCGATTCCCCGCACACCGCCCCGTGAAGAGCACCGGGCCGTTCTACTCGGCCTTGGCGGCCTTCTCCGCCTCCGGGTCCACGTCCACCCCGGCCTCAGCCCGCTCGGTGTAGGCGTAACCGTCAGCGCGTTGGAGCATGAGGTTTCCGCCCATCAGGTGGAGGATCCCACCACGTAAGGCTCCTCGATGCGCGTTTCCGCCCGAAAGATACGGGTTTCGCGGTTCTTCACACTGGAGCCGTCCCACAACAGCAGCTCCTCGCGATGACACACGAGCTCCTCGCCCTCCTCACCGAACTCGACGTGACCGGCGCTGTACAGTCCCAGTTCGTAGCCCCTGGACAGTTCCGCGATCGTCCACCGGTAAAGCCCACCGCCAGAGGGGATCTCCCCTTTCAGGTGATGGGTCACCAGGGTGAGGAAGGTAGGGGCTTCCTTAGGTTTCGGTGAGGCCCAGACGGCAGAGAGCAGGTAAGCATCCACGAAGTCACTCCTCTTAGCAGCTCCAGGAGCTTACGGTAACATGGATTAATCCAGCTAGTTGGAATATCTGATAGATATGATTCAATCCGGCTCACACGATGCGCGGGGAGTTCGATGGCTCAGGTGAACATCCGGCGGCACCGGCTCGGCCGCAAGCTCGCTGAGATCCGCAAACAGGCGGGATTCACACAGGCCCAGGTGGCCGACCACCTGGAGACCCTCCAAGGGTCCTTCGCACGCTACGAACGAGGCGAGCGCATCCCCAAGCGCGCGGTGCTTCACCAGCTCTTCAAGATCTACGAGGCCTCAGATGACGTTCGGCAGGAGGTCATGTCACTCTTCCGTCTCGCGGAACAGCCGAGTTGGTGGCATCCCTACCGCGATCTCCTACAGCCCGAATACGCGGCCCTGTTGGACTTAGAAGTGGACGCCTCGGAGATCCGGACCTATCAGGTGATCGTCCCGGGGCTCTTGCAAACCCCCGAGTACACGCGTCAGATCCTGCTGTACGGCCCGCAGGAGCTCGACGACGAAGAGGTCGAGCGTCGCCTTGAGCTACGCATGGCACGGCGGCAGATCCTCTCCCGTGAGGAAAGCCCTCGCCTCTTGGCTCTCATGGACGAGGGTGCGCTACGCCGAATCGTGGGGAACGAACAGATGATGCGAGATCAGGTCCAGCACCTTCTGAACGTCTCAGGCCAAGCACAGACCTCGGTACAGATCGTGCCGTTCTCCGCAGGCGCCCACCCGGCCGCGGTAGGGGGCCTGACCCTGCTCGACTGTGACGATCGTCGAGTGGTCTACGTGGAGACCACCGTGGGCGAGCTGTTCTTGGACAAACCCACCGAGGTCACCACGTCCGCACGCGCTTTCGAGAGCCTGCTGGGCTTCGCGTTGAGTGTGAAAGAATCCCGTGAGCTGATGGAGAAGTACGTCGAGGAGTACTCGTGAGGATCAAATCGAGCTTCAGCGGGCAGAAGGGGGAATGCGTGGAGGTGGAGCAGGTCGGCGACGAGTTTCACGTCACGGACAGCAAACACCCCGAGCGTCCCGCCCACGTGTACACCCGTGGGGAGTGGCGTGCGTTCCTCCAGGGTGCACGTAACGGCGAGTTCGACTTCGACGTGTTCGATGAAGAGGGCGTCCAAGCCTGACATCCGGACCGAACAGGGCGGGGCATCCGAATAGGTACCCCGCCCTCGTCTATCTCACCGCGAGGTAGACGACGAAGTTGTACCAGCGGAACACTTCGTCCACCCGGGAGAACCCGGCCTTGAGCAGTGCGTCGCGATTCTCCGAGACTCGGTACGGAACGAGGACGTTCTCCAGGGCTTCGCGCTTCTTGGCGATCTCGGTCCGGGAGTAGCCGCTGCGCTCCTTGTAGTCGTGGTAGAGGTCGATGTAGACCCGGGAGAGGTCGTTGTCGTCCCCGAGCACCTTCTCCCCCAGCAGTAACGCCCCGTCTGGTTCGATGGACGCACAGATCTTCGCCAGGACCGCATCACGCTGAGGCGGTCGCACGAATTGCAGAGTGAAGAGCATGATGACGACTCGTGCCCCGGGAAGATCCGGCAGACATTCCACCGAATCCTCAAGGATGTCGATCTCGTGGCCGAGGCCCTCCGCTCGGATCTTCTCCCAACACCGTGCTCGCATCGCGACTGAAGGCTCCACACCCACGAACCTCACTCGTGTCTTCGGGGAGATCGCCTTCATCAGTCGAAGCAATGTGTTCCCCGTGGAGGAACCCACGTCATAGACGGTCCCACCCTCCTCTTCAAGGAAGCTTCGACTGAGTTCGACGGACATCCTTTGGATCTCGTCGTAGAACGGGATGCTGCGGTCCAGCATGTCGTCGAAGACGTCCGCCACACCCTCATCGAAGACGAAGTCGCCCACCCGGGTCCGGTCCACGAAGATCTCGTCACGCATCGTGCCCCCTCTCCAGGACCATGACCAGGAAGTACGGGATGCGGCTCGACTTGTCGAAGATGACGGGATCTCGTTCCGCGATCAGTTCGTCGGGCTCTGGTTCCAGCACTCGACGCATGAGAAACCCCTGGCCGATGAACTCTTCGAAGTACCTGGACAGCGTCCGGTGGTGCGTTCGGATCCCTCGGATCCTGACCTCTCCGTGCCGGTCCTCTCGATCCTTCAGGCATTCCCCCTCGACGAAGTAGTCATCGAGGACGTAGTGCCGGTACTCCCACCCTTGTGGACCGGGAACCTTGTACCACCCTCCACGGTCCTTTATCGGGTGTGGGATCGACAGCACGAGACGGCCCCCAGGTTTGAGTGCCGAGTGAAGACTCCGAACACTGGTCGACAGGTCGGCGATGTGGTCCAAGACGTTGAGGCAACAAATAGTGTCGTAGCGTCCTTCAGCCTCGGTGAGGGCCTCCAGACCGGCACGGTGCACCTCAACGCGCTTCCCCCACCCCTGGACACGGTCACGAAGGATCCGCTCCATCGCCCCATCTGGCTCATAAGCGTCAACGTTCGCCCCCAAGGCCACGAGCCGATCCGTGACCTGCCCGGAGCCCGCACCGACGTCGGCCACCCTTTGTCCCTGGATCGATCCTACGAGTTCGGGGACGAGAGGATCGAGCAGAACCGCGTTGAAGGAATGCACTTCGCGCTCCTCCGCGTACTGAGCCGCGATGTCCTCCCAAGCCGCCTTCGTGGTCTCTCCACATGCGGAGCAGCCGGCGTCGCGCTGACGAAACTCCTCCCAAGTGGTGTCGTACGAACGGGAGTCGATGAGCATCCGGTGCCCTTCCGTCCCCACAGATAGGCCCAAGAGCCACCGGAGCGCCTCATTGGCCTGTACCGATGCCACCAAAGCGTTCAGGGGTCCAAAACTCGGGGCTTGCCAGTGAGGGTTCAGCTCAACGTCGGGAGTGGGCTGCACGGAAATGCTGTAGCCCGTGCTCTCCTCCGTCTCCGGCAGGCTCTCGGCCTGGTCCTGGCTGCATGGGAAGCACGGTGTCTTCGGTGGCAGAAGCAAGGGCCCCACACTGCCGTAACCCTCGATGTATCCCGAGGCACTGAACGGGATCCCCCGGTTCTGGCAGGCTCGACCGGTCCAGAGGTGGACGTCGGCCGGACGGTCGGCGGAGAGCAGGATGATGTCCGATCGCGCGGCCACCCGCTCCGCTAGATCGGAAGAAGTGAACGATTCGGGGATCGTGACCACTTCCAGGTCCGAACGGAGTTCGAGCAGCCTTTCCGCCGCAACATCGACCTTGAGTCGGCCGACGTCCTTCTCCTTGAAAAGCGTTTGCCGGGTGAGGTTGGACAGCTCCACCACGTCACCGTCCGACATCACCAGACGTCCGACCCCGGCAGCGGCCAGATGCGTCGCCAAATGGGTGCCGATTCCACCCATACCCATCAGACCTACCGTGACCTCGGAGAGCCGCTCCTGGGCGCCCCCATCGACCCCCATGAGTTGAAAGAAAAGACCGTGGCGGTCGTACCGGCCACGGTCTTCGGGTGCGGGGACAAGGACACGAGCCTGTTCCAGGTCAGCGATCATCGCTGTGGATTCGGCCCGGGTCCAGCCGGAAAGCTCGGCTGCCGCCTCTACCAGTCCTTCACGTTCCCTTGGCCGAATACAGCCTTGGAGCAACGAGATGAGGAACTCGGGTGGTTCCTCAAGATGCCACGCGTGCGGTGGAAGGGTCCCTATGCGGAGACCACCATCGGTTCGACGAATCGAGAGGTAGGGCGGCAGCCAAAGCTTCATCTAACTCCTTTTTTTGTCTCCCTGAGGGATGACCGTTCGAATGTGCACGTCACTCAGCTGCTTCTCAGAGACGGCCGCAGGGGCACCCATCATCAGGTCCTGGGCGTTCTGGTTGAGCGGGAAGGCGATGGTTTCGCGAATGTTGGGCTCATCGGCCAGCAACATGACGATCCGGTCAATGCCAGGAGCGATGCCACCGTGAGGCGGAGCACCGAACTTCAGGGCCTTGAGCATGCCACCGAACTCGGCTTCGACGGCGTCCTTGTCGTAACCGGCGATCTCGAACGCCTTGTACATGATCTCGGGCGAGTGGTTTCGGATCGCTCCGGAGGACAGCTCCACACCGTTGCAAACGATGTCGTACTGCCAGGCGAGAATGTCCAAGGGGTTCTTGTTGAGCAACGCGTCCATCCCGCCCTGTGGCATGGAGAACGGGTTGTGGCTGAACTCGATGTCACCCTCGTCGGAGCGCTCGAACATCGGGAAGTCCACGATCCAGCAGAAGCGGTAGACCTTCTCCTCCGCCAGGCCCGCGCGCTTACCGGCCTCGACGCGGACCGGAGCCATGATCCGGTTGATCTCGGCCTCGTCCTCACTGGCGCAGAAGAACAGGCCATAACCGGGACCGGCACCGAGAGCGGTCAGCAGCTCGTCAGAGATTTCAGTGACGAACTTGGCGATGGGACCGGTCAGTTCGTTGTTCTCCCCGACCTTGAGCCAGGCCAGTCCCTTGGCACCCTGTTCGACGGCGAAGTCGCCGATGCCGTCGTAGAACTTGCGCGGCTGACCGCCCACGTCGGGCACGGCCAGGGCGCGGACCTTCTTGCCGGCGAAGGCGCGGAAGTCGGTCTTGTCGAACAGCGCGGTGACGTCGAGCATCTTCATCGGCACCCGCAGGTCCGGCTTGTCGGTGCCGTACCACTCCAGAGCATCCCGGTAGGCGATGCGCGGGTAAGGAGAGGTGATCTCCCAGCCCGTGGAGAACTCGCGGAAGACGTCGGTCATGACCTTCTCGATGACCTCGAACACGTCCTCCTGCTCGACGAAACTCATCTCGACGTCGAGCTGGTAGAACTCACCGGGCGAACGGTCCGCGCGGCTGTCCTCGTCACGGAAGCAGGGGGCGATCTGGAAGTACCGGTCGAACCCGGCGATCATGAGGAGCTGCTTGAACTGCTGCGGCGCCTGGGGCAGGGCGAAGAACTCGCCGGGGTGAAGGCGCGAGGGGACCAGGAAGTCGCGAGCGCCCTCGGGGCTGGAGCTGGTGAGGATCGGGGTCTGGAACTCGTTGAAACCCAGGTCCGTCATCTTCTTACGAATGGCGGCCACCACCTGCGAACGCAGCATGACGTTGCGGTGCATCCGCTCACGGCGCAGGTCCAGGAAGCGGTAGGTCAGGCGACGCTCTTCGGAGGTGTTGTCCTCGGGGAAGACCGTGAGGGGAAGTTCCTCGGTCGTCCCAAGGATCTCCACCTCCGCCGCCTCGATCTCGATCTCACCGGTGGGCAGGTTCGGGTTGACGTTCTCGGCGCTGCGCGCGGAGACCTCACCCGTGACCTGGATCACCGATTCTTTGGAGATGCGGCTGAGTTCCTCGAACACCGGGGATTCGGGGCGAGCCATGAGCTGCGTGACACCATAGTGGTCGCGCAGGTCGACGAAGAGCAGACCACCGAGATCCCGGCGGTTGTGCACCCAGCCAGAAAGGCGCACCTGCTGCCCGACGTGCTCCTTACGGAGCTGACCACACGAATGAGTCCTGTAACGATGCATGAGTTACCAAGTCCACTAACTACACGGCTGGGTGAGGATGCCGGAGAGCCCGCGGCCGGGCCCGGCTGAAGGCATGGCATGCCCTTGAACAACTGGGATCCTACCGCCAACCACGCCACCTGGCCTCCTGGTTCGAGTGGCGCACGGACCCCCGAAGGATC
Source organism: Nocardiopsis sp. NPDC055551 (assembly GCF_053619415.1). Lineage (NCBI taxonomy): Bacteria > Bacillati > Actinomycetota > Actinomycetes > Streptosporangiales > Nocardiopsidaceae > Nocardiopsis > Nocardiopsis sp. NPDC055551. Next base: position 360,866 of record NZ_JBSHJJ010000004.1, on the reverse strand, counting down.
GGGGGCCCGATCCCGGCCGCTAGTTGGCGACCACGGTGGTGCTGCCCTTGACCTTGCGAACCGGAGTCATCGAGATACGGCGCATGCGGCTCTCCTCTGGCTGTCTCGAACACCGCCGGGATCGACGGCACTCGAAACGCTACGCCAGCATGTTGGAATATTCCAAGGGGCGGAAGGAAACCATATCTCTGAAGATAGGAAATCGAACGAGGCGTAAGACCGGGTCAACCGGCGATATCGCGCAGGTAGGGGTTGGTCGCGCGCTCGCGCTCCACGGTGGTGGCGGGGCCGTGCCCGGGCAGGATGCGGGTGGCGTCGGGACGGTTCAGCACGGCGCTGCTCAGGCTGTGGTTCATCGCCTCGGTGCTGCCGCCGGGAAAATCGGTACGGCCGATGGAGCCGGCGAAGACCAGATCACCGGCGAACATGACCGGCTCCCCGTCCTCGGCGGTCACCGTGTAGACCACCGAACCCGGGGTGTGTCCGGGGGTGTGCTCGACACCGAACTCCACCCCGGCCAGGGTGAGGCTCTGACCGCCCTCGACCTCACGCAGGTCGGCCGGGACCGGATAGGGCCCCGGGCCCAGCAGCATCTGCAACTGGGCGGCGAAACCGGCGTCCACTCCGGCTGCGGGCTCGGAGAGCAGACCGTGGTCGTCGGCGTGCAGGTACACCGGGGCTCCATGGGTCTCACCGAGTTCGGTGGCCGACCACACGTGGTCGAAGTGCCCGTGTGTGAGCAGGATCGCGGCCGGGGTCAGGTCGTGCTCGGCCAGGACCTTGTCCACCTGGGCGGTGGCCCCCTGGCCGGGGTCCACGATGACGCAATCGCCGCCCGGGGCCGGTGCGAGCACGTAGCAGTTCGCGGCGAGGGGCCCGGTGGGGAGAGCGGCGATGAGCACGGCGGTGGTCGTCCTGTTCGTGGAGCGTTCGTGGTCTGTGCGTGGTCGGCCCGGACACGGGTGCCACGGACCTGTCCAGGAGAGCCTACCGAGAGCGAGGAGGGGCGGCGAACCGAAAAGCACATATGAGAAGGCGTTTGATCACCATTCGATCACCCCGCACGCCCGGGCTCTTTGCCAAAGCGCGTGGTAATGCCATATTGGTCACCGTCGTCGTGTCGTGTCGGGCCGCGCGACCTGCGTCTCTTTTCCGAGGCGGCGGGATCGGACCGACCGGACGAGGACGAAAGCAGACCCGAAAGATCTGCTCACACGTTGAACACGGCGCGTCGTTGTCCGCCGGAGCGTGGGGATATCGTGCAGGACACGGTGGCCTTCCCCTCACGCAGAGGCCCGGACGCCGCCGCGACGACCCGAACCCGGCCCCGCCCGGCCCGGTTCACGACAGCAGGAGGACACGGTGACCACGGACCCTTGGGGCCGCGTAGACGACGACGGCACGGTCTATGTGCGCACAGGTGATGGCGAGAGGGTCGTCGGATCGTGGCAGGCGGGTGCTCCGGAGGAGGCTCTCGCCTTCTACCGGAACAAGTACGACGCCCTGGTGACCCAGGTGGGGTTGCTGGAGAAGCGGCTTCGCAGCACCGACCTGTCGGCCTCCGCCGCGATGAGCAGCATCGACAAGCTCCGTGACTCGATCAAGGACGCCAACGTCGTCGGTGACCTGGACTCGCTGATGAAGCGCCTGGACAAGCTGTCCGGCCGCGCCGAGGAGCGCAAGGTCGAGCAGAAGCAGGCCCAGGAGCAGGCCCGCGGCCAGGCCCGCCAGGTCAAGGAGCGCATCGTCGCCGAGGCCGAGCGCGTCGCCGCCGAGACGACCCACTGGAAGTCCGGTGGCGAGCGCATGCTCCAACTGATCGAGGAGTGGAAGAAGGCCCCTCGGGCCGACCGCCCCACCGAGCAGGCGCTGTGGAAGCGCATGTCGGCGGCGCGCAACTCCTTCTCCAAGCGGCGCAAGGCCTACTTCGCCAACCTGGACCAGCAGCGCGAAGGGGTACGCTCCGACAAGGAGCAGATCGTCGCCGAGGCCGAGGCTCTGTCGAGTTCCACCGAGTGGGGGCCCACCGCCCGCGCCTACCGGGACCTGATGCAGCGTTGGAAGGCCAGCGGCCGCGCCGACCGGACCAGCGAGGACAAGCTGTGGGCGCGTTTCAAGGCCGCCCAGGACACCTTCTTCGACGCGCGCAACGCCACCTTCGCCGAGCGTGACGCCGAACTGAGGGTCAACGCTGACGCCAAGGAGAAGATCCTGGCCGAGGCCAAGGCGGAGATCCCCGGCATCTCGAACCCGCGTCGTGCACGCGCCCGGCTGCGTGACTTCCAGGAGGCCTGGGAGGAGGCGGGTGAGCTGCCGCGCGACACCCGCGACAAGTTGGAGGGCGCCTTCCGACAGATCGAGGACGGTGTGCGCCGGGCCGAGGAGGCCGAGTGGGACCGCACCAACCCCGAGGCCCGCGCTCGCGCCAAGGACACCGTCGACCAGCTGTCGACGGCGATCCAGGGCCTGGAGGCCAAGCTGGAGAAGGCCCGGGCCGCCGGTGACGAGCGTCGGATCAAGGAGAACGAGGCCGCCCTGGAGGCACGTCGTTCCTGGCTCGCCGAGGCCGAGAAGGCCCTCGACGACATGAGCTGAGGCACCTCACCGCGAGGAAACGTCACGGGCCGCGCCCCCTCTCACCGGGGGTGCGGCCCGTTCTCGTTCGCGGTGTTCGGGAAGCGTTCTCTAGTCGCGCTGCTTCTCGGGGCCTCGACGGCGTCCCAGGAACATCGCGCCGATACCGGCGACGGAGGTCAACAACCCGCCCAGTGCCGGGATCGCCACGGAGGCTCCGGTCTGCGCGAGAACCGGCTTCTCCGGTTCGGGCCGGGGCTCGGGCTCGGGCTCGGGCTCAGGCTCCGGCTCGGGCTCGGGCTCCGGTTCAGGCTCGGGCTCGGGCTCCGGTTCAGGCTCAGGCTCCGGTTCAGGCTCGGGCTCCGGTTCAGGCTCGGGCTCGGGCTCCGGTTCAGGCTCGGGCTCCGGCTCCGGTTCAGGCTCGGGCTCGGGCTCCGGTTCAGGCTCAGGCTCAGGCTCCGGTTCAGGCTCGGGCTCGGGGTAGTACCCCTCGTAACCGCCGTCCCCGTTCTCTTCCCGACTCTCTTTTTGGGCGCCTTGGGACTCGGAGTCCCGCACCGAGCGATCGGTTTGAAGATCGTCCGGTTCCGCCTCGACCGATTCCCGCTCTGGGAACGTGTTCGCGGTCTCCGAGGGTGACTCGATCCGAACCCGGTCCAGGACGTCCTTCTCCACCGGGTCCAGTGGTCGGGTACTCGGCCGCTCGACATACTCGACGTCGTCGGCGAGCACCGGGGTCGTCCCCCACAAGAGGGGTACGACGATCACGGTGCCGACGGAGACGGCCGCCATTCGGATCAGACTGCGAGCACCAACCGTGGTCTTGAACGCCTCGGACACGTACTTGGAGCAACAATTCATACACAGATCGTGCTATATCGACTACCCAGAGCAACGATCATTCGGTCAAGCGTACGGAAAACCGGGTAAATCCATCGATCGGTTCGCCCCACCCCTCAGCGGTGTGAGTCCAGGTGGAAGACGGGCGCGTGGCCGGGGGTGGTCCCGACCTCGGGTGTGGGCTCCGGGGTGTGGTCGTTGGGCGGTTCCGGTTCGACCCGTGGCCGGCGTGTACCCCGGTAGCGCAGGTAACCGCCGACGCCCGTGGCCAGGGCCACCACCAGCGCCACGCCGGCGGCCACCCAGACCGGGGGCGGCTCATGGTGCACTCGGTGGACGCTGGCGGTACAGGAGGCGAGTCGCGCGTCGGCGGCGGGGCGCATGCAGACGGTGGAGACCGGTTGTACGCCACGCTCGGGCAGGGCGGTGACCTCGGCGGTCACGGTGAGGACGTCGCGCTGTCCCGGCTCCAGTGGACGCTCCCACACGGCCCGGCCCTCCTCGACGCCTTCGGGGGCCCCGGAGACGTAACGCAGCGACTTCGGTAGGAACTGCACGATCTGGGCGTCGGGTACGGCCTCGTAGCCGGCGTTGCGCACCCTGATGGTGTACTCGACCCGGTCACCGACCTGGAGTCGTTCCTCGGAGCGCTCGCCGACGGTGACGTGCAGACTCCCCGCTCCGGGCACCGGCCCCTCCTCGTCCGGGGCCGGTTGCCCGGGAAGAGCGATCAGTGCGGCCAGTCCGACCGCGGACACCGCCGATGACACGGCCATGGTGTTCTCCCTCGCGAAGCATCACGTCGATGACTCAAAGCACCTATTTTGTAACACTGTGTAGTCGTCGAGTGTGGGAGGCATGCAGGGAAATGTCCGCGGACGCGACGAGGGGGCGTGTGACCGCGACCGGTCACACGCCCCCTCGGGGAGCCCTAGGCGCCGACGAAGGACCGCAGCGCGGCGGCCCGGTCGGTGCTCTCCCAGGTGAACTCCTTGAGCTCACGGCCGAAGTGACCGTAGGCGGCGGTGTTGGAGTAGATCGGACGCAGCAGGTCCAGGTCGCGCACGATGGCGGCCGGACGCAGGTCGAAGACCTCCTTGACGGCCTTCTCGATCAGCTCCGGGGCGACCCGCTCGGTACCGAAGGTCTCCAGGAACACGCCGACCGGGTGCGCCTTGCCGATCGCGTAGGCCACCTGGACCTCCACGCGCTCGGCCAGTTCGGCGGCGACGATGTTCTTGGCGACCCAGCGGGTGGCGTAGGCGGCCGAACGGTCCACCTTCGACGGGTCCTTGCCGGAGAAGGCGCCGCCTCCATGGCGGGCGTAGCCGCCGTAGGTGTCGACGATGATCTTGCGGCCGGTCAGACCGGCGTCGCCCATCGGGCCGCCGATCTCGAAGCGACCGGTCGGGTTGACCAGGAGGCGGTAGTCGTCGGAGTCCAGGCCGTAGGCGGCCACGACCGGTTCGATGACGTGCTCCCGGATGTCCGGGGTCAGCATCTCCTCAAGGTTGATGTCGGCGGAGTGCTGGCTGGAGACCACCACGGTGTCCAGCCGGACCGGGGTCTGGCCCTCGTATTCGACGGTGACCTGGGTCTTGCCATCGGGGCGCAGGTAGGGCACCGTGCCGTCCCGCCGAACACTCGCGAGCCGCTCCGAGAGCGCGTGCGCCAGTTTGATGGGCAACGGCATGAGCTCGGGGGTCTCACGGTTGGCGTAGCCGAACATCAGACCCTGGTCGCCCGCGCCCTGACGGTCGAGGGCGTCCTCTTCGTTCTCGACACGCGCCTCGTAGGCGGTGTCGACGCCCTGGGCGATGTCGGGGGACTGCGCGTCGATGGAGACGTTGACCCCGCAGGAGTCACCATCGAACCCCTTGGCGGAGGAGTCGTATCCGATCTGGAGGATCTTCTCGCGCACGATGGCGGGGATGTCGACGTAGGTCTGAGTGGTGACCTCACCCGCGATGTGGACCTGACCGGTGGTGATCAGCGTCTCGACCGCGACCCGGCTGCCGGGGTCGGTGGTGAGCATCGCGTCGAGGATCGCGTCACTGATCTGGTCGGCCATCTTGTCGGGATGGCCTTCGGTGACGGACTCGGAGGTGAAAAGGCGGCGGGACACGTTGCGTGACTCCTTGCAGCGGCTGCTGGCTGACATGGTCGGTGCGGTCCGGCTCGCCCCGGCTTCGCGCCGAGGGCGGTCAATGCCGACCGACGGGGTTGGTTATTCGTCCACTGTAACGGGACCAGTGGGGACGGTCGCCCGTTGGTCGACCTGGCAGGTCGCACACAGGGCCCGTTCGAAGTGTGACGTACTCGGCGGTAGGAATCTAGCGTAACGACATGGGGATTTTCACGCGTCCACCTCGAAGGAGACCGGATTCCCACCGGTGTTCGAGCACGCCCTCTCTCAGGGGGTCCGCCCCGGCGAACGTTCCACCACCAGGTCCCACACACGGTCGGCGAGGTCCTCCTTGGGACCGGTGGGGATGTCCACCACGGTGCCGTCGGCGCCCAGGACGGTCGCCTGGTTGTCCTCGGTGCCGAAGGCGCGTCCACCACCGACCTGGTTGACCACGAGCAGGTCGCAACCCTTGCGGGCCAGCTTGGCGCGGCCGTTGGCGATCACGTCGTCGGTCTCGGCGGCGAACCCCACGATGGTCTGGTCGGTGCCCTCCCTCTCCCGGGTGGTGACCAGACCGGCGAGGATGTCGGGGTTCTCGACCAGTTCGAGCGGGGCCGGGGCCGCGCCGGACTTCTTGATCTTGGACGCGGCGCTGTCGACCGGACGGAAGTCGGCGACGGCCGCGGTCATCACCACGATGTCCGCCGCCGCGCGTTCGGCCTCCATGGCCTCGGCCAGTTCCAGCGCCGAGGACACCCGCACCAGGCTCACGCCGGCCGGGTCGGGCAGGGAGACGTTGGCGGCCACCAGGGTGACGTCGGCGCCGCGCGCCGCGGCGGTGCGGGCCAGCGCGTAGCCCTGCCGTCCCGAGGAGTGGTTGCCGATGAAGCGCACCGGGTCGATGGCCTCGCGGGTACCGCCCGCGGAGATGAGCACGCGGCGACCGGCCAGGTCGGGTTCGGCGGTCCCACGACGCAGGACCAGGCGGGCGGCCTCGAACAGTTCGGCGGGTTCGGGGAGTCGACCTCGGCCGGTGTCGACGCCGGTCAGTCGGCCCACGGCCGGGTCGAGGACGATGGCGCCGCGCGAACGCAGCGTGGCCACGTTGGCCCGGGTGGCGGGGTGTTCCCACATCTCGGTGTGCATCGCCGGGGCGAACACGACCGGACAGCGGGCGGTGAGCAGGGTGTTGGTCAGCAGGTCGTCGGCGATCCCGGCGGCGGCCTTGGCCATGATGTCGGCGGTCGCCGGGGCGACGAACACCAGGTCCGCGGACTGGCCGATGCGCACGTGCGGAACCTCGTGCACCCGGTCCCACACACCGGTCTCGACGGGCTGCCCGGACAGGGCCGCCCAGGTGGGCTCTCCGACGAAGCGCAGGGCGGCTTCGGTGGGCACGACACGGACTCGGTGGCCGGACTCGGTCAGTCGGCGCAGGAGCTCGCAGATCTTGTAGGCGGCGATGCCACCGCCGACGCCGAGGACCACCTGGGGAACGTTCTCTGTGTCACTCACACCAGTTGTTCTACCAGGAGGCGCCCGTCGCACGCCCCTGGCGGGGTGTGCGACGGGCGCCGTGGTACTCGGGCACGTACTCGGGTCAGATGCCCTCGTAGGGCTCCGCGGTGAGCAGACCGGACTTGACCTCGCGCAGGGCGATGGACAGGGACTTCTCCTGGACCTGGGTCTCCACCAGCGGTCCGACGTACTCCAGCAGGCCCTCGCCCAGCTGGGCGTAGTAGGCGTTGATCTGGCGGGCCCGCTTCGAGGCCATGGTGACCAGGCTGTACTTGCTGTCCACCAGTTCCAGCAGGTCGTCGATCGGCGGGTTGGTGATGCCTTCGGCGACGGGCTCGGTACCAGCCACTTTGTTACCCCCAGGGACGGTCTCCGGCTCGTCGACAAGCCGTGACGTTGATTGGATGGAATGGTTCTCGGGGCCCGGTGAGGCGGGTGTGCGCCACCACCGATGTTCGGCGCGGCCGCTGTCACCCCAATTATCACACCTTGGGCGCGGTCATCAACGCTAGCAGCTCGTCGCACACGTCCTGTACGGACGTGTTGACCAGGGTCGTGTCGAATTCCTTCTCCGCGGCGAGTTCGACCTTGGCCACCTCCAGCCTGCGCTGGATGACCTCCTCGCTCTCGGTGCCGCGACCGGAGAGCCTGCGCACCAGCTCCTCCCAGGAGGGCGGGGCGAGGAAGACGTGCAGGGCGTCGGACATGGACTCGCGGACCTGTCGGGCGCCTTGGAGTTCGATCTCCAGCAGGACGGGGGTGCCGGAGTCCAGGCGTTCCTGGACCGGGCCACGCGGGGTGCCGTAGCGGTTGCCGGCGAACTCCGCCCATTCGAGCAGTTGGTTCTCGGCGACGAGGCGGTCGAACTCCTCGTCGGAGACGAAGTGGTACTGGACACCGTCGTGTTCGCCGGGGCGGGGGGCACGGGTGGTCACCGAGACCGACAGCCACACGTCGGGGTCGACCTCTCGCAGGTGCGCGACGACGGTGCTCTTGCCAACGCCCGAGGGTCCGGACAGCACGGTCAGCCGTTTCGCGACGGGGCGGGCGGGGTCCGCGTTCTGCGCAGGCATGTAGATCAGGATTCCATTCGGCGTGTTCGCCGCGCGGTGGGCCACCGGTCCGCCGGGACCGGCCAGGTCCGGCACGGTACCGCGCGGGCGGCTCACGCGGCCGCCGGTGGGCGGGCCGCGTACGGTCGCGGGAGATCCCTTTATACCACCGAGGCCGCGGCGCGATGGACGGAGTGTGACCTGGGGTCCACTCCTTGCCCGTCGGCCGCGGCCTCGGATCACGCTTCCCACCGATGAGACCCCACCGGATGCGGGGGCTCGTCACGCGTCTGTGGGGGACGCGACGTCCGGTGTTCGGCTATCTGCTCCGTACTTCCGAGCTACTTGGTGAGGTCACCGAACTCGCTCTCCAGGGCGGCACGCTGGTTGGTGCCCAGACCCCGGACACGGCGCGACTCAGCGATGTTGAGCCGCTCCATGATCTGCTTCGCGCGGACCTTGCCGACACCGGGGAGGGATTCCAGCAGAGCCGAAACCTTCATCTTGCCGATGACGTCGTCCTTGAGGCCGTTGGAAAGCACCTCGGACAGCGAGATGCCGCCGTTCTTCAGCTTGTTCTTGACCTCAGCGCGCTCTTTTCTGGCCTTGGCGGCTTTCTCGAGAGCCGCGCTGCGCTGCTCGGGTGTGAGGGGAGGAAGGGCCACGCCGGGTCACCTCGGATTTCTACTCGTTTGTAGAGGGCGGACGCCTGCGAAAGTTAGTAGGTCCGACCCCTGTTAGGCAACGTAAAGTGCCCTTTCAGAGGCTATTTCGTTGAAGGAACTACCCAGAGTAGTCGACCAATTGCGTGCAGGTACGAAAACCAGGACTTTCGTCCCGATTGCCGAGCAGGCGAAGCGCACGACCAGCGCAGGTCACACAGGGGTGACCCGGGTCACTCTTCGCCACGGCAATGGGGTTTCGGACACGCCTATTTGATCACCGTCTGTGACCCGCAACTGTGCGTGATGGGACGAATGCGAAGATCCGGAGGGCGATCCGTGCGGCCGGTTCCGGATCCGCGCAGCACAGCGGTTCCGGGACCGGCCACCGGATTTCAGACACGGGCCCCGGCACGCCGTACGGCCGCCGCGATGGAGGCCGCCGCCGCACCGGGGTCCGCGGCACGGGTGATCGGGCGACCGATGACGAGAAGGTCCGCCCCTGCCTCGATCGCCTCCTCCGGAGTCGCGACCCGGGACTGGTCACCCTTGTCCGCACCGGCCGGGCGCACGCCCGGCGTGATGAGGGTGATGTCCGGGCCCACCTCTGCGCGGACCGCCGCCACTTCCTGAGGCGAACACACCAGTGCGCGCGCTCCCGCGCCCACCGAGAGCGCCGCCAGGCGACGGACCGCGTCCCGTGCCGGACCGAGCAGCCCCACCTGCTCCAGATCCGTCTCGTTCATGGAGGTGAGCACCGTCACCGCCGCGATCTTGGTGTCCGGGGCGGCCTCGACCGCCGCTCGGACCATGTCCGCTCCCCCGCTCGCGTGCACGGTCAGGATCGAGGGCCGCAGCCCCGCCACGCTGCGCGCCGCACCGGCCACGGTGGCGGGGATGTCGTACAGCTTCAGGTCGAGGAAGACACCGACGCGGTTGGCCCCGCGTACGGCGCTGATCACCTCGGGCCCGTAGCGCAGGTACAGCTCCAGGCCCACCTTCACCGTGCTGACGTGCGGTGCGACGGCGGACGCCCAAGTGGCCGCGGTCTCGATGTCGCCGGCATCGATCGCGACGGCGATGGGCGCGGAAGGAGCGGTCATGTCGGTCTCTCCAATCGTGTGACCCGGCCGGAGCCCGGGGTCCGGCACTCGTCCGCCGTTCTTACGAACGTGCTTACGAATGCACATCCACTGTCATGTGCACACCGCATGGTGTGCGATTCCCTGGATCGAGCGCTTCATGCACCCGACCCGCGTCACTTCCCCGTAACGGCCTTCCAGTCGGCCGTAGGCGGCTGTTCCCCCTGATCCCTGCTCTGGATGCCGGGCGCGCCCGTTCAGCCACACAGAGCCATCTCAACGCTGTTCAGGCCGGTCAGGGCCTTGCCGCCCGGTGACCCGCGGATCACAACCCCGAGCGGTGCGCGGCGCCCACCAGATCCGAGGCCTTGGGCACCCCCAGAGTCTCCAGCGTCTCGGTGAACTCGCGCAGGACCCGAGTGCACGCGGAGGGGTCCGAGAAGTTCACCGTTCCCACCGCCACGGCGCTCGCGCCCGCCGCCATGAACTCCAACACGTCGGATCCGGTGCGCACACCCCCGACACCGACGATGGGCACGTCGGGGAAGGCCTCGTGGACCCGATAGACGCATCCCACGGCCAGCGGACGGATCGCCGGTCCGGAGAGTCCGCCCATCCCACCGGTCACCGCGGGACGCAACGTGCGGGTGTCCACGCTCATGCCCCGCAGGGTGTTGATCATGGTCAGTCCGTCGGCCCTGGCGCCGACGCAGGCCTCGGCCAGCTTCAGCACGTCCGGGACGTCCACCGCGATCTTGGCCAGCACGGGCAGATCGGATCGGGCGTGCGAGCGCACCGTCTGCACCACCGCGGCGGCCTGGGCCGGGTCGTCGGCGAAGTGTCGTCCGGCGGGGTCGGTCGGGTCGGGGCAGGACAGGTTCACCTCGATGGCGGCCACCCCTTCGGCGTCCGAGACCCGGCGGGCCAGCTCACCGAACTCCCCCACCCCCGAGCCCGCGATGGACACGATCGCCCGGCCGCCCCGGGACAGCAGCCACGGCAGGTCGCGTTCGAGGAACACGTCCACGCCGGGCCCCTGAAGGCCGATGGTGCTCAGCATCCCGCTGGGGGTCTCCGCCATACGCGGGGCCGGGCGGCCCGCCCGCGGCTCCAACATCAAGGACTTGGTGGTGATGGCGCCGATCTCCGCCACGTCGAAGAATTGCGCCAGCTCCCGTCCCGAGCCCGCACACCCGGCGGCGGTCACCACCGGGTTGGGGAGTTCCAGGGATCCGAGTCGGGTCCTGAGGTCTGCGTTCACGTGTCTTCGCTCGCTCGTGGTCGCCCGGACGACCCGCGCCCGGGACCTGGGGTGACTCATCATTGCCGGTCAGGCGATGTCACGGGTCGACTCCGCCGTGCCGGCGGCCCCCGACCCCTTCCAACCGGGTGCGCCCAAGGCGTCGAAGGGGATGGTGCCCACGTCGTCGAACCGCACCCGTTCGCCCCGGAAGACGGGGCCGTCCACGCAGGACCGCACCATCCGCGTGATCCCGTCCTCTCCCACCACCGGGATCACACAGGTCATGCAGATCCCGATGCCGCAGGCCATGGTCTCCTCGACCGCGACCTGCACGGGGACGCCGTGCTTGCCGGCCACCTGGGTGACGGCGCGCAGCATCGGCATGGGTCCACAGGCGTACACGGCGTCGGAGCGGGCGTCCTCGATCACCCGACCGAGGACGTCGGTGACCCGTCCGCGGGTACCGAAGGAACCGTCGTCGGTGGTGAACTCCGCGGTCTCCGCGATCCGGCGGGCGGTGATCGCGCTGAACACCCGATCGGCCGAGGCACCGCCCAGGACGAAGTCCACCCGGCAGCCGCGCCGACGCAGCGACTGCGCCAGTGGGAACAGCGGGGCGCTCCCCGATCCCCCGCCCACCAGCACGCAGTTGACGGGATCCCGGGGCAGGGGGAAGGGCCGACCCAGCGGGCCCACCACGTCGAGCAGGTCGCGCGATCTTCGTTCGGCCAGCCAGGCGGTGCCGGTACCGCGCACCGCGAACAGGAACTCCACGGTTCCGCCGTAGTCGGGTTTGACGTCGTGGATGGCGAAGGGGCGACGCAGCAACGTGCTGGAATGGTCGCCGCCCACCGTCACCGAGACGAACTGCCCGGAACGGAAGCGCTCGGCTATACCCGGGGCGACGACGGTGATGGCGTAGTAGGCGTCCACCCTGCGCACGTTCAGCACGGGGCACCTGACCTGCACCGGTCCGTTGTCGCTCATCTGTGGTGGCAGCCTCTCTGGACTCGCGGCGGTACGGTCCGGGTGCCGCGGGGTGTTCCCACGGCACCCGGACGCTCCGCTACAGCCTAGGAGTCCTCACGACTCGCCGTGAGCGCTCGGGCGTGCTCCTGCAAGGAGCGCACCCCCACGTCCCCGCGCACACCGGCCTCGATGGCCTGCACCGCGGCGGCCAGACCCTGGACCGTGGTGACGCTGGGAACGTTCCGGACGATCGCGGCGGTACGGATCTCGTAGCCGTCCAGACGTGGTCCGGCCTGCCCGGCGCTGCCGAACGGGGTGTTGACGATGAGGTCGACCTCCCCGTCGTGGATGAGCTGCACGATGGTGCGCTCGCCGTCGGGGCCGGGGCCCGCGCTGTGCTTGCGCACCACGGTGGCGCGCACGCCGTTGCGGCGCAGGACGACGGCGGTGCCCTCGGTGGCCAGGATCTCCAGGCCGAGGTCGGCCAGGCGCTTGACCGGGAAGATCATCGAGCGCTTGTCCCGGTTGGCGACCGACACGAACACCTTGCCCCGGGTGGGCATCGAGCTGTTGACCGCGAGCTGGGACTTGGCGAAGGCCGCCCCGAACTCCACGTCCAGGCCCATGACCTCACCGGTGGAGCGCATCTCCGGGCCGAGGATGGTGTCGACGCCCTCACCGTGCTTGTCGATGAAGCGGTTGAACGGCATCACCGCCTCCTTGACGGAGACCGGTGCGTCGGCGGGCAGGTCGCCACCGTCGCCCTTGGAGGGCAGCATGCCCTCGGCGCGCAGTTCGGCGATGCTGCTGCCGGCCATGACCCGGGCGGCGGCCTTGGCCAGCGGGACCGCGGTGGCCTTGGACACGAACGGCACCGTCCGGGAGGCGCGCGGGTTGGCCTCCAGGACGTTGAGGACGCCCGAGGCGAGCGCGTACTGGACGTTGAGCAGTCCCCGCACCCCGGTGCCGCGGGCGATGGCCTCGGTGGAGTAGCGGATGCGCTCGATGTCCTCGCTGCCCAGCGTGATGGAGGGCAGGGTGCACGCGGAGTCGCCGGAGTGGATGCCGGCCTCCTCGATGTGCTCCATGACGCCGCCCAGGTAGAGGTCCTTGCCGTCGTAGAGGGCGTCGACGTCGATCTCGATGGCGTCGTCGAGGAAGCGGTCGATCAGCACCGGGTGTTCGGGGCTGACCTCGGCGTTGCGCTCGATGTAGTCGGCGAGCATCGCCTCGCTGTAGACGATCTCCATGCCGCGGCCGCCCAGCACGTAGGAGGGTCGGACCATGACCGGGTAGCCGATCTCGTCGGCCGCGACCTTGGCCTGCTCGAAGGAGTAGGCGGTGCCGTACTTGGGCGCGGGGAGGCCGGCGGCGTCCAGGACCTTGCCGAACTCGCCGCGGTCCTCGGCCAGGTCGATGGCCTCCGGGCTGGTGCCGATGATGGGCACTCCGGCGTCCTTGAGACGTCGGGCCAGGCCCAGCGGGGTCTGACCGCCGAGCTGGACGATGACCCCGACGACCGGTCCGGCGGCCTGCTCGGCGCGCACGACCTCCAGGACGTCCTCCAGTGTGAGCGGCTCGAAGTAGAGCCGGTCGCTGGTGTCGTAGTCGGTGGAGACGGTCTCGGGGTTGCAGTTGACCATGACGGTCTCGAACCCGGCGTCGGAGAGCGCGAAGGAGGCGTGGACGCAGGAGTAGTCGAACTCCACGCCCTGGCCGATGCGGTTGGGTCCCGATCCCAGGATGATGATCTTGGGCTTGTCCCCGGTGGGGACCTCGGTCTCCTCGTCGTAGCTGGAGTACAGGTACGGCGTCTCGGCCTCGAACTCGGCGGCGCAGGTGTCCACGGTCAGGTAGACGGGGTGGATGCCCAGGGCGTGTCGGAGTTCGCGCACGACGTCCTCGGACTTGCCGGTGATCTCACCGATCTGGAGGTCGGAGAAGCCGAGTCCCTTCACCTCGCGCAGCAGCGCGGCGTCGAGTTTGGACGCGGCGGCCAGGGTGCGCGCGGCCTCCTCCAGACGCAGCATCTGGTCCAGGAACCACGGGTCGATCCTGGTGGACTCGTGCAGTTCCTCGACGGTGGCCCCGGCGCGCAGGGCCTGCTGGACCTGGCGCAGACGGTGCTCGGTGGGTCGGGCGGCCTCGCGCACGAGATCGTCCTTGTCGCCGGGCTCGCCCGCCCAGGTCAGGCCCACCCCGGACTTCTCCAGGGAGCGCATGGCCTTCTGGAGCGCCTCAGGGAAGGATCGGCCCATCGCCATGGCCTCGCCCACCGACTTCATGGTGGTGGTCAGGCCGGGGTCGGCGCCGGGGAACTTCTCGAAGGCGAAACGGGGCACCTTGACCACGACGTAGTCGAGCGTGGGCTCGAAGCTGGCCGGGGTCTCCTTGGTGATGTCGTTGGGGATCTCGTCCATCGTGTAGCCGATGGCGAGCTTGGCGGCGATCTTGGCGATCGGGAAGCCGGTGGCCTTGGAGGCCAGGGCCGAGGAACGGGACACCCGCGGGTTCATCTCGATGACGATGATCCGGCCGGTCTCGGGGTGGACGGCGAACTGGATGTTGCAGCCGCCGGTGTCCACGCCGACCTCGCGGATGACCGCGATGCCGATGTCGCGGAGTTCCTGGTACTCGCGATCGGTCAGGGTCATGGCGGGGGCCACGGTGATGGAGTCACCGGTGTGCACGCCCATGGGGTCGAGGTTCTCGATGGAGCAGACGACGACCACGTTGTCCTTGGCGTCGCGCATCAGCTCCAGCTCGTACTCCTTCCAACCGAGGATGGACTCCTCCAGGAGCACCTCGGTGGTCGGGGAGAGAGCCAGTCCCTGGCCGGCGATGCGGCGCAGATCGTTCTCATCGTGGGCGAAGCCGGAGCCGGCGCCGCCCATGGTGAAGGAGGGGCGGACCACCACGGGGTAGTTCAGGTCCTCGGCGGCGTCCAGGCACTCTTGGATGGTGTGGCAGATGCGCGAACGCGCGGACTCGCCGCCGATGCGCTCCACGATGCCCTTGAAGGTCTCGCGGTCCTCACCGGACTGGATGGCCTCGATGTTGGCGCCGATGAGTTCGACGTCGTACTTGGCCAGGATCCCGGCCTCGTCCAGGGCCACGGCGGCGTTGAGCGCGGTCTGTCCGCCCAGCGTCGGCAGGAGCGCGTCGGGGCGTTCCTTGGCGATGATCTTCTCGATCATCCCGGTGGTGATCGGCTCGACGTAGGTGGCGTCGGCGATCTCGGGGTCGGTCATGATCGTGGCCGGGTTGGAGTTGACCAGGATGACCCGGAGGCCCTCGGCCTTGAGGATGCGACAGGCCTGGGTACCCGAGTAGTCGAACTCGGCCGCCTGCCCGATCACGATCGGGCCGGAGCCGATCACGAGGACGGATGAAAGGTCACTACGGCGCGGCATGCTCTGTACCTCTTACTACTTGGCAGCCGGTGCGGGCTGGGCGGACATCAGGTCGACGAACTCGTCGAAGAGATCGGCGGCGTCGTGGGGGCCCGCGGCGGCCTCCGGGTGGAACTGGACGCTGAACACGGGGCGGTCCAGCAACCGCAGGCCCTCGACGACCTGGTCGTTGAGGCCGATGTGGCTGACCTCGGCCCGGCCGTAGGGGGTGTCGAACGGGATGTCGAGCGGTGCGTCCACGGCGAAACCGTGGTTCTGGCTGGTGATCGCCACCTTCTTGGTACGGGTGTCGATGACCGGCTGGTTGGCGCCTCGGTGCCCGAAGGGCAGCTTGTAGGTGCCAAGGCCCAGGGCGCGGCCCAGGATCTGGTTGCCGAAGCAGATGCCGAAGAGCGGCTTGTCGGCGTCCAGGATCCCTCGCATGGCCTTCACGGGTCCGTCGGCGGCCGCGGGGTCGCCGGGGCCATTGCTGAAGAAGACGCCGTCCGGGTCCAGGGCGAGGATGTCCTCGGCGGTGGTGGAGGAGGGCACCACGGTGACCCGGCAGCCCCGCTCGGTCAGGCGCTGGGGCGTCATGGACTTGATGCCCAGGTCGACGGCGACGACGTGGTGTCGGGCCTCGACGCCCTCGGGCGGCAGGATCTCGTAGGCGGTGTCGGTGCTGACCTGGCCCGCCAGGTCGGCGCCGGCCATGGGGGGCTGTTCGAGGACGCGCGCGAGCAGCGCCTTCGGGTCGGTCTCGACGCTGCTGATCGCGGCGCGCATCGCACCCTTGTCGCGCAGGTGGCGGGTGAGGGCGCGGGTCCCGGTCAGGGCGATGCCGACCACGTCCTGGCGGTGCATCTCGTCGTCCAGGGTGCCCTTCGAGCGCCAGCTGGAGGTGATGCGGGAGGGCTCGCGCACCACGAAGCCGGCGACCCAGATGCGGGTCGACTCGGGATCGTCGTCGTTGACCCCGGTGTTGCCGATGTGCGGGGCGGTCATCACGACGATCTGGCGGTGGTAGGAGGGGTCTGTGAGCGTCTCCTGGTAGCCGGTCATACCGGTGTTGAAGACGGCCTCGCCGAAGGTCTCACCGACGGCGCCGAAGGATCGGCCGTGGAACACGCGACCGTCCTCGAGCACCAGAATCGCCGGTCCACCGATCTCCTCGGACACGTTTGCCCCCTCTGTCGTGCCAGGTCCGGCCTGGGCTTGGTAACTCACTTGATCTTCCCTTCCAGGACGGTCGGTGCGCCGCGCAGGAACGTGGCGATGATCCGACCGGGCAGGCTCATGCCGCGGAAGGGCGTGTTGCCGCTCTTGCCGACCATGGCGGCCGCGTCGACCTCGACGGGCGCGGCGGGGTCGTACAGAACGATGTTGGCGGGTTCGCCGACGGCGAGCTCACGACCGTGCCCGCCGACGCGACCGATGCGGGCGGGAGCGGCGGACATGCGGTCCGCGACCTGTTCCCAGGTGAGCAGACCGGTCTCGACCATGGTCCTGTGGACCACTCCGAGGGCGGTCTCCAGTCCGATCATGCCCATCGCGGCGGTGGACCATTCGGTCTCCTTGGCCTCGACCGGGTGGGGGGCGTGGTCGGTGGCCACGATGTCGATGGTGCCGTCGGCCAGTCCCTCGCGCAGCGCCTGGACGTCCTCGGCGGTGCGCAGCGGCGGGTTGACCTTGTAGACCGGGTCGTAGCTCTCGGCCAGGTCGTCGGTGAGGATCAGGTGGTGGGGGGTGACCTCCGCGGTGACGTCGCAGCCGCGTTCCTTGGCCCAACGGATGATGTCGACCGAGCCCTTGGTGGAGACGTGGCACACGTGCAGACGCGAGCCGACGTGCTGGGCGAGCAGGCAGTCGCGGGCGATGATCGCCTCCTCGGCGACCGCGGGCCAGCCGGGCAGGCCGAGGCGGTCCGAGACGCGACCCTCGTTCATCTGGGCGCCCTCGGTCAGGCGCGGTTCCTGGGCGTGCTGGGCGATGACGCCGTCGAAGGCCTTGACGTACTCCAGTGCGCGGCGCATGAGCAGCGCGTCGGAGACACAGATGCCGTCGTCGGAGAAGACCCGGACCCGGGCGGCGGAGTCGGCCATGGCGCCGATCTCGGAGAGCCGTTCGCCGGCCAGACCGACGGTGACGGCTCCGACCGGACGCACGTCGCAGTATCCGGCCTCCTCGCCCAGGCGCCAGACCTGCTCGACCACCCCGGCGGTGTCGGCGACGGGGTCGGTGTTGGCCATGGCGTGCACGGCGGTGTAGCCGCCCATCGCGGCGGCGCGGGAGCCGGAGGCGACGGTCTCGGCGTCCTCACGGCCGGGTTCGCGCAGGTGGGTGTGCAGGTCGACCAGGCCGGGAAGGGCGATCAGACCGGTGGCGTCCACGACCTCTGCCCCGTCGGGGGTCGGCAGGTCGGGACCGATCGCGGTGATCTCGCCGTTCTCGAACAGCAGGTCGACCGGGTCGTCACCGAGCGGGCGTGCGCCGCGGATCAGGTGGGTTCCCTGGTTTTCGGGCATGGAGATGTCGGCTTTCTCGTGTTCGTTGAAGTTCGTGGGCGGCGGGAGGGACCGACGAACGCGCGGTGGCGTGTTCGGGCACCCGTTCCGCTAGGAGCCGCCGAGCAGCAGGTAGAGCACGGCCATGCGCAGGCTGACACCGTTGGCGACCTGCTCGGTGACGGTGCAGCGGGGCGAGTCGGCGACCTCGGCGGAGATCTCCATGCCGCGCACCATCGGGCCCGGGTGCATGACGATGGCCTCCTGCGGCATCCGACTCAGGCGTTCGCCGTCCAGGCCGTAGTTGCGGCTGTATTCGCGCACCGAGGGGAAGAAGGAGTCGTGCATGCGCTCGGCCTGCACGCGCAGCATCATCACCACGTCGGACTTGGGCAGTACCTCGTCGAGGTCGTAGGAGATCTCGCAGGGCCAGGTGTGCACCGAGACCGGCAGCAGCGTGGGCGGGGCGACCAGGGTCACGTGCGCGCCCAGGGTGGTGAGCAGCAGGACGTTGGAGCGGGCGACCCGGCTGTGCAGGATGTCGCCGACCACGACCACGCGCAGCCCTTCGAGCCGGCCCAGACGCTCGCGCATGGTGAAGGCGTCCAGCAGCGCCTGGGTGGGGTGCTCGTGGGTGCCGTCGCCGGCGTTGAGCACGGAGCCGTCGACCCAGTTCGCCAGGCGGTGGGGCGCCCCGGAGGCGCTGTGTCGGATGACCACGCCGTCGGCGCCCATGGCCTGGAGGGTGAGCGCGGTGTCCTTGAGGCTCTCCCCCTTGGAGACGCTGGAGCCCTTGGCCGAGAAGTTGATGACGTCGGCGGACAGGCGTTTGGCTGCCAGTTCGAAGGAGGTGCGGGTACGGGTGGAGTCCTCGTAGAAGAGGTTGACCACGGTGCGACCGCGCAGGGTGGGGAGCTTCTTGACGGAGCGGTCCCCCACCTGGGCGAGTTCGCCGGCGGTGTCCAGGATGAGCGTGGCCTCGTCCCGATCGAGGTCACCGGCGGAGAGCAGGTGGCGCATCAAAGGTCCCCTTCCGTGTCCTCGGAGCGCTGGAGGGAACCGGGCCGCGTTCCTTCCTTGAGGGTGGCGGCGGGCGAGGGCCCGAGGAGGACGGCGTCGAGGCCGTCGCTCTCCCGCAGTTGGACGGTGACGCTCTCGCGAAGGGAGGTGGGCAGGTTCTTGCCCACGTAGTCGGCGCGGATCGGCAGTTCGCGGTGGCCGCGGTCGACGAGGACGGCGAGCTGAACGGCGCGGGGGCGGCCGAGGTCGCCGAGGGCGTCCAACGCGGCGCGCACGGTGCGGCCGGAGAAGAGGACGTCGTCGACGAGGACGACGACGCGGTCATCGAGGCCACCGGCGGGGATCTCGGTCTTGCCGAGGGCGCGGGCGGGAGCGAGCCGCAGGTCGTCACGGTACATGGTGATGTCGAGGGAACCGGCGGGAACGTCGAGGTCCTCGACCCGCTCGATCCGTCGTGCCAGGCGTTCGGCGAGGGGGACGCCTCTGGAGGGGATGCCCAGGAGGGTGACGTCCTGGCCGCCCTTGGTGCGTTCGAGCACCTCGTGGGCGATCCGGGTCAGCGCCCGGTTGATCTCGTTGCCGTCGAGGACGGCTCGTGTGCCTTCGGGTACCTCGGGCACCGACGCGGGAGGTGCGGTCTCGTTGTCGTCCCGCGCGGGTTTTCGCGCATGCAAAGTAGTGACCCCTTCCCTGCCTCACAGAACAGGTCGTTAAAGGATGTCGATCGGGCCCACGCTACCAGCGAGGACTCCGGCACCTTCGGGCGCGCCCCCACCCCCGAAAGCACAAGTGTGATGCTCATCACATCACATGCCACGGATTGCCCAGCAAAGAGTATCCATTTCATGACACTCCGGAATCGCACCCAATCCGTGGGAAACACGAAATTCCCTGCAGGAGTGGGCTTTGCGACCCCCGAGAGCGCCCCACTCGTCCCGACCCCTCCACAAATGAGAGGCGTCTCACCTACGCACGGTTTGGCCACTGATTAGTCGCGTTTCACACCAACGGCTTGACCTGGACACCGACCCCCCTCTACCGTCACTGTCTGTAACCACTACCGGGTGGGGTTGCACCCCGTGACCATCCGCTGGACCGCCCAGGCGGCCCGCCGAGTACGAGCGGACGTCTCCCCCACTCACGCCAGCCACCGTCACGGCCGGGAGCGACAAAAAGATGCCATCCGAATACGCCAAGTCCCTCGGTGCGCGACTGCGTGCCATCCGCACCCAACAGGGCCTTTCCCTGCACGGAGTGGAGGAGAAGTCCCACGGACGCTGGAAGGCCGTCGTGGTGGGCTCCTACGAGCGCGGCGACCGCGCCGTCACCGTCCAGAAGCTGGCCGAGCTCGCCGACTTCTACGGCGTGCCGATGTCGGAGCTGCTGCCCGGCGGCGCCGCGCCCACTCCGCTCGGCCCGACACCCAAGTTGGTGATCGACCTGGAGCGTATGCAGCAGCTCCCGCAGGAGAAGGCCGGTCCTCTCTCCCGCTACGTCGCCACCATCCAGAGTCAGCGGGGTGACTACAACGGGCGGGTGCTGTCCATCCGCCAGGAGGACCTGCGCTCACTCGCGGTCATCTACGACAAGTCCCCAGGCGACCTCACCGAGGAGCTCATCAACTGGGGCGTCCTCGACCCCGAGGCCCGCCGCGCCGTCGACGCCTTCTGACCCCGGGCGCGAAACAAGCACGATCACTCACGAAGAGCCGGGTGCCGCCCTTTCGGACGGCACCCGGCTCTTCGTGGGTCCGGCCCGGTCGGGCG
This sequence comes from Nocardiopsis sp. NPDC055551, assembly GCF_053619415.1. Taxonomy (NCBI): domain Bacteria; kingdom Bacillati; phylum Actinomycetota; class Actinomycetes; order Streptosporangiales; family Nocardiopsidaceae; genus Nocardiopsis; species Nocardiopsis sp. NPDC055551. The sequence goes on along the minus strand of NZ_JBSHJJ010000004.1, from coordinate 340,116 downwards.
GCGGCCGGAACGTACGACGAGGCCGGGTAAGGGCTTCCCCTCCCCGACCCGGCCTCGCCTCACCCGCACATCGGCGGGCGTATCGAACTCCTGTTCGATAGACACCAGTTAACACCCCCACGCGCGGAGCGTCAAGGAGAGCCGGGGGGAACAACGGGCGCATCGGCCCCGGGAAAACCAGGTCGAACGGCGGTGCCACCGCCTACTCTGGACCCGTGGCAGTCGACACCGAGTTACGTGAACTCGCCCCCGGCGCCTTCGCGCACGTCGTTCCGGCGCTTTTGGAGGTCTACGAGGCCGCCATGCGACCACCCCCGGAACAGTTGCCGGGCCGGGCCTCCGTCATGCACGGTCACACCCGCTATCCGGGGTTCCGCGCCATCCTGGCCGTCCAGGACGAGCGCGCGGTGGGATTCGCCTACGCCTTCCACGGTGCGAGTGGCCAGTGGTGGCACGACGTCGTCACCACGGGTATGCGCGTCCGGGGGCGGCGGGGCCACCTCAAGCGCTATCTGAGCGACCCCCTGGAGATCGCCGAGGTGCACGTACACCCCGACGCCCAGAACCTGGGCATCGGCCGCCGCATGCTGCACCGACTGTGCGAGGGAAGGCCCGAACACACGGCCGTGTTGTCCACGCGTTCGGGCCCTTCGGCGGCACGCCACCTCTACCGCTCGTGCGGGTTCGTCGAGGTGCTGGACCCGTTCTCCTTCCCGGGGAGCCCGGACCAGCCCTTCTCGATCATGGCCGCGCGTCTGCCGCTGACGGCCCCTGCCGCTCCGGAGCGATCTCCCGGTAGATCTCCCTGGTGGCCGTGGACTGGTTGAAGGTGATGAAGTGGATGCCCGGCGCGCCCTCCGCCAGCAGCCGCTCGCACATCTTCTGGGCGTGCTCGATCCCGAACGCCCGCACCGCCTCGGCGTCGTCGCCGAAGCTCTCGAAACGCTCGGCCAGCGCACGCGGGAACGGGGCGCCCGACAGCATCTCCGAGCGCCGGATCGAGGCCGTCTTCACCACCGGGAACACCTCGGGGATGATCGGGATGTCACAGCCCCGGGCGGCCACCCGGTCGCGCAGCCGTAGGTAGTCCTCGGCGTCGAAGAACATCTGGGTGATGGCGTAGTCGGCGCCCGCCCGGCACTTGCGCACGAAGTGGTCGGTGTCGACCTCGACGTCGGCCGATCTCGGGTGCTTGTAGGGGAAGGCGGCCACGCCCACGGAGAAGTCGCCGCTCTCCTTGAGCAGGCGGACCAGTTCCTCCGCGTAGGTGAGTCCCTCCGGGTGCTGGACCCACGCGCCGTCGGGGTCGCCGGGCGGGTCACCGCGCACGGCCAGCATGTTGGACACACCCGCGTCGCACAGGCGACCGATGAGGTGGCGCAACTCGGCGACGGAGTGGTCGACCAGCGTCATGTGCGCGACCGGCATCAGCGTGGTGTCGGTGGCGATGCGCTCGGTGGTCTCCACCGTGAGGTCGCGGGTACCGCCGCCGGCTCCGTAGGTGACGGAGACGAACGAGGGACCCAGCGCCTCGATCTCCCGGATGGCCCGCCACAGACGCTCTTGCGAACGGGCGTTGCGGGGCGGGAAGAACTCGAAGGAGAACAGCGGCTCGCCCGAGTCGAGCAGGTCTCGGATATGGCGCGGCCTGGGGGCCGGGCCTCGGGGCGCCACGAGGCGCGTGGGTGCAGCGAGCATGCTTTCCACCCTAGGCCAGGACCTCCGATTCGCGGACACCTCATCTCATGTTTCAAGATACCTATCGGCGACATCGTCTCACGTACCATCATGTGAGACAGGGGGATTTTTACCGGAAACCTCCTGTTCGACCCAGATCTGAACCAAAAGTCCCTATTATGGCGGGTTTTCGCTGATCCGAGACCCCACTCCGAGGGGTGCGCCCGCATCACGACTTGTCCACATTTCGGACACCGAGAATTCCATCACCGGGAACCGGCCCTCACACCCTTGCCCGGCCGCCGAACACCCGGGCCCCTACCCTCTCGACCAGGGACTAACCTGCTGGGTATGGCCCCTTCTACTGCCTTTTCAGCCGTGTCCGTCATCCGTTCCGACGTGGACCGCGAACTGTCCGACTTCTGCGCCGAACACCGTGTCCGGCTGCTGGAGATCGGCCCCGAGCTGGCCCCCGCCATGGATTCCTTGGAGGCGATCGTCTCCAGCGGCAAGCGGCTGCGTCCCACCTTCGCCTACTGGGGGTGGCGCGGCGCGGGCGGGGCCGAGGGCGACGCCAGGATGATCCGCGCGGCCGCGTCCCTGGAGTTCCTCCAGGCCTGCGCGCTCGTGCACGACGACGTGATCGACAACAGCGACACCCGGCGCGGCGCCCCCGCCACCCACAAGCGCATGGCACGGCTGCACGCCGACGAGGGCTGGAGCGGCGACAGCGACGGATTCGGTCGTGGCGCCGCGATCCTCATCGGTGACCTGTGCCTGACCTGGTCCGACGAGATGTACCAGGCCTGCGGGTTCGTGCCGCGGACGCTGCAGGACGGGCGTGCTCCCTTCGACGCGATGCGCACCGAGGTCATGGCCGGGCAGTACTTGGACACCTTGGAGCAGGTCCGCGGCATCGAGACCCGTGAGGCCGCCCTTCGGGTGATGCGGTACAAGACCGCCGCGTACACGGTGGAGCGTCCGCTGCACCTGGGGGCCGCGTTGGCCGGGCGGGGCGAGGAGCTCGCCCGGGTCTACACCGACTACGGCGTCCCGCTGGGGATCGCCTTCCAGCTGCGCGACGACCTGCTGGGCGTGTTCGGCGACCCGACCACCATGGGCAAGCCGGCCGGTGACGACCTGCGCGAGGGCAAGCGGACCCTGGTGGTGGCCGAGACCCTGGCGCGGTCCGGTGAGACCGACGCCGAGCGCTTCCGCTCGCTGCTGGGCGTGCCCGACCTGTCGACGGACTCGGTGGAGTGGATGTGCTCCCTGGTGGAGTCCAGCGGCGCCCTGACCGCCTGTGAGTCGCTGGTCGAGGAGTACTCCGAGCAGGCGCTCGCCGCACTGGAGGACCCGGAGCTGGACGAGGGCGCGCGTGACCCGCTGCGCGAGTTGGTCGTCGCGGCCACCCGCCGCTCCCACTGATCGGCGATCCGCCCGAACCCCGAACCCCGAACCCCGAACCCCGAAGGATTGATTTTGGGGTCTTCGGGGTTTTTTATACCCTTTTTCAAATTACGCCCACAGCCCGATTCCGGCATGAATCGGAATCCACGATAGACCTTGAAACCGGAGCGCTCCCTCCCATGGCCAGAAACACCGCCCCTCTCGGGCCGACCACCACGGCCGAACGGGCACTCGCTCCGGACCTCGCCCGCGGCTTCATGCTGCTCTTCATCGCCCTGGCCAACACGGTCTGGTACCTGGGGGCCGCACCGAACACCGGCATCACCGCGCACCCCACCCCTGAGGGCGCACTGGACGATGTCGTGCAGTTCTTCACGGTCATGGCCGTGGACATGCGCAGCTACCCGATGTTCGCCTTCCTGTTCGGGTACGGCATGGTGCAATTGGCCAGGCGCCAGGAGGCGGCGGGTGCCGACGTCAAGGGCGTCGACGCCCTGCTGCGCCGCCGCAACCTGTGGCTCCTCGTCTTCGGCTTCTTCCACGCACTGCTGCTGTGGATGGGCGACATCCTCGGCGCCTATGGCATGCTCGGGCTGGTCCTGGGATGGCTGTTCCTCCGGCGCAAGAGCGGGACACTGCTCGTGTGGGGCGCCGTGCTGACCGGCCTGCTCGCGCTCCTGTCCGTGATCGTCCTCCTGCTCCTGCCGATCCTCGGCGAGGTCGACATGGGCGATCAGGACGTTCTGGTCACGGCCGCCGACATCGCCGAGACGTCCATCCTGTCCGCCGCGGTCATGCGAATGCTGGCCTGGCCCCTCAGCGTCGGGCAGGGGCTGCTGATCCCGGCCTTGCCCGCCGCGGCCCTGTTCGGGTTCTGGGCCGCGCGCCGCCGGATCCTGGAGGAGCCGGAACGGAACCTGCCCCTGCTGCGCGGGGTCGCGATCGTGGGCATCACCGTCGGCTGGCTCGGCGGTCTCCCCCTGGCGTTGGCCCAGATCGGCGTGTGGGACCTGGCCCCGATCCAGGGGCAGGCGCTGGCCATCCCGCACATGTCGACCGGCCTGTTCTGCGGGCTCGGGTACGTCGCGCTGATCGCCCTGGTGGCGTACCGGGTCCGGGAACGGGGACGAACCCGGGGCATCCTGGTGAGCGCCCTGAGCGCGACGGGGAAGCGCTCCCTCAGCGCCTACCTGGCCCAATCCGTGCTGTGCGCGCCGCTGCTGGCCGCATGGGGCCTGGGGCTGGCCGCGCACATGTCCTCGTGGACGATGTTCCTGTACGCGGTCGGGGTGTGGCTGCTCACCGTGGTGGGCGCCTACGCGCTGGAGCGCGCGGGGCGTCGTGGCCCGGCCGAGGTGCTGTTGCGCCGCCTGACCTACCGGCGCATCACCCGTACGATCGCCCCTGTCACGGGTGGGAACGAGGAGGCTCCCCAAGAGCACACCACCCGCTGACCGATGAGCTCAAAAAGGGGCGTGCCGATGAGCGGCCGGCACGTCCCCATACTCCAGGATGGCTGTCATGGGTGACGATCACATGACAAACCACACCATAGGGGTGACCGGAGCCACGGGAGCGGTGGGCGGGCGCGTGGCCGCCCGGATCGCTCGGCTCGGGTCGACACAGCGATTCATCGTGCGCGACATCAATCGCGCCCCGGAGTACCCGGGCAGCAGCGCGTCGATGGCCGACTACGAGGACGGGGCCGGGTTCACGCGGGCCTGTCGGGGGGTGGACACCCTGTTCCTGGTCTCGGCCACCGAGTCCGAGGAACGAATGGAGACCCACGTCAGCGCGGTGGACGCGGCGGTCGAGGCGGGGGTCTCCCGGATCGTGTACCTGTCGTTCCTCGGTGCGGGCCCGGCCTCGACCTTCACCTTCGCCCGGACGCACTTCTTCACCGAGGCGCACATCAGATCCACCGGTGTGTCCTACACGTTCCTGAGACCGAGCCTGTACCTGGACCTGCTGCCCCATTGGGTGGACGACGAGGGAGTGGTGCGCGGCCCGGCCGGTGACGGTCGGGCCGCGTGGGTGTCCCGGGACGACGTGGCCGACGTGGCCACCGCCGTCCTGACCGACCCCGTGGTGATCGCCGCGTCGGAGCGGACCACCTACGACGTGACCGGCCCGGAGGCGTTGTCGGTGGGCGCCACGGTGGAGAAGCTGGGCAGGCTCACCGGCCGCACCATCCACTACGTGCCCCAGAACTGGGAGGAGGCGCTGGAGTCACGCCGGCGCACCGGAGCCGCGGAGTGGGAGGTCGAGGGGTGGGCGTCGTCGTACGCGGCGATCGCGAACGGGGAGATGGACGTGGTGGCCGATACCGTGCCGAGCCTGACCGGGCACCCGGCGCAATCCATCGAGGGTTTCCTGCGCCGTCATCCGAGCGCGTTGGCGCACGTCGCGGTCTGACATCGGCGGTCTCTTCCCGACCACCGCCGTGCGGAGTGCGCGGTCGAGTTCGGCGGACCCGAGGTGCTGATCCCCGGGAGGTTCCCCGTCACCGGGTCCGGTGAGGCGTCGCCTCGGTTCAGGCCCGCGCGGTGAGCCGTTCCTTGAGGGCGACCGCCGCGGCACGGGGGTCCTCCGCCTCGGTGATGGCGCGCACCACGACGACACGCGAGGCGCCGGCGTCGAGCACCTCGTCGATGGTGGTCAGGTCGATGCCGCCGATGGCGAACCAGGGTCGTTCGGTCCCCAGTGCGGCGGCCTTCTCCACCAGGGCCGGGCCGGCGGCAGGGCGTCCCGGCTTGGTGGGGGTGGCCCAGGTCGGTCCGACGCAGAAGTAGTCGCTGCCGGCTTCCTCGGCGGAGGCCATGGCGGCCTCGACGTCGTTGTTGGATCGCCCGATGACGGGGTCCGCGCCGATGATGTCCCTGGCCATGGACACGGGCAGATCGCGCTGTCCCAGATGCAGAACGTCGGCGCGCACCGCGCGGGCGATGTCGGCGCGGTCGTTGACGGCGAGCAGCGCGCCGTGGCGTTCGCACGCCTCGCGCATGACCTCCAGCGCGGCGAGTTCCTCGCGGGCCTCCAGCCCCTTGTCCCGGAGCTGGACGATGTCCACCCCTCCGGCCAGGGCCGCGTCCGTGAACTCGGCGAGGTCACCGCGCTCGGTACGGGCGTCGGTGCACAGGTACAGAAGGGATGCGTCCAGGCGCTCGCGCAGGCTGGTTCCGTGGTTGGTCCTCACACCCGACACATTAGGCCCTGGTCGTCGAGGGGCCCAAGGGCGCACCCCCCGGTGCGCCCCATGGAGCGAACGGCGATCACTCAGAAGGCCATGGCCTGGGCGCGGCGACGCACCTCGGTGCCCCGGTTCTCGCGCATGGCCTGGATCGGGGTCCCCGGAAGGGTGTCGTCCGGTGTGAAGAGCCAGCGCAGAGCCTCCTCGGTGGAGAAACCCGCGTCGGAGAGCAGCACGATGGTGCCGGGCAGCCCCTTGACGAGGTCGTCACCGTCCAGGAAGGCGGCGGGGATGGAGAGTTCTCCCTTGCGAACCACGCCCATGAGGCGGTTCTCGCGGATGAACGTCTTGATCCGGTTCGGGCTGACGCCCAGCGGCTCGGCCGCCTCGCGCAGGGTCAGCCAGTCGCCGACCAGTTCGTCGATGTCGAGGTCTTTGTGTGTCACCCTCCCAATCTGCCACACCCCACCGGCCACCGAGGACCGCCCGAACCCGTGCGGGGTCACCTGGCCTAGGATGGCGGGGAGCGAACAGACATGTCCCGCGGGAGCCGGGTGGACCCGGCTGAGAGGGAGACCGAGCAGTCTCCGACCGCACGAACCTGATCCGGATCATGCCGGCGAAGGGAGGGGAGCGCGCACCATGCGCGACTTCGAGGATTCCCGCTACAGGACCGGTTCCGACACCGATGGTGTGGTCGTCGTCGGTGGCGGCGTCATCGGGAGGGTCGTCGCCTGGCGGGCGGCCCGACACGGTCTGGACGTCACCCTGGTCGAGCCCGATCCCGTCACCGAACCCGCCGACGCGCGTTCCTCCTCCGCCGTCGCGGCGGGCATGCTCACGCCCGCCACCGAGGCGATCTTCGGTGAGGAGGAACTCATGGGACTCGGCGTCCGCTCCGCGCGGATGTACGACTCCTTCGTCGCCGAGGTGGAGGCGGACTCCGCCATGTCGGTGGGCCACCACCGCACCGGAACGCTCCTGGTCGCCTTCGACCGGGACGACCTGGCCGTCCTCGATGAACTCCACGACCTGCAACGACGTCTGGGCATCGCCACCGAGCGGTTGAACAGTCGAGAGTGCCGCCGGTTGGAACCCCACCTGGCCCCTTCGGTGCGGGGCGGGGTCCTGGCCCCAGAGGATCACTCCGTCGACCCCCGCCGTCTACTTCCGGCCCTGGCCCGGGCCGCCGAACGCGCGGGCGCGCGCGAGGTGGCCGGGGCCGTGACCGAGGTCTCCTCCCCCGGTCCCGACGGGGCCCGGTTGGGAGTGCACCTGGCCGACGGCACCGTTCTGCCGACCCACCAGGTCGTCCTCGCCGCGGGTTGCCTGAGCGACCGGATCACCCTGCCCGCGCCGGTGCTGCCTCCGATCCGGCCGGTCAAGGGACAGTTGTTGCGCGCCCGGGTCCGTGAGGGGGAGCCCCCGCTCGTGGAGCGGACGGTGCGCGGCCTGGTCCGCGGCTTCCCGGTCTACCTGGTGCCCCGCGCCGACGGCGAGGTCATCGTGGGCGCGACCCAGGAGGAGCTGGGGTACGACACCGCCCTGACCGCGGGCGGGCTCTGGCAGGTGCTGCGGGACGCGCGCGAACTCGTTCCCGGGGTCACCGAGCTGGAGGTCACCGAGACCTGCGTGGGCCTGCGCCCCGGGTCCCCCGACAACCGACCCCTGCTGGGCCCCACCCGGGTGCCGGGACTGCACCTGGCCGTGGGCCACTTCCGGCACGGGGTGCTGTTGGCCCCCGTGACCGGAGAGGTCATGGTGCGGGCGCTCACGACCGGGGCCCTGCCCGAATACGCGCATGGATTCGCCGCCGACCGGCCGCTGTCCGATGGCGGCGCGTGAGACGAACCGACGACGTGGGAGTGACTGTGGAACTGATCATCAACGGCGAGAGTCGCCAGAGCACGGCCACCACGGTCGAGGCGGTCGTACGCGACCTCACCTCGGCCGGCGACGGGGCGATCCCCGGCGGGATCGCGGTGGCGATCAACGACGAGGTGGTGCGGCGCACCGCGTGGGCCGGCACGGACCTGACGCCGGGCGACCGCGTGGACGTCCTGACCGCCGTACAGGGAGGCTGAACCATGACCGACATCCTCGACACCCGGCCCGATGTCGACACCGTCGAAGACCCCGTGATCATCGCCGGCGTCCCCTTCGGCTCCCGCCTCATCACCGGAACCGGCGGCGCGCCCTCCCTGGAGGTGCTGGAGGAGGCCCTGCTGGCCTCGGGGACGGAGCTGACCACCGTGGCCATGCGCCGGGTCGCCCCGGGCACGCAGGGATCGGTGTGGGACGTCCTGTCCCGCAACGGCATCCGTCCACTGCCCAACACCGCGGGCTGCTTCACCGCCGTGGAGGCCGTGCGCACCGCCAGGCTGGGGCGCGAGGCCTTGGAGACCGACTGGGTGAAGCTGGAGGTCGTCGCCGACGAGCACACGCTGCTTCCCGACCCGGTGGAGCTGTTGGAGGCCGCGGAGACACTCGTGGACGACGGTTTCACGGTGTTGCCCTACACCAACGACGACCCGGTGCTGGCCCGGCGTCTGGAGCAGCTCGGCTGCGCCGCCGTCATGCCGCTGGCCGCTCCGATCGGCTCCGGTCTGGGCATTCGCAACCCGCACAATCTGGAGCTGATCGTCGAACAGGCCGGCGTGCCGGTCATCGTCGACGCCGGCATCGGTACCGCCAGCGACGCGGCCCTGGCCATGGAACTGGGGTGCGACGCGGTGTTGTTGGCCACTGCCGTGACCCGTGCCCAAGACCCGGCCCTGATGGCGCGGGCCATGCGCGACGCGGTCCGGGCCGGTAGGGACGCCCGCCGTGCCGGGCGCATCCCGATCCGGCGGCACGCCCTTGCCTCCAGTCCCGACGTGGTCTGAGCGAAGTACCACTCGACCTGCCCGTCCGAGGTCCGTGTCCGGGCAGGTCGGAGCGGTCGCCGCGGCCCTCGGTCAAGAGCCGGCCGGTGCGGCGCCAAGCGAAGGTTTGGTGTCGTCCCCTACCTTGGATGGAATGTGTGTGCCGTGAGAGGGCACCGCACCCACCGAGACAGCCCAGGCGCGCGCACCCCCCGAGCGCACACGGACGGCCCGTGTGTCGCACAGTGCGGGGCCGCCGCGACCATGAACCGCGGGGCAGAACCGACTCCGGATTCCGCTATCGTGTCGGTTCGACATCTGGTGTCGGGTACGCGCCATCGGCCGCGATCTCCCGCGCTCCCCGCAGCAAGGACACAACTCCGCCGTGGACATGACGACTTCCGACCCGCTTGTAGGCGCGACGCTGGACCGTCGCTACTTCGTCGAGTCCAGGATCGCCGGTGGTGGTATGGCGACGGTCTACGTCGCCCACGACCTCAGGCTGGACCGCAGACTCGCTCTGAAGGTCATGCACCCGTCCCTGGCTCAGGACCCCTCCTTCGTCCAGCGATTCATCAACGAGGCGCACTCCGTCGCCAAGCTCTCGCACCCCAACGTGGTCCAGGTCTTCGACCAGGGCGAGGACCAGGGACACGTGTTCCTGGCCATGGAATACGTACCGGGGCGCACGCTGCGCGACCTGCTCAAGGAGCGCGGCCGGCTGACCGCCCGTCAGGCGCTGAACTTCATGGCCCCGGTGCTGGCCGCCCTGGGCGCCGCGCACCAGGCCGGCATGGTGCACCGTGACGTCAAACCCGAGAACGTCCTCATCACCGAGGACGGTCGGGTCAAGGTCGCCGACTTCGGTCTGGCGCGCGCGGTCGAGCAGTCCAACCAGGGGCTGACCCGCACCGGCACCCTGATGGGCACCGCCGCCTACCTGGCGCCCGAACAGATCGAGAAGGGCGTGGCCGACGCCCGCAGCGACGTCTACGCCGCGGGCATCATGTTCTACGAATTGCTCACCGGTGGCCAGCCGCACACCGGTGAGACCCCCATCGCCATCGCCTACCAGCACGTGAACGAGGACGTGCCGAGACCCTCGCACTTCCTGCCGGGGCTCTCCCCCGATGTGGACGCCCTGTTCACCAAGGCCACCGAGCGCGACCCCAGGTACCGGCCCGGTAACGCCGGTCAGTACCTGTCCAAGGTGCTGGAGGTCCTGAGCACTCTGCCCGAGTCGCCCTCGGGCGCCCAGGAGCGCATGACCCCGGTCGCGCCCACCGGCGCGGCGGGCGTCACCATGACCGCGCCCCAGCTGATCGCGGGTGGCGCGGGACCGGGTACCGAGAACGCCACGATGGTCGTCGACATGAACGCCGCCGCCGACTACGACGACGACTACGGCCCGGACGACGAGGGCGGCTCCTGGTTCTCGCGCAACCGCCTGTTGGTGGTGGGCGCGGCCGCCATGGCGCTGCTCGTGGGCGTGGTCGGCTGGTGGTTCCTGCTGGGCCGCTACGAACCCGTCCCCGACGTCGTCGGCACCACGCCCGAGGTCGCCCGGGACGAGATCCGGTCGGCCGGATTGATCTACGACCTGTCCGACGATCAGGTCTACAGCGACGTCGCCGTGGGCGAGGTGGGCTCCACCGACCCCGAGGTGGGCGAGCGGCTCTCCCCCGGCGACCCGGTGACCGTGTACGTCTCCAAGGGGCCGCAGGAGGTGGAGATGCCCGACATCGCCGGGCAGAACATCGCCGACGTCCTCAAGGACCTGGAGGACCTGGGCTTCGTCGCCGACCGGATCGAGCAGGAGGAGGTCGAGTCGCCCGACGTCGATCCGGGTCAGGTCATCTCCAGCGAGCCCGAGGCGGGAGCGACCGCCGACCGTGAGGAGACGGTGACGCTCACCGTCAGTAAGGGCATCCCCGTGCCGAGCCTGGCCGGTGAGGAACGCGCGGACGCCGAGTCCACCCTGGAGGAGCTGGGCCTGACGGTCGAGATCGTCGAGGAGGACAGCGAGAACGTCGATGAGGGTCAGGTCATCGACCAGACACCCGACACCGGCACCAACGTGGGTCCCGGGTCCACCGTCACCCTGACCGTGTCCACCGGCCCGCCGGACGTGGAGATCCCCGACGTGGTCGGCGAGAAGATCAAGGACGCCCGCGAGGCCCTGGAGGACGCCGGCTTCAAGGTCGAGGTGGAGCGCATCCTGGGCGGCCGGATCATCGGTCATCAGTCGCACTCCGGGGAGGCCCCGGAGGGCACCGAGATCACGATCACGGCGACGCCCCGCGGTGTGGTCATCGACGGGGACGACGAAGACGACGACTGACCACCGAGGTGGGTCCACCATCGCGGGGAGGGGCGGGGAGCGTGTGCTCCCCGCCCCTCCCCGCGTTCGGACCGAAGCGGCCGGCCCGCTGTGTTCCCGGGCCCACTCCCGCTACGCTCGGCGGCATGGACGGCGAGAACATCCGGGTACTGGTGGTCGACGACCACCCCATGTGGCTCGACGCGGTCGCCCGAGACCTCGGTGAGGCGGGGATGACGGTCGTGGGCACCGCCGGCGACGGCGCCAAGGCGATGCGCATCGCGCCCGCGGCCCGCCCCACCTTGGCGGTGGTGGACCTGCACCTGCCCGACACCACCGGGGTGGAACTCACCGCCGCCCTGGTCGCCCTGCCCGAACCCCCCAGGGTGCTGGTGCTGTCCGCGAGCGGGGAGAGCGAGGACGTCCTGGCCGCGGTCAAGGCCGGCGCCACGGGCTATCTCGTGAAGTCGGCCGGGCGCGAGGAACTCCTGGACGCGGTGCGCCGTGTCGACGCCGGGGACGCGGTCTACACCCCCGGGTTGGCCGGTCTGGTCCTCGGCGAGTACCGCAGACTGTCGAGCGAACACGATCGTTCGCGGGAGGGGGACGACGGCACGCCGCGGCTCACCCCCCGCGAGACCGAGGTGCTGCGTCTGGTCGCCAAGGGGTTGGCCTACAAGCAGATCGCGCGGCGGCTGACCATCTCCCACCGCACGGTGCAGAACCACGTGCAGAACACCCTGACCAAACTGCAGCTCCACAACCGCGTGGAGCTGGTGCGTTACGCCATTGACCAGGGGCTGGACGACTGAGCGCGTCCCGGTCGGTTCCCACCGGCCGGGACGTCCGGCTCTTTCGGACATCATCGGCCCCTGATGGGGTGTGGATTTCGGAAAGGCCACCGCCCTTCGGGGTTGGCCCGGACTCCCCGCTCCCACTATGGTCTAGACCATATGGTGCCGAGCACCAGAACACATCCAACGTCGAGGAGAAGTCGAATGCGAGTCGGGGTCCTGACCGGTGGCGGAGACTGCCCTGGTCTGAACGCTGTCATCCGCGCCGTGGTCCGTAAGGGCATCAAGGACTACGGCTACGAGTTCATCGGCTTCCGGGACGGCTGGCGTGGGCCCCTGGAGGGCGACACCATGCCGCTGGACGTCAGCGCCGTGCGCGGCATCCTGCCCCGCGGCGGGACCATCCTGGGCTCCTCGCGCACCAACCTGATGAAGATCGAGGGCGGCGTCGAGCGCGTCAAGGACAACATGGCGGGGCTGGGCGTGGACGCCCTCATCGCCATCGGCGGCGAGGACACCCTCGGGGTGGCGCGTCAGCTGCACGACCGCGGCGTCAACGTCGTGGGCGTGCCCAAGACCATCGACAACGACCTCAACGCCACGGACTACACGTTCGGGTTCGACACCGCCGTCAACATCGCCACGGAGGCGATCGACCGGCTGCACACCACCGCCGAGTCCCACCACCGCGCCCTGGTGGTGGAGGTCATGGGCCGGCACGCCGGGTGGATCGCCCTGCACTCGGGCATGGCGGCGGGCGCCAACGTCATCCTCATCCCCGAACGGCCCTTCGACATCGACGAGGTCGTCAAGCACGTCCAGAGCCGATTCGAGACGCAGTACGCCCCCATACTCGTGGTCGCCGAGGGTGCTCACCCCAAGGAAGGCCAGATGGAGCTCGCCACCGGCGAGAAGGACTCCTTCGGGCACGTGCGCCTGGGCGGCATCGGCCAGAACCTGGCCGAGGAGATCGAGCGGCGCACCGGCAAGGAGGCCCGTTCGGTGGTGCTGGGCCACGTCCAGCGCGGCGGCACCCCCAGCGCCTTCGACCGGGTGCTCGCCACCCGCCTGGGCGTGAACGCCATCGAGTCCGTGCACGACAAGGCCTTCGGCAAGATGGTGGGCCTCCAGGGCACCGACATCGTCCGGGTGGACCTGGCCGAGGCCACCGACACGCTCAAGACGGTCCCGGCCGAGCGTTTCGAGGAGGCCGAGGTCTTCTTCGGCTGATGCCCTATCGCTGAGCGCCTCCGCTAGCGCTTCGGCGTGTTCGGGCGTTCGCGCCGGCGTTCCACGGCCCCTTCCGTGCCGGGAGGGGCCGTTCGTGTGTCCGGCGACCGGTCCGGGAATGTACCGAGCGCTCCTTGGATTGTTCGATACTGGAAGACAACGGTGGGCACGCCCGGTCCCACCACCCACCCCCTCCCGCCTCACCGGGCACGAAGGCATCATCTTTTCCGGAGGTAAGCACCATGTCCGCGTCGCTGGAGTCCGCGCCGATCCCCGCAACCGAGGTCGGAGCCGACGCCGGGCTCGGCGAGCTCTGCGTGCTGATGAAGCTCGGAGAGATCGTCCTCAAGGGTTCCAACCGCAAGCTGTTCGAGCGCCGGCTGCACAACAACATCCGTTCCTCGGTCCGCGACCTGGGCGACATCCGCCTCTCCCAGCGCGGCGCCGGCGTGATCATCGTGCGCAAGCCCGAGGCGTCGGACCTGGAGATCGCCGAGATCGCCGACCGCATGGCCAACGTCATGGGCGTGGTGTGGGTGCACCTGGTGCGCCGGGTCCGCAAGGACCTCGACGCCATCGTGGACCTGTCCGTGCGTTCCATGGCCGACCGCGAGGGCACCTTCGCGGTGCGCGCCCGCCGCCGGGACAAGCGTTTCGAGATGAACTCCGGTGAGCTGGCCGGCTTCCTCGGTTCCAAGATCATCGAGGCGCACGGCTACAAGGTGAACCTCAAGCGCCCCGACAACACCCTGTACGTGGAGATCGACAAGGACGAGGCGTTCGTCTTCACCGACGGCGTCCCCGGCCAGGGCGGTCTGCCCGCCGGGATGAGCGGTCGTGGCCTGGTCCTGATGTCGGGCGGCATCGACTCGCCCGTGGCCGCGCACCGGATGATCCGGCGCGGGCTGAAGGTCGACTTCCTGCACTTCTCCGGGATGCCCTTCACCGGCCCCGAGTCGATCTACAAGGCCTACAGCCTGGTCCGGCAGATCGACCGCTACCAGGTGGGTTCGCGCCTGTTCGTGGTGCCCTTCGGCAAGGCCCAGCAGCAGCTGAAGAGCTCGGGCATCGAGCGCCTGCAGATCGTCGCCCAGCGGCGGCTGATGCTCAAGACCGCCGAGGCCCTGGCCGACGACCTGGGCGCGGAGTGCCTGATCACCGGCGACGCCCTGGGTCAGGTCTCCAGCCAGACCATGACCAACCTGACCGCGCTGGACGACGCGGTGGACATGCCGATCCTGCGGCCGCTCATCGGCATGGACAAGACCGAGATCATGGACCAGGCCCGCAAGATCGGGACGCTGGCCATCTCGGAGTTGCCCGACGAGGACTGCTGCACGATGCTGACCCCGCGTCAGGTGGAGACCGCCGCCAAGATCGCCGACCTGCGCACGATCGAGAAGCGGATGGACGCCGAGGAGCTCGCGGAGTACCTGGTGACCACCGCCCAGATGCACAAGCCCAGCTTCCTGGGCGACGCGGCGCCCAAGAAGGGCGTCGTGCCGGCCGCGGCCACCGCCGTGCCCACCGTCTGACCGACCGAACACGAGGGGAGCGGCGCCCCCGAGGGCACCGCTCCCTTTCTCGTACGCGCTTCGACCGGGTTCCCTGGGAACGCGTCTACACGTCGGCGAGCTCGCGCGTCGGGGCCGGGGTGAGTGTACGTCCGCTCAGGGTGGCCAGCGTGCCGGCGACGTCGCGCAGAACGCCCAGGTCCTCCTCTACCAGGGCCTGGGGGCCGTCGCAGAGGGCGGTCTCCGGGTTGGGGTGCACGTCGACGATGATGCCGTCGGCGCCGATGGCGATGGCCGCGCGGGACAGCGGCAGGACCAGGTCGCGCTTGCCACCGGAGTGGGACGGGTCGACGATCACCGGCAGGTGGGTGAGGTTCTGCGCCACCGGGACCGCGCTGATGTCCAGGGTGTTGCGGGTGGCCTTCTCGAAGGTGCGGATGCCGCGCTCGCACAGCACGACGTCGAGGTTGCCGCGCTGGGCGATGTACTCGGCGGCCATCAACCATTCCTCGATGGTGGCGCTCATTCCGCGCTTGAGCAGGACGGGCTTGCCCGCGTCACCGGCCGCCTGCAGGAGCGCGAAGTTCTGCATGTTGCGGGTGCCGATCTGGAGCATGTCCGCGTGGGAGGCGACCAGGTCGACGTCGGCGGCGTCCACGACCTCGGTGACGATCGGCATGCCGGTCTCGTCGCGCACGTCGGAGAGGATCTTCAGGCCCTGCTCGCCCAGTCCCTGGAAGGCGTAGGGGGAGGTGCGGGGCTTGTAGGCGCCACCGCGCAGAAGGGCGGCGCCGGCGGCCTTGGCCATGTGGGCCGCGGCGAGGGTCTGCTCGGGCGTCTCGACCGCGCAGGGACCGGCGATGACGGTCATGTTCTCGCCGCCGATCGGCACGCCCCGGACGCTGACGACGGTTCGGCTGTCGTGGTTCTCGCGGCTGACCAGCTTGTACGGGGCGGAGATGCGCAGCACGTCGCCGACCCCGGGCTTGGCGCGCAGACCCAGGTCCTGGAACCGCTCGACGTCGCCGACCAGACCGATGATCGTCCTGCTGACACCGCGGGTCACGTACGCCTCACCCCCGGAGGAGGTGATCAGCTCGACGAGTGCGTCGATGTTGTCGGCGGTGGCGTCCGGTGCCATAACGATGACCATGTGGGTTGTCCTTGTTCGTCGGTTGGGCGGCAGTGCCGCTGAGTCGTCTCGCCTGGCCGGTCCGGTCCGGTGGAACACAAAGGAGCCCCGGGCCTTTTCCGGCCCGGGGCTCCTGGTAAGTCGTCTGTGTCAGCGCAGGGCTTTACAGGCGACCGGGGAGATGGGCCGGTAGCCATAAAAGCGCCAAAAGTTCCGCTGCATGGCTGTGACTATAGCGCACGGCCATGGCGGGCGCGCACGTCCGGGGCGAGTGATCTGGCTCTCGTCGGCGCCTGACAGGATGATGGACGCCGCGCTGCCACATCGGTGTGGAGCGTGTACGGTCCGTCGGCGGACGCCGGCGGGCGAGCGAGTCTTGCGGGGGGAGCCCAGTGTCCGAGGGGTCGGAGGCCGAGGGTACGGGGGGCGACCGGGACGGGTTGCCGCCGGGACAGGCGGTGCGCCGCGAGCACAAGCCGCTGCACTACGGGCGGGTCCCCTCCTTCCGACCGGGGCGGTGGGACTTTCGCGTGTTCGGCGCCACCGAGTCGTTGGGCACCTATCGGTGGGACTGGAACGAGTTCTCCGAGCTGCCCCGTGCACGGGAGGTGCGCCACTTCCACTGCGTGATGCGGTTCACCGTCCCGGACGTGCACTGGGGCGGGGTACGCGCCACCGACCTGGTGCGACTGGCACCGCCCGCCCCCGAGGCCACACACGTGATGGCCTGGGGCGAGTACGGCTACAGCGCCAACATGCGCATGGACGACTTCCTGTCCGAGGGGGTGCTGCTGACCACCCATCGTGACGGAGCCCCGCTCGCCCCCGAACACGGCTTCCCCCTGCGCCTGGTGGTGCCGCACCTGTACGGGTGGAAGAGCGTGAAGTGGCTTCGTTCGGTGGAGTACATGGTGGGCGATCGCCGCGGGTTCTGGGAGGACCGCGGCTACCACAACCGCGCCGATCCCTGGGGCGAGGAACGCTTCTCCCACCAGGAGGAACCCGGTGCCGGCCCGCCCCTGTGAGTCGGAGCGTCGTGCCCGCCGATCATCGGCCCCTCGTGGGCCTCGGCTCCCGGGCTCAGGTGCCCGGTCGGGGCACGCGCATCTCGAACTCGGTGCCCTCCCCCGGATCGCTGTGGACCTCGGTGCTCCCACCCAGATCGCGCACGCGTCCGAGGATGGACTGGTCGACCCCCAGACGGCCCTCGGCGCGCGCCCGCTCCAACCGGTCCGGTGGGATGCCGGGGCCGTCGTCGCGCACGGTCACCACGACCGCGTCGGGTTCGTCCTCCACGAGCACCCAGACCCGGGTCCCCTCCGGACAGTGCCGTTCGACGTTGTCCAGGGCGGCCGCGACCGCGGCGGTCAGCTCACGGGCGGTGAGGTCGGGCAGTTCGACGCGGGTGGCGGGCGCGGCGACGGTGACCCGCACCGTCTCCAGCGGACGCAGCAGGTCGCGCAGGTCCAAGGGGCCCGCCGCCCCGGCGGGGGCGGCCGGGACCGCCGCCGTGGCACCCAGGCCGTCCGCGACCAGTGACCGGAGCCGGACCTCCTGCTCGCCTGCCATCCGCCCCAGCTCTGCGGCCTCTCCCCCGATCTCGTCACCGCGCCGCCGCACCAGGGCCAGCACCTGAAGTACCGAGTCGTGGATGGAACGGGCGAGTTGCTCCCGTTCCCGGATACGCGCCTCCAGGGTGACGGCCTGGGCGAAGCGCTCCTCCGCCTGTTCGGCCACCCGCGCCATGTAGCCCACGGCCAGGCCGGTCAGCAACAGCAGGACCACGCCCCGGGCGGTGGCCCCGGTGATGGCGGCGTCCATGATCACGCGCAGGGTGAGGTCTGCGATCCCGTAGGCGATGGCGACCGTGGCGGCGCCTCGACGGCCCCAGATGACGCTCGCGGCCAAGGCGGCCCCGGCGAACCAGTAGGCGCTCAGCGGCGGGGCCTGGGTGAGGTAGAAGGGGGCCGCGGCCGGGGCGGTGGCGAACAGGCAGCCGAACGCGACCAGCAGGTCGGCGCACAGGAATCGGGAGGTACGGCGGGAGGGGACGGCGTAGACCTGGTGGGTGACCACCGTCCAGATCGCCATCATCACCAGAGTGAGCCAGGCGACCCAGGGGCGCTCCAGGTACTCGTGGTGTTGGGCGACCAAGACCAGCGCGTGGACCAGGGTGATGGCCCGGTAGAGGGCGAAGGTGCGCCAGAGGGGGACGTCGAAGCCCAGGGCTCAGACCACCGCCCCGTCGTCGGGACCGTTGTCGCCCGGGGAACGGGAGTCGGTCATGCGCAGGATCAGAACCACGAAACTGCCCAGGAACACCAGGACGCCCAACAGCATCGACCAGTCGGGCAGGGAGACGCCCAGGAAGGCGGCGCCGAACAGCAGCGCCGGCACACCCAGGAGACCGAACCAGGCGGCGATGCCGACCCGGTCCCCCTGGATCAGTGGAGAGGGCTGCGGGGGTTCGTAGTGGCCCTCCCGTTCGGCCTCCGCCCGGCGCCGGTCCTCCTCACGGGCCTCATCGTCGTCGTCCTCGGTATCGCGGGGCAGACCGGCGAGGATGTCGCCGAGTTCGTTGTCGCGCTCGTCGGGTGCGTCGAGGTTCTCCGCGTCCGGCCAGGCGATCCGACCGCGCTGTTCACCGGCGGATTCGTCCTCGTCGTAGAAGCGGGCGACCAGGTCGTTCCAGACCGCGTCGTCGTCGGAGCGCCCGGTCCCCTCGGCCAGGTCGGTGGCGGGACCGTCCAGGAGGTCGCCGCCGATCGGGGGTTCGGGGCCCTCCTTGACGACGGAGGCATCCGGGCCGGGCTCGTCCTCCCCGCCGGCACGGGGGTCGGAGGGTGGTGCGAGCAGGTCGGTGCCGTTCAGGTCGGGCAACTCGGAGCCCAGCACCTGTTCGGCTGCGCCTCGTTCCTCGGCGTCGACGTACAGGTGGTCTGTCGGCGGGTCCTCGACCTGGCCACCGGTGGGCTCCAGGACGTCCTCCTCCAAGGGGACCGCGTAGGCCGCGATACCACTACGCCGGAGCGCCTCCAGCATGAGGTCGGCGTGGGACGGCGCGAGGAGGATCAAAGGGACGTAGGCGTCGGCGAGCAGGCCGTTGCCCCGACGTTGCGTCATCGGTCGGCTCCTTCCTCGCTTCTACCGAGCTCTCGCACGAAGGCGAGGCTGCCCTCGAAGATGGTGGCGGCGTCATGGTCGAGGGTCGCCACGTGGTAGCTGTCGTGGAGCAGGTGGATCGTCAGCCGGGTGTTGACCGCCCTCCTTGCGAGGATACGCAGACTCTCCGGTCCCACGACGTGGTCCTGTGCGCTGCGGTAGGCCAGGATCGGCGCGCGCAAACCGGACATGCCGTCCTGAACCTCGCGCCACAGCTTCGGGAGTGTCGCAGCGGCCGCGGTGGGGACCCGGTCGTATCCGCCCTCACCGGCCGGCGCCCCGGCCGGTGCGAGGGCCACGTCGCTGCCGACCCCGGGCGTGGAGGGTAGGAGGCGGGCGGCGAAGTGACGGATGGGCGCGATGAACGGGAGCCGCCGGTCCTCCACCGTCAGGGACGGGTTGACCAGCACGACGCCCCGCACCACGTCGGGGTTCTCCTGGGCCAGGCGCAGGCTGAGGGCGCCGCCCATGGACAGCCCCATGACGTACACCTCGTCGCACCGCGCGGAGAGGTCGAGGAGGGCCGCCTCCACGGCGGCGTACCAGTCGTCGCTTCCGGTGGTGGCCATGTCCTGCCAGGTGGTGCCGTGACCGGGCAGTCGGGGCAGTTCGACGGTGAGGCCGTACTCGGCCAGATACTCGGCCCAGGGGCGCATCGAGTAGGGCGAGCCGGTGAACCCGTGGCAGAGCAGCACACCAGTGCGGGACCCGACGTGACTGTAGGGGTCCGCCCCCGGGATGAGGGGATGGGTGCTGGTCGGTCTCACTGGGTGTCTCCCGGGGATCGTGCGGCGGGGGGATCGGGATGGTGGACTCCCCAGCCGTGAGGCTAGTCGCTCGGACGAGCGTTTGTCATCGAGTGCACGGTAACGTTCCCTTGCCCGAACCACGCGCGGGCCGGGCGTGTTCCCGGGTTCGCGTGTTCCCGTGGCGTGGGTCGGCCCCCGACCGGGCCGGACCGGTGAGTATCCTCGATGGTGCCCCGCGGTACGGCCCCTCCCCACGACGGACACCGGCGTCCGGTTCCGGACACGTTGGTGGTCACTCGTGCGTGGTGGGAGGATGACCCGAGTCAACCTCCCCCGTCGCCGTGTGGGGGTGTTCGTTGTCGGCCGAGCGGGACAGTGAGACGTGGCAGACCCTGCCCCAATGCTCCCCGCGTGTGCAGGGGTGATCTGAAGCGATGTTCTACTGGGTGGTCAAGGCGATCCTGGGGCCGGTCCTGGCCGTGTTGTGGCAGCCCCGCGCCGAGGGCGTGGAGAACGTGCCGAGGCGCGGTCCGGCCATCATGGTCAGCAACCACCTGTCGTTCTCCGACCATTTCTTCGGGCCCTTGCCCCTGCCCCGTAAGATCACCTTCCTCGCCAAGGCCGAGTACTTCACCGGCACCGGCGTGAAGGGGTTCGTCAGCAAGGCGTTCTTCACCGGCGTGGGCCAGATCCCGATCGACCGGTCCGGCGGCAAGGCCAGCGAGGCGGCGCTGCGCACCGGTCTGCGCGTGCTCAAGCGCGGTGACCTGCTCGGCATCTACCCCGAGGGCACCCGTTCCCCCGACGGCAAGCTCTACCGCGGTCGCACCGGTGTGGCCCGGCTGGCGCTGGAGGCCAAGGCCCCGGTCGTCCCGATGGCCATGATCAACCTGGACAAGATCATGCCCCCCGGCCGAACCGTCCCCAAGCTGGGCGTGCGCCCCAAGGTCGTGTTCGGTAAGCCGCTCGACTTCTCCCGCTACTACGGGATGGAGAAGGACCAGCGGGTCCTGCGCGCGATCACCGACGAGATCATGTACGCGCTGATGGAGCTGTCCGGCCAGGAATACGTGGACCGCTACGCCCAGTCGGTCAAGACCGAGCTGGAGGCGGAGGCCAAGGAGGCCCGGCGCGAGGAGCACGCCGACGCCAAGGACCGTCGACGGTCCCTGCGCGCGGAACGCAAGGCCGAACGCAAGGCCCTAAAGGAGGCCAAGGCGGAGAAGGCGAAGGGCGACCCCGAGGACGTCTGAGGCTCCGGGCAGAGCACGAGGGGGCCGGTACCGAAGGAGATCCTTCGATACCGGCCCCCTTCACGTGTGTCCGGGCCCCGACACCGTCTCGGCGGGTCGGAGGGGCCGTTACGGACCGATCAGTGCCGGGCCAGGTCGCCGGCGCCGACGATGCCGGCGGCACCGCCGAGTTCGGCCACCCGGACCTCGGCCAGGCGACGCCCCGGCCGGCCGGAGACGTGTCGGGCGAAGGACGCCCGGACGGGGTCGAGGATGATGTCGCCCGCGTCGGAGACGCCTCCACCGAGGACGAAGCACTCGGGGTCGAGGATGGCGGCGAGGTCGGCCAGGCCCAGTCCCGCCCACTCCCCCACGATCCGGAAGCAGTCCAAGGCGGCGGCGTCGCCCTCCAAGGCGGCCTGGGTGATGCACTCACCGCCGATGCCGTCCACGGTCCCGCCCGCGATTTCGAGCATGCGACGAGCGTGTTCGGGGTCGGTGCGGGCCAGGTCCTGGCCCTCGGCGACCAGCGCACGGCCGCTGGCGTACTGCTCCCAGCAGCCGTGGTTGCCACAGGCGCAACGACGTCCGTGCGGCACCATCCGGTAGTGCCCCACCTCCGCGGCCACACCGAAGCGTCCACGGTGCAGTTCTCCCCCGAGGACGAGACCGCCTCCGATCCCGGTGCCCAGGGTGACGCAGACGACGTGGTCGCTGTCGCGGCCGGCGCCGAAGCGGAACTCGGCCCACGCGGCGGCGTTGGCGTCGTTCTCGATGACCACGGGCAGTTCGACCCGTTGTTGGACGCGTTCCTTGAGGGGTTCGTCGCGCAGCCCCAGGTTGACGGCGACCTGGACGGTGGATCGGTCCTCGTCGACGAAGCCCGCCACACCCACACCGACCGCCTCGATGGGCGTGTCCGGGATGCGGCCGCGCAACTCCTCCACCGCCTTGGCGACGGTGTCGGCGAGCTGGCCGGGGTCGTTGGCGGGGGTCGGGTACTTGACCTTGTCCAGGATCTGCCCGTCGTGGTCGACGACACCGGCGGCGACCTTGGTTCCACCGATGTCTACGCCGATGGTCGGCATGGGGGCGGCTCCTTCACACTTTCGCCCAAAACCTGACATAAGTAGCGGGCTTGATGTCATCAGGTTTTCAAATGGTGCAAACCCCTCGATTAAACCAGGCTCCACACGCCGCGAACACCCCGGTGACGACTACGCCTCACCTCGGTTCTCGCCCTCCTCGACGGCGGAGGGGTCGTCGGCCGAGGACTCACGGCGCATCCGCTCGTCACGCGCACGGTCGTGGTGCTCGCGTTCCTCTCTCTCGGCGCGGGCACGCTCGGCCTCCGCGCGCCCCTGTTCCAGACCGCGCTCGACCACGCCCCAGGTCCGCCCCAACGCGCCGGCCAGGGACAACCCCGCTCGCCCGAGGTGACCGGCGACCTCCGGAGCGCTCTTGCGCACGATGTCGGCGAGCTCCTCCAGCGGAGGACGTTCCTGTTCGCTCTCCATCCGGATGGCCTCCTCCCACACGTCGCCCTTCGGTTGTGGGTTGGTGACCGCGTTCACGCCGCGCCGCACGCCCGCCGCGAGCAGCTTGCGCTGGAGCGTGTCGACCAGCCGCAAGGCATCGTCGATGAGGTCGGGGCCATCGTTGCGGGAGCTGTTCCGTCCACCGTTGTTCTCGGTCATGTCTGGCGAGCCTCCTGTCGTCCGTGGCATCACGTTAACCGCACGGGGAAGGCGCGTGCGGGGCACTCAGGGCAGGTTCAGGGAGGAGTCAGGGATGACTCGGGGCCCCGACCACGTTGGGAGGGTCGAAAGGGGTACACGCCGGCGGGAGCGCCGAGTAGCCGAGCCGACACAAAGAACTGCTATGTACAGGATGTGCACGAGGGTCACGGCAGGCGATAGTCTCTTGCCCCGCGTGAGGAGCGACCCTGGCCGCCCGCCTGACCTGCATACATTCAAGAGGGGCGCCGGGCCTGACCCCGCACGGGCACCGACACGGAAAGGGTCGGGAAAGCGACCTGAGCAGTGTTTTCCCCAAACCCCGCACGTCAAGCCCGGATCACCGTTGGATACCGAACGACAACCCTTCCTACTCACGAGTAGGATCGTGTTGTTACGGTCGTCACGTCCCCATCCACCACACCCGTACATGTCCAGGAGCACCACGTGCGCGAATACAGCTCTCCCGCGAAGCCCGAGATCTCCGACGAGGCACGGCTGACCGACACGCTCTTTGCGCGCGCGGCCACCGAGCCGAAGGCCGTCGCCGCCCGCCGTCAAGAGCAGACCGGTGCCGGCCCCTGGCGCGACGTGACCGTCGAGCAGCTGCACGGTGACATCGTCGGATACGCCAAGGGCCTCATCGGTGCGGGCATCGGGCAGGGCGACCGCGTCGCCATCATGTCGCGCACCCGCTACGAGTGGACCGCCATCGACTACGCCGTCTGGGCGGTCGGCGCCATCGTCGTACCGATCTACGAGACCTCCTCCGCCGAGCAGATCCAGTGGATCCTCTCCGACTCCGCGGCCAAGGCCGTCTTCGTGGAGACCGACGCCCACGCCGAGCGCATCGAGTCCGTCAAGGGCGAGACTCCCGAGCTCGCCAACGTGTGGAGGTTCGACGGCGACGACCTGAAGACCCTGCGCGCCGGCGGCTCCGAGGTCACCGACGAGGCCCTGGAGGAGCGCCGCACCGCCGTCAAGGCCGACGACCTCGCCACCCTCATCTACACCTCCGGCACCACCGGCCGCCCCAAGGGCTGCCAGCTGACGCACCGCAACTTCCTCTTCATCGCGCACTCGGCCCTGGAGGGCCCCGCCAAGCCCATCATCAAGGAGCACGAGGGCGTCCCCTCCACGATGCTCTTCCTTCCCCTGGCGCACGTCTTCGCGCGTTTCGTCCAGGTCATGGTCATCGAGGGCAAGGCCGTCCTGGGTCACTACCCCAGCACCGGCCCGGACCTGATCGACGAGTTCTCCGTCTTCAAGCCCACCTTCCTCCTCGCGGTCCCTCGCGTGTTCGAGAAAGTCTTCACCAAGGCCCAGCAGAAGGCCGAGAGTGAGGGCAAGGGCAAGATCTTCAACCTCGCCGCCGACACCGCGATCGAGTACAGCCAGGCGCTGGGCAAGGGCAGCGTGCCGTTCACGCTCAAGCTCAAGCACGGCCTGTTCAAGAAGCTCGTCTACAGCAAGCTGATGGACCGTCTCGGCAACGAGGCCAAGTACGCGGTCTCCGGTGGTTCCGCCCTGGGCTCGCGCCTGGGTCACTTCTTCCGCGGCGCCGGCCTGACCATCGTCGAGGGCTACGGCCTCACCGAGACCACCGCCCCGACCTCGGTCAACAGCCCCGGCTTCAACAAGATCGGCACCGTCGGCCAGCCGATGCCGGGCACCACCGTCCGCATCGCCGACGACGGCGAGATCCTGCTCAAGGGCGACCACATCATGGTCGGCTACTGGCAGAACGAGAAGGCCACCGCCGAGGCCTACGAGGACGGCTTCTACCGCACCGGTGACCTGGGTTCCCTGGACGACGACGGGTTCCTGAGCATCACCGGCCGCAAGAAGGAGATCATCGTGACCGCGGGCGGCAAGAACGTCGCCCCGGCCGTCCTGGAGGACCGGATCCGCGCCCACGCCCTGGTCAGCCAGTGCATGGTCGTCGGTGACAACCGCAAGTTCATCGCGGCGCTGGTCACGATCGACCCCGAGTCCTTCCAGCTCTGGAAGGAGCAGAAGAACAAGAGCGGTGAGATCTCCGACCTGACCGGGGACGCCGACCTCAACGCGGCGATCCAGGAGGCCGTCGACGACGCCAACAAGGCCGTCTCCAAGGCCGAGGGCATCAAGAAGTTCAAGATCCTGCCGCAGGACTTCACCGAAGAGGGCGGCCAGATGACCGCCTCCCTGAAGGTCAAGCGTCACGTGGTCTCCAAGCAGTGGAGCAAGGAGATCGACGACATCTACGCGGGCTAGGCGACGCGTAGGTTCCAAGGATCTTCGAGAGGGGGGGGGGGGCCCCGGGGGGGGGGGCCCCCCCCCCCCCCCCCCCACCCGCGGGGGGGGGGGAAAAAAAAAAAAAACCAACAACACAACACAAACACCAAAAAGGGGGAGGTTGTGGTTAAAAAGGGGGTGG
>NZ_JBSHJJ010000004.1:189902-314677 GCF_053619415.1 Nocardiopsis sp. NPDC055551 | reverse complement strand
GTCGCACTCGTTTTTTTCCTTTTCTGCCCCGCTTCTGTGGGGGGTGGGGGGGGGGGGGGGGGTGGTTGTTTTTTTTTGGGGGGGGGGGGGGGGGGGGGGCCCCCCCCCCCCTCTCTTCGTACCCGGGGCGGCCAGAAGGCGCCGTAAGACCCCTGGGAGTGGTCCGGGCGTGAACCTCGGGCCCGGATCAACCCAGACGGAGTCCGAGGTCGCAGCGTGCGATACAGCGCCTCGAAGTCGGGTGGGAACGCGAAGGACCCGGCCGCGCTCGGCGGCCGGGTCCTTCGACTGTTCGGGGCGTACCCCGATGGACTCTAGTGGTCCTTGTCCTCGTTCTCGGCTCCATGGTGCAGGTGGTGCCCGGTGTGGGCCTCCACCCCCTCGAAGGAGATGTTGTCCTTCGTGTACCAGTGGGCCAGGGCGCGACGGAACCGGCCCATGCCCTTGCGGGCGTTGGGGTTCTCCACACCCTTGTCGTCGGTCTCGGGCTCCTCCAGTGCGGTGGAGGAGATGACCGGCTTGCTCTCCAGCACGTGGGTGGTCTCCGCCGAGCTCTCCTTGTGGACCTCGATGAACTCACCGCTGGGGAGCTGCTGGATGATGCCGCTCTCGTAGCCGTGCTCCAGGGTCTCCCGGTCACGACGCTGCAGGCCCAGGCAGATCCGCTTGGCGATGATGTAGCCCAGGACCGGACCCACGAAGATCAGCACACGGAAGATGTACGTGGTCAGGTACAGGTCGATCGAGAACGTCTCCGACAGGATGTCGTTCGAACCGGCGAGCCAGAGCACGCCGTAGAAGACGATGCCGCCGACGCCCAGAGCCGTACGGGTCGGGGCGTTGCGCGGACGGTCGGCGACGTTGTGGGCACGCTTGTCACCGGTGATCCACTGCTCGATGAACGGCCACGCCGCGAGCGCGCCGAACAGCAGACCCATGACGCCCAGGCCCGGGATCAGCACCGCCGTGATGATGGGGTATCCCTGGCCGATCGGGATCGTGAAGTCGAGCGTGTTCGGGAAGATGCGCAGCGAACCCTCCATGAAGCCCATGTACCAGTCCGGCTGGAGACCGGAGGTGATGGACGTCGGGCTGAAGGGGCCGAACAGGTGGATCGGGTTGATCTGGACGAACGCGCTCAGACCGGCGATCACGGCGAAGGTGAAGAAGAAGAATCCACCCGCCTTGACCGCGAAGGCCGGGAACATGGGTGTTCCGACCACGGTCTTGTCCGTTCGCCCTTGCCCTGGATACTGCGTGTGCTTCTGGTGCCACAGGATCATGAAGTGCGCCACGATGAGCGCCAGCAGGATCGCCGGGAGCAGCAGCACGTGCAGCATGTACAGGCGCGTGATGATGTCCTCGCCGGGGAACTCCCCGCCGAACAGGAACATCGAGATGTAGGAGCCCACCAACGGGATCGCCAGCATCACGCCCTGGAGGATGCGGACACCCATGCCCGAGGGCAGGTCGTCCGGCAGCGAGTAGCCGAAGAGGCCCTCGACCATGGCCAGGGAGAAGATGGCGACACCGATGAGCCAGTTGATCTCACGCGGCTTGCGGAACGCGCCGGTGAAGAACACACGGAGCATGTGCACCACCAGCGAGGCCACGAAGATCAGGGCGGCCCAGTGGTGGATCTGTCGAACGAGGAACCCGCCCCGGACATCGAAGTCGATGTGCAGGGTCGAGGCGAACGCCTCACTCATGGGAACGCCCTGGAGGCGCTCGTAGGAGCCGTCGTAGACGACCTCCAGCATGCTCGGCTTGAACCAGAGCGTGAGGAACACGCCGGTGACGAGCAGGATGATGAACGAGTACAGCGCGATCTCACCCAGCATGAACGACCAGTGGTTCGGGAAGACCTTGCGCAGGTTCTTCTCGCCGGTCTTGGCCAGGTGGAAGCGGTCGTCGATGAAGTTGCCGACGCCGCGCAGCGCCTTGGGTGCTTGCGTGGTCTTACTCATCGACTAGTCCTTGTATTCCCAGAACGTCGGCCCGGTCGGCTCGTTGAAGTCACCTCGGGCGACGAGGTAACCCTCGTCGTCGACGCCGATGGGCAGCTGCGGCAGCGGCCGGTGGGCCGGTCCGAAGACGACCTTGGCGGCGTCGGTGGCGTCGAACGTGGACTGGTGGCACGGGCACAGGATCCTGTGCGTGGTGCGCTCGTAGAGCGCCGCGGGGCAACCGACGTGGGTGCAGATCTTCGAGTAGGCCACGATGCCCTGGTGGGTCCAGTTCATGTGGGTCTCGTCGCTGCCCTCACGGACGGGAGTGTCCATGCCGGGCTTCCAGTCGTCCTCCGGCACCTTGATGAGCAAGATGACGGACTTGGCCTGGTCGGTGAGGCTCATCCCGTGCGGATACCCCTCGTCGTCCAAGGCCGGGAGCGCGGAGATCATCCCGTACGGGTCGTTCTCCAGGTCCTCGGCCTTGAGGTGACGGTGGGTGCCCTCGACGTACATGCGCATGCCGTCGACCCAGCGGGTCTCCTTCATCTGGTCGCCGGGGAGGGGCCCGGTGTCGCGCAGCAGCACGATCGGGGCCAGACCCAGCGGCAGCATGGCCAGGATGAGCGTACGGCGCATCAGCGGACGCTTGGTGAAGCCGCTCTCGTCGGCGCTCTTCATGAAGAACTCGCTGAAGGAGCTCTTCTCCTCCTCGCTGGAGGGAAGCTCGTCGTAGGGAGAGGCCACCTCGTAGTGGGGCATCACGTTGCGCGCCCACACCGTCATACCGGCGCCGATGGCGAACATCGCCAGGGTGAGCGTGCCACCCAGCAGCATGTTCGAGTACTGGCCGATCTGCGGGTCCGCGATCGCCGGCTCCCCCGCCGCGTTCGGCGGGAAGAGGAAGTAGGAGACCAAGAACCCGATACCGCCGAGGAAGGCGATGAGGAACCACACCGAGGCCAGCTTCTCGCCTCGACGCTGCTGCTCCTCCGGGCGCTTGTGGGTCTCCGAGGCCAGGTACGGCCCGTTGTGCTCACTCTCGGAGTGAGCCGAGGTCTCGGTCACCACGTCGTCGGTGTCCGCCGGGGTGCCGACGACACGTTCGTCGGCACCGGCCTCGTTGTTGTCGTTGTTGTTCTCAGTCATGGGCACGCTGCTTCGCCGTGATCCAGATCGCGCAGGCGATGATCAGGGACAGACCGATGGTCCATCCGATGAATCCCTCCGCGACCTGGCCGACACGCTCCAGGTCGAAGATGCCACCGGCGTTCGGTTCCGCCTGCAGCGTCTTCACGTAGGAGATGAGCTCCTGCTTCTCCTCGGGGGTGATGACGCCGTCGCTGAACATCGGCATGGCGCCGGGTCCGCTGACCATGGCCTCGTAGATCTCACGCGGAGTCGAGTCATGGATCTCGGGAGCCCAACGACCGTCGGTCAGGGCACCGCCGCCACCGGACCAGCTGTGGCAGTGCGCGCAGTTGGTCAGGTAGAGCTTCATGCCCATGTCGACGTCGTCGGCGCCCTCGATGTAGGCGTCGTAATCGGTCTCGTACTCCTCAAGAGCGATCTCGTAGGACTCCTCGTCCTCGAAGTTCTCGCGCTCGGGAGCGGCGGCCGGGACGTCATAGGGGATGTCGGCCCCCATGTCGTCGGTCCTGATCGACTCGTTGTAGTAGGCGATCAGGTCGGCCAGGTCCTGCTCGGACATGACCATGTCCTTGCGGGGCATCTGGGAATCGGGGTCCATCGACGGCATACGGCCGGTGCTGACCTGGAAGTCGACGGCGGCCGGCCCCACCTCACGGAGGTCGGGGCCGTTGGTCATCTCCCGGTTACCGTCCTCGTCCGTGTAGGTGCCACTCCCGTCGTAGTTGTGGCAGCTCGCACACGTCTGGTCGAAGATGGCCTTGCCGTTGGCCACGTCCACGTCCTCGGGGGACGGGGCCTCGGCCGAGAGCGTCTGCGCACGCGCCTCGTCCGAGGTGGGGGCCAGAGCGGCGAATCCCACCCCGAACAGGGCTAGCGCGAGGATGACGACGGCATACCCCGCCAGGGGATGCCGCCGCCGCGCGGTAATCCATTTCACGGTTTCCCCGTTTCGGGTCACTGGATGAAGTAGATGGTGAAGAACAAAGCGACCCAGACGACGTCGACGAAGTGCCAGTAGTAGGACACGACGATCGCGCTGGTCGCCTGTTGGTGAGTGAAGCGCTTCGCGGCGTACGTGCGTCCCAACATGATGAGGAACGCGATCAGACCACCGATGACGTGGAGTCCGTGGAAGCCCGTGGTCAGGTAGAACATCGACCCGTAGGCGCTCGACTGGAGAGTCAGCCCCTCGTGGACGATGAGCTCGTAGTACTCATAAGCCTGTCCAAGGATGAAGAACAGGCCCATGAAGAACGTGATGAAGAACCACATGCGCAGCTTCTTGACGTCGCCGCGCTCTGCGGCCCAAACGCCGAATTGCGCGGTGAAGCTGGAAGCCACCAGGACAATGGTGATCGTCGAGGCCCACGGCACGTTGAGGTGGACGTCCGCCCACTCGCCGAGCTCGGGGTTCCCGTTGGTCACCGATCGGATGGTGAAGTACATCGCGAACAGCGCGGCGAAGAACATGAGTTCGTTGGCCAGCCACACGATGGTGCCAACACTCACCAGGTCAGGACGCTTTGCCGCACCATGCGCTGATGCGGTTGCTGTTTTTGGGTTCGCGGTTGCTGTCGCCACGGGAGCATTATTACGGCATCCCGCGAAGACCCGTACTCGACCCCCCGTAAGGCGACGGATCAGGCCCGGGATCGGCCATCCTCTGCGGCTCGGGTGACGGTGTGGTCGTGACTCGGGCGTTACTGTAGCGGCCCCGCTCGTGATCCGGGGCACGCCACGCGCTTACACGCGAGAAGTGGCGCGAACCTGCGCGGCTGAGGCGTTCCGAGACGTTCAGTACCCCCTCGAAAGCCCCCCGAACCCTTCAAAAACAACGGCCCGGCATCGAAAGAATCACCTTTGGACAACGTCACCTCGGGAGGCCCTGAACGAAGGGCCCCGAGATCCTGGCATCCTGTGGTGTCCAAGGTCTCAACGCCTCAACGTCCACCCACCCTCATCCGGGGCGCGGGAGCATGAGGCAATAGAGTCGGAGTGGAAACAGTCAACGAACGCCACGGTCGCACCCCCCATGGCCGCGACCGAGGGCTGACGCGATGGGACGGTTGCGCGATGAGCGGTACGGACACGGGCGCCAGGATGCGCGTGCTGGTCTACAGCGACAAGGCCGACACCCGTGAGCAGGTCCGGACGGCCATCGGCCGCCGGCCCGCCACCGATGTCCCCAAGGTCGAGTTCGTCGAGTGCGCCACCGCGCCCGGCGCCCTGCGCAAGCTGGAGTCCAAGGACCCCGCCGAGCGCATCGACGTGGCCATCTTCGACGGTGAGGCCGCGCCCACCGGCGGGATGGGCCTGTGCCGCCAGGTCAAGGACGAGATCTTCCAGGGCCCGCCGATCCTGCTCCTGGTGGGCAGGCGGGACGACCGTTGGCTCGCGACCTGGTCGCAGGCCGACCAGGTGGTGAGCCACCCCATCGACCCGGTCGCGCTCGCCCAGGCACTGGCCGAGCTCATGCGCCGGCGTGCGGTCGCGCTCACGGGGTGACGACGACCGTGGGGCGTGACGCGCACGGCCGGCTGACGGCCGTAAAGGACAACGGCGAGAGAGACCTGCGCCGTCGGTTGGTGATGGGCGGAGCCCTCAACCACGGCGCCGACATCGGGCGATGGCGCGGCCGCGCCTACAACGCCCTCTCCTTCGCCCGGGGACGCTGAACGGGGCGGGCGCACTCGTGTGCCCGCCGCCGGCGCCCCTTTTCCTTTCCACGCCCTTCCGCCAGGAGTCCACATGAACGTCCCCGTTCCCTCGGCCGCGCCGGCCGAGAACAACGCGCTCGATACCAACGCCCAGGAGACCTCCGCCGTCCAGGAGCGGACCTGGTCCAACCTGATCACCGCCCTGCTGGGCGGGGTCTCCCTCAGCGCGGCCGACACCGAGTGGGCGATGAACGAGATCATGTCGGGTTCGGCCACCGACGCCCAGGTCGCGGGGTTCGCGATCGCCCTGCGCGCCAAGGGCGAGGGGGTGTCCGAGGTGACCGGTCTCGCCCAGGGCATGCTCGAACACGCGGTGCGTATCGAGGTGCCCGGGCCCACGCTCGACATCGTCGGGACCGGCGGCGACCGCGCGCACACCGTGAACGTGTCCACCATGGCGGCGATCGTGAGCTCGGCCGCGGGTGCCCGGGTGGTCAAGCACGGCAACCGCGCGGCGTCGTCCTCGTGTGGGACGGCCGACGTGCTGGAGCGTCTCGGTGTGGTCCTGGACCTGCCGCCGGAGCTGACCGTACGGCTGGCCGAGGAGGCCGGCATCTCCTTCTGCTTCGCTCCGCTGTTCCACCCGTCGTTGCGGTACGCGGCCAAGCCGCGCCGTGAGCTGGCGGTGCCGACCGTGTTCAACTTCCTGGGTCCGCTGACCAACCCGGCGCAGCCCACCACCTCCGCCATCGGCGTGTTCGACGAGCGCATGTGCGAGGTGATCGCGGGGGTGTTCGCCCGCCGTGGTTCGTCGGCGCTGGTGTTCCGCGGCGACGACGGTCTGGACGAGCTGACCACGGCCACCACCTCCACCGTGTGGGTCGTCCGCAACGGTGAGGCGCGTCAGGAGCGGCTGGACCCGACGGACCTGGGCATCGCGCGTTCGGCGCCCGACGCCCTGCGCGGCGGCGACGTGGACTTCAACGCCCAGGCGGTGCGCGACATGGTGGCGGGTCGGCCCGGCCCGGTGCGCGACGCGGTGCTGCTCAACGCCGGGGCCGCGCTGGCGGCGGTCGACGGTATCGAGGGCGACCTGACCGAGGCGGTTCGCGCCGGCTACGATCGGGCCGCGGCCGCGGTGGACGAGGGCGCGGCGCGGCGACTGCTGGAGACCTGGGTGAGCGCCAGTCAGGAGCTCGCCAAGGGCGTCTGAGGCGCCTGGGCCGCCTGTGGGGGCCTTCGAGGACGAGGAGGGGCGCGGTGGATTCCGATCCACCGCGCCCCTCGTGTTTTCGCCTGCCCGACCGGGTCTACCAACCGATCGCGAAGGCCGACTCCAGGTCGTGCTTGGAGTAGGTCTGGAAGGAGATGTGGGTGTCGGAGGAGGTCACACCGGGCACCTTGTTGACCCGGCCGGGGATCACGTCCGCCAGGTCCTCGTGGCGCCGGACCCGCACCATGGCGATGAGGTCGACGCCGCCGGTCACGGAGTAGACCTCGCTGACCCCGTCGATGTCGGCGATGGCCTCGGCGACCTCGGGGATGCGGTGGACGTCGGCCTTGATCATGACGATCGCGGTGATCACTGTGCCTCCTGGCGTTGGTAGAGCATGTGCGGGACGAGACACCCCTAGTACACGTCCGATAGGCGTGTTCCGGAGCGCCACCGCAGTCGGTAGACCGCCAGTCCCGCGATCACCCCCGCGACGAAGCCGTAGACGTGTGCCGCGTAGGCCACGCTGGATCCGCCGCCCGGGGCGGTCGAGGATGTGACGTAGAGAAGATACTGAAGCGCGAAGTAGCTTCCCACCACGGCCCACCCGGGCAGACGCATCGGGATCACCCCGAACACCAGGGTGGTGACCCGGCTTCGGAACTGGACCACGAGATAGGCGCCGAGCACCCCGGAGATGGCCCCGGAGGCCCCGATCATGGGGATCCCGCCGTCCTGGTCGACCAGCGCGTGCCCGAACGCGGCGACCACCCCGGTGGCCAGGTACAGCAGCAGGAAACGGACCTTGCCGAGCCGGTCCTCGACGACGGGACCGAACACGAACAGGTACACCATGTTGCCGAGAAGGTGGGCGGAGCCGCCGTGCAGGAACATCGAGCTGAGCACCGAGAACCAGACGACCTTGCCGTCGATGGGTCCGCATTCGGGGGTCAACGGTTCGGCCAGGTCGACCCGTCCGAGCATCTCGTCGGGGATGGCGCCCCAGCGCATGAAGTACGCGTCGATCGAACACACGCGTTCGAACAGGTCGACGGGATACCAGACGGCGGTGGCGGCCTGCGGGGAGAGCAGGTAGACGAGCACGTTGACCGCGATCAGGCCGTAGGCCACGACCGGGGCGCGGCGGACGGGGTGGTCGTCATTGAGTGGAAGCGCGGCCATGGGCCCAGTGTGTCATCCGAGTGTGCGCTTCGGCTCCCCGCAACGGGCATGTCCACTCACCTTCGACCTCCACCAGGCGCGCGCCGGGCGTGACGAGCCAGTCCAGGATCAGTTCGCTCTCCCCCGCGGTGGCGTTGGGGACCGGCCCGTGACCGGGCGGGACGCGTTCGGCGGTGGCGACCAGGGAGGCCAGGAAAGCGGTGGGGTCGGTGCCCGGGGTGAGGACGGCGCTCGCGGCCAGGCGTCCGTGACGGACCACGATCGTCTCCCATCCGGTGGCGCCGGGGCGTGAGGCGACCAGGTGCGGTACCGCGGCGATGGCGGTGAGCCGTTGGACTCGGCGGGCGCCGCGCAGGAAGGCCATGAGGCGGTCGCGCAGGCTCGCCGCCTCTTCGTAGCGCAGGTCCTCGGACAGCTCGTGGATGCGTCCGGTGAGGGCGTCCAAGACCACGGCCGGGTCGGTGGTCATGGCGGTGCGGGCGGCCTCGGAGTGGACCGTGTAGGCGTCCAGGGGCTCGGTGCCGTCGCAGGGCGCGCCGCAGCGGCCCAGTTGGGCGAGCACGCACTTGGGGACCACCCGTTCGGGCGGGGCGAAGGTGTGGGTGCACTGGCGCAGCGGCAGCGCGTGCAACAGCGCCTCCTTGGCCTCCTCGGCCTCGCGTGCCGAGTTGTAGGGGCCCAGGTAGGGGGCGTCGTCGTCACGAACCGCCCGCACGACCGACAGCCGGGGGTAGGTGTCCGTGGTGAGCTTGACCCAGCGGGCGTTCTCCGGGTTGCGGGAGCGACGGTTGAACGGTGGTTTGCGTTCGGCGATGATCCGCAGTTCGCGGACCGAGGCCTCCAGGTCGGTGGTGCACACGATGGGGGTCACCGACACCACCAGGCCGGCCATCTCCCGGATGCGGCGGCGCGATTCGGCCGCGGTGAAGTAGGAGGCCACTCGTCGGCGCAGGTTGTTGCTCTTGCCGACGTACAGGCTGCGCCCCTGGGCATCGTTGAACACGTACACGCCGGGGCGTTCGGGCAGGTCCTCGGCCAGGTGGCGTCTGGCCCGCTGGGCGCGGGTGGCGGGTTTGGCGACCGAGCGCAACTCCTCCAGGCTGGTGACGCCCAGCGGGGTGAGGCGTTCGATGAGCCCGTTTAGCACGTCCACGGTGGCGCGGGCGTCGTCCAACGCCCGGTGGGTGGGGGCGACGTGGGCTCCGAAGTAGGTGGCGAGCGTGCCCAGCCGGTGGTTACGGACCTGGGGCGCGGGGAGCAGGGCCCTGGCCAGGCGCAGGGTGTCGACCACCGGGGGCGCCGGCCATTCCAGGCCCGCACGTTCGCAGGCGGCCTTGAGGAAACCGGTGTCGAAGGGCGCGTTGTGGGCGACCAGAACGGTGCCGGGGGCCTCTTCCAGGAACGCGAGCAGCTCCGGCAGGACCTTCTCGATCGGCGGGGCCGTGGCCACCATCGCCTGGGTGATGCCGGTCAGCAGGGTGATGTTGGCCGGGATGAGCATTCCCGGGTCGACGAGGGTGGTGTACT
The DNA here is from genome assembly GCF_053619415.1 of Nocardiopsis sp. NPDC055551. NCBI lineage: Bacteria > Bacillati > Actinomycetota > Actinomycetes > Streptosporangiales > Nocardiopsidaceae > Nocardiopsis > Nocardiopsis sp. NPDC055551. The sequence goes on along the minus strand of NZ_JBSHJJ010000004.1, from coordinate 304,997 downwards.
CGCCGATGATCCCGCCGCCGCGAACGCGTACGGCCCCGATCTCGGTGATCCGGGACTTGGAGGCGCTGGTTCCGGTCGTCTCCAGGTCGACCACGACGAAGGTGGCCCCGGCCAGTGGAGTGCCGAGGTCGTCGATGCTGGTCTGGTCGCCGAAGGGCGTCGCGGGCTGTCCAACCACGCGGTCAGGTTAGTCGGGGGTGACGACCGAACCCGTCCGGGATGCCGGTCGACCCACCCGACATGGAAAGATGTGGGCGTGGGCGGTCCCGACGTCGAGTGACCGATGGGTCCGGCGACGGCCGCCACGAACAGGCAACGACACCGAGGAGGAACCGTGGGGATCGCGATGCCGGGTGACGATGAGCGTTGGCGATGCACCGGGTGCGGCAATCTCACGCGGTTCGACGTGACGCGCACCGTGCGTTCGCAGGACTACGTGCACCAGGAGCTGTCCGGCGCCGGCGCCGTCGAGGAGCGCACCGTGCTGGCGGAGACGATCGAACGGGTGAAGTGCCGTTGGTGCGGCGCCACCGACAGTGTGGAGATCGTCCCCCGTCCTGACGCCGAACAGTCGGTCCCCGACACTTCGGCGGAGAGCCCGACGGGTCGGTCATGAGCCCCGGCCCGGTGACGGGCGGCTCCGGCGAGGAGGACCGCTCCGAGCGGGAGGACGGTGAGGAGCACCTCGTGCGCTCCCTGCCCGAGCCGGTGCGCGCGCGGGTCGTGGAGTACGGGTCCGACGTGTTGGGCGGCATGCGCGCGTCGGACCTGCCGCCCGTGCTGCGCAGGGTGGCCAGGTTCGAGCCCCGTCGACGCGCACGACTGGCCGGACCGCAGATCGCCGCGCAGTTGGAGACCGACGCGGACTTTCGTGGTCTGGTCGCCGCTCGCGTGGAGCAGGTGTGGCCCGAACTCGCCGAGGGCATGCGGTCCGGGGTGGTCCCGCCCGCCGCCGATCCGGTGACGGTGGCCGCCTGCGCGTACCTGCTGCGTCCCCCCGGGTGGGCCGGGATCATCGAGGACGTCCACCTCGAACTGGACCGTCGGCACAGCGCCAAGGAGGTGGATGAGGCCGCCGAGGCGCTGGAGAGCGTACGCCGGGAGCTGGAGGAGGCCCGCCGCGGCCTCCAGACGGACCTGGAGCGACAGCGCGCCACCATCGTCGAGCAGCGCGCCGAGATCGCCGAGCTGCGCCGCAAGGTGCATCACGAGCGTCAACGCGCCAAGACGGCCACCGCCGAGGCCGAACAGGTCCTGTCCGAGATCCGGGACCGTCGGGACGAGACCGAGGGGCGGATCAGCGGCCTCGAAGTGGAGAACCGTCGGTTGCGTTCCCGGCTGGCCGACGCCGAGGCCCAGGTGGAGAACTCCCGCCGCGCGGTGCGCGCCGGCCGCAACGCCGACGAGGCGCGTCTGCGTGTGCTGTTGGACGTGTTGGTGGACGCCTCACACGGACTGCGTCGCGAGCTCGCGCTTCCCACCGGCCTGGACAGCCCCGCCGACCTGGTCGCCGAGGCCCATGAGGAACAGCGTCGGGTGTCCTTGGGCGGGCTGCCCGACGACGACCCGGGTCTGCTGGACCACCTGTTGACCGTGCCTCGGGTTCATCTGCTGGTGGACGGCTACAACGTCACCAAGACCGGCTACGGAAACCTGCCGTTGGCCGATCAGCGCAATCGCCTGCTCGCCTCGTTGGAGGGGCTGGCGAGTCGCACCAAGGCGGAGATCACCTGTGTGTTCGATGGCGCGGACGTGGACACTCCCCCGGTGACGCCCAGCCGCCGGGTCCGATTGTTGTTCAGCGCGCCCGGGGAGACCGCGGACGAGGTCATAGTCCGGCTGGTGCGGGCCGAGCCCCCGGGCCGGCCGATCGCCGTTGTGACATCCGACAAGGAGATCGTCCAGGCGGTGCGCGGGGTCGGCGCTCGGGCCGTCCCCTCCCTGATCTTCCTGCGAAGACTCGATTGAGAACGCGCCTGTTGTGACCACGGTCACCACCGAGCGTGGTGGTGACCGAGGCTCGTTGTGGTTGAGAGGGGAAGGCGCGTCCGCTAGGTTCATCCCGAACGTGAGTGCTTCGTCGGGTAGAAGGCCACCTTTGTGCCACCCCACCCCGGCGAGGGCCCGCACACTCATGTCGGCCCGCCTCAAGGCGTGGGCCCCCTACCCTTTCCGTCTCCCAGTCACCCCTGCGGACTTCTCAGACACTCAAGGAGCGTGGACCGCCATGAAGAACCCCGGTGGTCGGCGTACTGCTCGCCGAATCGCTACGACCGGCCTCGGTGTGGTCGCCGCCGGCACCTTCATCGCCCCCGGCATCGCCCATGCGGAACCGACCCAGGACGAGGTCGAGGACCGCATCGAGGAACTGAACCAGGAGGCCTCGGAGGCAGTCGAGGCCTACAACCAGGCCGAAGAGGACTACGAGACGGCCAAGGCCGCCTACGACGAACTCGACGAACAGGTCGGGGACGAGCAGGATCGCTACGACGAGCTGCGCGAGCAGGTCCAGCAGTTCGCCAACGCCACCTACCAGGGCGGCGAGCTCGACTCCACCACGAACATCCTCACCTCCGACGGCCCCGAGGCCCTGCTGGCGCAGAACGCCGACCTGAACTACCTGTCGGACGCCCAGCAGTCCCAACTCGACGACTTCGGTGACTCCTCCGAGCGTCTCTTCGCACTCAAGGACGAGGCCGAGACGTCCCTCGACGAGGCCGAGGACACCTTGGAGGAGAGCGAGGAGGCCAAGGACGAGGTCGAGTCCGCCATCGAGGAGCAGCAGGAACTCCTCGCGCAGTTCCCCGACGCGGACAGCTCCGGCGAGGGCGCCGACGACAGCGCCGGGCAGTCCCACGAGGGCAGCGGCAACGCCTCCAGCGCCCTGGACTTCGCCTACTCGAAGGTGGGCCTGCCCTACGTCTACGGCGGCACCGGCCCCAACGGATACGACTGCTCCGGTCTGGTCCAGGCGTCCTGGCGGGCCGCGGGCGTGGACCTGCCGCGTACCACCTACGCCCAGGCCGGGCTCGGCACCCGTATCAACGACATGGGCTCGCTCCAGCCGGGCGACATCATGTTCTTCTCCGGCCAGGCCCACAACGGTCTCTACGCCGGCAACAACCAGATGGTGCACGCCCCTCGCACGGGCCGCAACATCGAGGTCGTGGGACTGGCCGCCTACTGGGCCGGTCAGTTCGAGTTCGCCGTGCGCCTGTAGCGCGCCGCGCCGACACTCGTCGAGGCCGTCGTCCCTTCCGGGACGGCGGCCTTTTTTCGTTTCGCGGTGACACCGGGTAACGGCAAGTCAGGAGTTTCGGACAGGCCGCCTGATGCACCGGAACGTCACGAATCAGTTGAGAGCGGCCCAAGGGATGCACTAATGTTCATCGCCGAGCGTGGTCGCTCCTCTTCACCGAACCCCGTCGGTGACGACCACGTCCGGGCCGGGTCACTCCCCGCAGCCTTTCGGTCGACCTCTTCGACTTGGTCCCGCCCGGTGCACTCCCTTGTTCCCGCCTCATCCGGGACGAGGGGAGAAAGGTGTTGCCAGTGTCTGCATTCCGTGGCGCCTCCGGTCGCCGATCGGCCGTCATCGCCTCGATCTGCGTCGGGGCCTTCCTCGCCCCCACCGCCGTGGCGCACGCCGAGCCGACCGCCGACGAGGTGCGAGAGGAGATCGAGAGTCTCGAAGAGGAGTTCATCGAGCTCAACGCGGCCTACAACGACGCCCAGGAGGCGCACGAGGCCGCGGAGGAGAAGCTCGAAGAACTGCTCGGCGACATCGAGACCGCCGAGGAGACCATCGACGAGCTGAGCGGCGGGGTACGTAGCCTGGCCAACATCGCCTACACCGGTGTCGATCCGACCTCGCCCACCCACTTGATCGGCGCTACCGGCCCCGAGGAGGCCCTGGAGCACCAGGCCGATCTCACGTACCTGTCCGAGCAGCAGCAGGCCGGCCTGGATCAGTACGTCGACGAGCTGGAGCACCTGGAGTCCCTGCGCGAGGAGGCGGAGTCCACCGAGGAGAGCGCCGCCGACGCGTTGGAGGACGCGGAGGAGGCCACCGAGGAGGCCGAGGCCTCCATCGCCGAGCAGGAGGAACTGCTCGAAGAACTCTCCGCCGAGGAACAGGCCGAGGCCACCGAGAACGTCGGCAACGACAGTGGGAGCGGCGGCGGCGACAGCGGCGGCGGTGCGAACTACACCGGCCCGGCCACCGGCAACGCCCAGGTCGCCCTGGACTTCGCCTACGCCCAGATCGGCAAGCCCTACGTCTGGGGCGGCACCGGACCGGGCGGCTACGACTGCTCCGGGCTGACCCAGGCCGCCTGGGCCCAGGCGGGCGTCAACCTGCCGCGCACCACCTACGACCAGGTCAACGCCGGACAGCGGGTGTCCTGGGAGAACATGCAGCCCGGAGACCTGATGTTCTTCTACGGCGCCAGCCCCACCCACGTGGGCCTGTACGCGGGCGACAACGTGATGGTGCACGCCTCCACGTCCTCGCGCCCCATCGGCACGGTCACCCTCAACGACTACTACCGCTCCAGCTTCACCACCGCCGTGCGGCCGTGACCTGTCGCCTCTCCGCTTCGCCCGGGCCCGTGGTGCGTTCGCCACGGGCCCGAGGCGTCTTTCCGCAACCCCCGAGGAAACTCCCCCTAGACTCACCAGGGTGTCGCGAACCCTGATCATCACCAACGACTTCCCACCCCGCGCGGGCGGCATCGAGTCCTTCGTGCACGAGCTCGCCCTGCGCCACCGGCCCGGGTCGGTCGTGGTCTACTGCTCCTCCCCCCAAGCCGCCGACCAGGCGGCCGACCCCCACTTCGACCTCCGTCAGCCCTTCCCGATCGTGCGGGACGCGGCCAAGGTGCTGCTGCCCACTCCACGAGTGGTGCGACGGGCGCGGGTGATCGCCGAACTCGAAGGGTGCGACTCCGTGCTCTACGGCGCCGCGGCCCCGTTGGGGTTGGCCGCGGCCCACCTGCGTCCCCTGCGGCAGGTCGCGCTCACCCACGGGCATGAGACCGGTTGGACCGTCCTACCCGGGCCCGCCACGGCGCTGCGACGGATCGGCGACACCGTGGACACCGTCACCTACCTGGGCGAATACACCCGACGCCGGTTGGCGCGCTCCCTGTCCCCCGCCGCCGGCGCGCGCATGCGCCGGTTGGCCCCCGGCGTGGACACCGACCGTTTCCGGCCCGGCGCCGGAGGCGAGGAGGTGCGCGAACGTCTGGGGTTGGGCGAACGCCCCGTGGTGGTGTGCGTCTCGCGCATGGTGCCGCGCAAGGGGCAGGACACCCTGATCCGTGCCTGGCCGCGGGTGCTGGCGGACGTCCCCGACGCGGTATTGCTTTTGGTGGGCGAGGGTCCTTACGCCTCCCGGCTGCGTTCGGCCGCCGCCGGGCTGGACTCGGTGCGCTTCACCGGCCCGGTCCGGGCCGAGGACCTGCCCGCCCACTACGACGCGGGCGACGTGTTCGCCATGCCGTGTCGGACCCGGCGGGGCGGGCTGGACGTGGAGGGCCTGGGGATGGTCTACCTGGAGGCGTCGGCCACCGGGTTGCCGGTGGTGGCGGGGTCCTCGGGCGGCGCCCCGGACACGGTCCTGGAGGGCGAGACCGGGCACGTGGTGGACGGATCCTTGCCCGGTCCCGCAGCCCGAGCGCTCATTCGACTCCTGAAAGACCGCGACCGCGCCGCCCTGATGGGCGCACGCGGCCGCGAATGGGTTACCCGGGAGTGGGGTTGGGATCAGACCCTGAGTCGCCTTGACGACCTCCTGAGAGGCCCTGAGGGGATCTGAGGCGTCCCCGTGGCCCCTGCCTCCTAGAGGTCCTCCCCATGGACGTCCCCGGGGGTTCCCGACCCGTCGGTGCCCTGGGGCTCACCGGTGGCGCTCTGCTCCAGCCACTCCTCCCAGGAGCGCTGGTAGAAGCCCCAGCCGTTGTCCCATTCCAGCTCGCGGTCGGTACCGGTGGTCTCCAGGACGTCGCCCATCAGCGACTCGTCGTGGAACCAACGAGCGTCCTCGACGGTCATGTTGGTGCACCCGTTGGAGGTGTTGGCGCTGCCCAGGTTGCCGGCGTTCCAAGGGGCGGCGTGGGAGAACTCGCCGCTGTTGGAGGTGCGCACCGCCCAGTCGACGTCCAGTCGGTAGTGACCGGGTTCCCCCTCCTCGATTCCGACGGTGGCGGAGTCCATCACCAGGGACTCGTACTTCTCCATGGTGAGGTGGACACCGGAGGTCGTCGTGTTGAAGCGTTCGTCGGCGGCCCCGTTGCTCACCGGGATGGTGCGGACGTTCTCACCGTCGACGGACACCTCCATCTCGTGGTCGGGGACATGCATCGTGGAGATCATCTCCCTACCGACCTCGAACTCGATGCGGTGATCGCTCACCCCGAAGACACCGTCGGAGGCCTCCACCCCGGCCAGGTGCAGGTCGACCGCGATCTCCTGGTAGGGCTCCCAGTACTCCTCCGGTCGAAAGACCGCCATCTGGTCGGAGACCCAGTTCCAGGCCCCCTGCGCCTCCTCCTCGGAGATGACCTCCATGGAGTTCTCCACCTGCTCCTTGTTGGTGACGGGCAGGTCGAAGTTGATGATCACGGGCATGCCCACCCCGACGGTCTGCCCCGAGGTGGGGAAGTTGGAGACCAGTTCGAGGCTCTGCCCTTCCGTGGTGTCCTGCGTGGTGAACTCGGAGACGACCTCGGTCTCCTCGCCCTCGGCGTCGGTGGCGGTCGCGGTCACGGTGATCGCCGAACCGGGATGCAGGTTCCAATCGGCCACCCAGGCGTCCTCGGCCTCGTTGAGGGTGCCGGTGACGTCGTGGACCGTGGGTTCCTCCGCCCCCTCCGCCTCACCGTCGCCCGCCTCGGACGCCTCGGACGGGTCGACCTGGTCGATCCGCACGTCGGTGATGGTCCCGCCCTCGGCCGCGACCCGGACCGGGGTGTTCGGCGCGATCTCGGTGGCTCCCGGTTCGGGGGTGATGGTGACCTCGGGACCGGCCTCCTCGGTGGCCTGCTCGTCCGTCTCCGGCTCCTCATCGGTGCTGCAGGCGGTGAGCAGGACGAGCACGGCCATGGCCAGGGCCCCTCGTGAGTGGGCTCGTCGCTTCACACAGTCCTCCAACGTCCATTCGGTCGGCGCACCGGAGCGTCCGGCCAGGGCCGGAGCCTTTCCGTGCCCTTCGGGCAACGATAAAACAACGGCCCCGGTGCCCGGCACGCGTCACACGGACGCGTGGCCGGCCACCGGGGCGGTGACACTCACATCTTACCCTGGGTGATCATCTTCCCTCGAAGAGCAATCGCCTCCGGGGTCGATCTCAGTGCTGGAACTCCTTGCGGTAGTACTCGAAGACCCAGCCGATCGTGGTCAGGATGATGGCCAGGAAGCCGAGGAACAGCATCCACCAACCGATCGCCATACCGACCGCCGTGAAGGCGACGGCCAGCGCGACGAACATCGGCCACCAGCTGTGCGGGCTGAAGAACCCGTACTCGCCGGAGTTCTCGGCGATCTCACCGTCGAGGCGCTCCTCGGGGGGAAGCCCGTGGTGGTGCTCACTACGGCGAGCCGACTGCCAGAGCCAGAACCCGATCATCCAGCCGAAGCCGATGCCGATGATCAGGATGGTGGAACCGGCCCACTCGATCTGGCCGGTCTCCAGGTAGGACCAGTAGATGTACAGGGCACCGACCAGACCGAAGAAGGTCGCGATCCCCATGAACAGGTAGGCCTGCATCTTCATATGGGCCGCCTCCTACTTCTTCTCGGCACCGGCGGCGACGGCACCGGGGGCCGCGACGTGCGGGTGGTTGAGGTCGAAGGCCGGACGCTCGGACCGGATCCGCGGCAGCGACGTGAAGTTGTGCCTGGGCGGCGGGCAGGACGTGGCCCACTCCAGGGAACAGCCGTAACCCCACGGGTCGTCCACCTCCACCATCGGCGCCTTCTTCGCGGTGACGTAGATGTTCCAGAAGAAGATCAGCGTCGAGGCGGCGAGGACGAACGAGGAGATCGAGGAGATCTGGTTCAGCTCGGTGAACCCGTCGTCGGGCAGGTAGTCGGCGTAACGACGCGGGAAGCCCGCCACACCCAGCCAGTGCTGCACCAGGAACGTGCCGTGGAAACCCAGGAACAGCAGCCAGAAGTGGAACTTGCCGAGCTTCTCGTTGAGCATCTTGCCGGTGAACTTGGGCCACCAGAAGTAGAAGCCCGCGAACATCGCGAACACCACGGTGCCGAACACCACGTAGTGGAAGTGCGCCACCACGAAGTAGGAGTCGGTGACGTGGAAGTCCAGCGGCGGCGAGGCCAGGATGACGCCGGTGATACCACCGAAGAGGAAGGTCGCCAGGAAGCCGATCGTGAACAGCATCGGCGTCTCGAAGGAGAGCTGCCCCCGCCACATCGTGCCGATCCAGTTGAAGAACTTCACACCGGTCGGTACCGCGATGAGGAACGTCATGAACGAGAAGAACGGCAACAACACCGCGCCGGTCGGGAACATGTGGTGCGCCCACACGGTCACGGAGAGGCCGGCGATGGCGATGGTGGCCGCCACCAGGCTCTTGTAACCGAAGATCGGCTTGCGGCTGAACACCGGCAGGATCTCGGTCGCGATACCGAAGAACGGCAACGCGATGATGTACACCTCGGGGTGACCGAAGAACCAGAACAGGTGCTGCCACAGGATGGCGCCGCCGTGCGCCGGGTCGAACACGTGGGTACCGACCATGCGGTCGGCGCCCAGCGCGATCAGGGCTCCGGTCAGGACCGGGAAGGCGATGAGCACCAGGACGCTGGTCAGGACCACGTTCCAGGTGAAGATCGACATGCGGAACATCGTCATACCGGGTGCGCGCATGCACAGGGCGGTGGTGATGAAGTTGACCGCACCGAGGATGGTGGCCAGACCGGACACGGCCAGGCCCAGGATCCACAGGTCGCCGCCCAGTCCGGGAGAGCGCACCGCGTCCGACAGCGGGGTGTAGGCGAACCAACCGAAGCTGGCCGCGCCACCCGGGGTCAGGAACCCGCTGATCGCGATGAGGCTACCGAAGAGGAACAGGTAGTAGCCGAACAGGTTCATCCTCGGGAACGCCACGTCGGGCGAACCGATCTGAATCGGCATCATGACGTTCGCGAACCCGACGAACAGCGGGGTCGCGAACATCAGCAGCATGATCGTGCCATGCATGGTGAACAGCTGGTTGAACTGCTCGTTGGACATGAACTGCATGCCCGGCGAGAACAGCTCCAGACGCATCAGGACCGCCAGCACCCCGCCGAAGAGGAAGAAGGCGAAGGAGGTGATCAGGTACATGTACCCGATGATCTTGTGGTCGGTCGACGTCATCCAGTTGACGAGGAGCGACCCCTTGCGCGACGGTGCCTGACCATCGGTGCGAGGCTTGGTCGCCTCGGTTGCCGTCGTACTCATCACTCGTCATTCTCCTCGGTCGCCTCGGCGCCGGAGCCCTCGGCCCCGGTGCCCTCGGCCCCGGAACCCTCGGCCGAGTCGGTGGAATCCTCCACCAGACCCTCGGCGTCGGCCTCCTCGGAGGCCAGTTGTTCCTGTTCGGCGTCCCAGGCCTCGTACTCGTCCTGCGGCAGGACCTCGACGTTGAAGAGCATGCGGGTGTGGTCGACACCGCACAGCTCGGCGCAACGACCGACGTACGTGCCCTCGGTGCCCTCGGTCATGTCGACCTGGAACGCGTTGTCGCGTCCGGGGATGACGTCCATCTTGAAACCGAACGCCGGGATCCAGAAGGAGTGGATGACGTCGGGAGAGTGGAGGTCGAAGTGGACGACCGAGTTCTCGGGCAGGACGAGGGTGGGCTGAGTGGAGCGGTCGGCGGTGCCGTCCGGGTTGGGGATACCCACCTCGGAGTGGAGCACCTCCCCACCGTTCTCCTTGGTGTCGTCCATGTAGTTGAACTGCCAGGCCCATTGGAAGGCCACGACCTCAACATGCACGTCCGCGGGCTCTTCGGTCTCCATCAGGTACGCCTGGTCTCGGGCGGTGAAGAAGAAGAGCACCGAGATGACGACGATCGGCAACACGGTGTACAGCGCTTCGATGGGCATGTTGTACCGCACCTGCGGCGGCAACTGCTCAGAGCGCTTGCGGTGGAAGAGGATCGTCCAGATGAACAGTCCCCATACGAGAATGCCGACCGCGAAAGCGGTGACCCACGAGCCCTGCCAGAGCGCGAGAACACGCTCGGCCTGCTCGGTGATCGGTTCCGGCATGCCCAAACGAGTGAGCTCGTTCGACGCGCAGCCGGTCGCGGCCAGCCCCAACACGGCGAGCGCGGCGCCGCGTGGTGCCCATCGGCGCAGTGTCGAGCGCCGATTTTTTTGGCGGGTCGGACTCACGGATTGCCTTCCCAGCGGTGAAGCCCGCGGATCCTCCACGGGCGGCCTAAGTATCCAAAGCTTTTCAGGGGGAAACATTATCGCGAACCGGTCGAGGTGCCGCTCATGGGCTCACCTGGTCAGCGTGTTGTGCCAGGCGTGCCTCCCGGAACGCTCGTCCGTCTCGCGGAGCCGGGCCAGGTCGCCCGCGAGGGACTTCCTCCCGGCTGGCTACGAGGCGCGGCCCGGCGTATCCCCGGACCCTCGGCCGGGTTCCCGCACATCACCGCCATGGGCGGGGGTGCGCGCGTTCTCGGCACGAGACTAAGGCGAGCGTATCGCTGGGTTTACGACACCCTTAACCGGGTGCGCCTTTTCGAGCGGCCCAGGTCAAGATAAGGACACAGGACGACGACCGACGAGGAGTGGACGTGCCCGAGCGACCGACCGAACAGCGACCCCTGGTCACCGTGGAGGCGGTGGGCCGCAAGTGCCCTGTTCCGATCATCATGTTGGCCGCCCGATTGCACGAAGTGCCCATCGGTGCGGTCATCGCGGTCACCGCGGACGATCCCGCCGCGAGCGCGGACATACCGTCCTGGTGCCGGATGAAGATGCACGAGTTCGTCGCGGAGCGGCCCTTGGCGCGGGGTAGCGCTTTTCACATCCGACGGATGTACTGACCGCCCGAAGACGCCCTCCGCACCGGAACGGGACTTTCGGTCCCGTTGCGATAACGATTGGCGCCGGCCGGTGTTCTCGGCACGGCGCGGAGCACCCGCCCGCCCCTCCCCCGAAGATGAGGCGACGGGCGGGCACAACACGAAGGCCGCGCGGACCGGGGTCCGCGCGGCCTGTCCCGCGGACGGGGCCCGCCCCGTCAGGGGCCGATCCCATCGGTGCGGGAGGTGCCTAGCGAGCGTAGAACTCGACGACGAGCTGCTCGTCGAAGGGAACCGGGATCTGCTCACGCTTGGGGCGGTCGATGACCGCGACGCGCAGGTCCTTGTGGCTCACGGCCAGGTAACCGGCGATCTTGTCGTCGGCGTGGACGCCCTCGGCGGCCTCGACGAACGGGACCATGGAGCGGGACTTCTCCCGAACGCTGATGATCTGGCCCGGCTTGACCTGGTACGACGGGATGTCGACCTTCTTGCCGTCCACGGTGATGTGACCGTGGTTGACGAACTGACGCGCGGCGTAGATCGACGCGGCCAGACCCGAGCGCAGGACGACCGTGGCCAGACGCAGTTCGAGCTCGGTGAGCATCTCCTCACCGGTACGGGCGGCGCGCTTCTTGGCGTTCTCGTAGACGCGGAGCAGCTGCTTCTCGGTCAGGTCGTAGTACCAGCGCACCTTCTGCTTCTCCGCCATACGAACGGAGTAGTCAGAGCTGTTGCGACGAACACGACGGCCGTGCTCACCAGGCGGGTACGGACGCTTCTCGAAGTAGCTGACCGCCTTACGGGTCAGCGGAGTGCCGGCGCGCCGGGACAACCGCACCTTCGGTCCGGTGTAGCGCATGCATAGTCCTTTCAGGATGAATCAGGGAATCCCAGGTAAGGCTGGCCTAGAACTGGGAGGCGCCGGAGGCGCCCGAGCCCCGTGCCCGCGAATGCGAGGCGAACGGAAGGCGGGTTCCCCACCGCCGCGCGCGACCCCGCGCGAACGGCTTGGGCGAATGAACCGGTACGCGTTTCAGCGCACCGGGGCGGCACAGGTGCACCTGTGCGGGTCGCGACCATCCACTTTACGGGGTCCGGGGCACCACCCCGACCAGAACCGTGGTTCTCGTGGCCGTGGGCGGTGCCCGGCTCCCGGATTCCGGGCCGAAGCGCTAACGAAGTCCCGGAACTACAGGTGCGGCTTGACCTCGGTGGCGGCGTCCGTGCCGTAGGAGCGCTCGATCCGCTCCAGCAGGCTCTCGGGGGTGAGGGTGTACTCCTGCGGGCCGTCGGCCTCAAGGCAGTGCACGGCGGTGGCGTTGCCGACCTGGGCGGCGCGTTCCAGGGACAGGCCTCGGGAGTGCGCGGCCAGGAACCCGGCACGGAAGGAGTCACCCATGCCGGTGGGGTCGACCAGTTCGTCCACGGCCGCCGCCCCGACGTGGATGCTCTCCTCGCCCCGGCGGTCGATCCGAGCACCCTTGGCGCCCAGGGTCGTGACGCGGGTACCGACCTCGTTGAGGATCTCCTCGTCGGACCAGCCGGTCTTCTGCTCGGCCAGGGCCTTCTCGTACTCGTTGGAGAACAGCAGGTCGGCGCCCTTGATGAGGGTGCGCACCTCAGGACCCTCCATCCGAGCGAGCTGCTGGGAGGGGTCGGCTGCGAAGGGGATGCCGCGGGTACGGCACTCCTCGCTGTGGCGGACCATCGCGGCCGGGTCGTCCGCGCCGATCAGGACGAGGTCGAGTCCGCCGAGCCGGTCGGAGATCGGCTGGATCTCGATGTTGCGGGCCTCGGCCATGGCGCCGGCGTAGAACGAGGCGATCTGGTTCTGGTCACGGTCGGTGGTGCACACGAAGCGCGCGGTGTGGCGCAGTTCGGAGATGAGCACGGAGGAGGTGTCGACTCCGTGTCGGTCCAACCAGGAGCGGTACTCCTCGAAGTCCTGTCCGGCCGCGCCGACCAGGACGGGGTTCAGGCCGAAGGCGCCCAGACCGAAGCAGATGTTGGCCGCGACGCCACCGCGGCGCACGTCCAGCTCGTCGATCAGGAAGGACAGGGACAACTGCTGGATCTGCTCGGGGATGATCTGCTCGGCGAACCGACCCTCGAAGGACATCAAGTGGTCGGTGGCGATGGATCCGGCAACCGCGATACGCACGGGAGGTGGGCTCCTTGGTGGGAAGAGGGATCGGCGCTCGGGGCGAGCCGGCCGAGCCGCCACGGGCACGCGCCCGTTCGGACCTGCCAAGGGTACCCATCACGCGGGCCGAATGGCCTTCCCGACCCGAAAAACGGAAAGGGAGGATGGACGCGGACGCGCGTCCATCCTCCCCATCGACCCGGTTCCGAACCACGGGGGTGACCGAACACCCCCGAACGAAGCGGCGGCGCTTAGTTGAACGAGTCGCCGCAGGCGCAGGAGCCGGTGGCCATCGGGTTGTCGATGGTGAAGCCCTGCTTCTCGATCGTGTCGACGAAGTCGATGGTCGCCCCGGTGAGGTAGGCGGCGCTCTTGCGGTCGGTGACGACCGCGACCCCGCTGAAGTCCGTGATGATGTCACCGTCGAGGTCGCGCTCGTCGAAGTAGAGCTGGTAGCGCAGCCCCGAGCAACCACCGGGCTGCACACCCACGCGAAGGCGCAGGTCGTCGCGGCCCTCCTGGTCGAGCAGGGACCGGACCTTGCCGGCCGCCTCATCGGTGAGGATGACTCCCTGCGCGGTGTCCTCGGTCTGAACCGTCATGTCGTAAAGCTCCTCTGAAAAGGGGTTGCGGCCGCCTGGCGACCCCGGTCGCTCACGAGGCAGGCCCCGAGGGTCCTGTCCTCTTCAACGGGTCCCAACACCGGGGACCGATGAGGCATTCCACCGTTCGGCCGCTGTGTTCGCCCTGTCACCGCCAGGCCCCACGGTGTACGTGTGACCTGGGCGACGTACGGGCCTGCCCGTATGCACCAGGGTAATCCGGGCCGCGTCCCAATGCCATCTTCCGAAGGTCACTCCGGGCCGTTCCGGGTGGGCGTCAAAGTCCCGGCGCTCCGTAGACGGGGAACCAGCGGGACCGATCCTTCTCCATCGGCAGGTCGTCGCCGATCGCCGCCTCCACCTGAAGCTCCAAGGCGTTGTCCCGGCGTTTGCCGCCCGCGGGCGCGAAGGGATAGAAGGTGCCCCGCTTGTACAGGTACACCAGGCCCACCGAACGACCGGAACCGTCGGTGAAGCCCACCAACGAGCAGAGCAGCGAGGGGCCGTACCCGTTGACCTCCAGGGTGGAGTTGACCGCGTGCAGGTCGGTGACCAGGCCGCTGATGTCGGTGTCGGCGAGTGCGTCACCGCTCGCCTCCTCCGAGGTCGAGGCGCCGCGCACCACCAGCCACGTGTAGCCGTAGTCGTCGGTGGTCTGCTCCACCGGCGGACCTTCGTCGGCGTCCAGCAATGCGGTGACGTCGCGTTCGACGTCGGCGAAGGCGGCGCCCTCCGCGGCCCGGAAGGCCACCGAACCGCTGCCGGTGGGCGCCAGGCCCACCCCGGCCCGCAGGGTCAGCGCCGCGGTGGGCAGACCGAAGAGCGCGTCGAGATCGGGTTCGGCCGGCTTCGACCGTCCCAGCAGTGCGCGCCAGAAGCTCATGAGGGTCCTCTCTGTGTCCCGGTCCCGGTTCCCCGGACCCGCCCCCGTCTCAGGCTCCGCGGCCGAGTTGGCGGGAGATGTCGGAGAGCTGGGCCAGTCGCTGTTCGACCGGCGGGTGGGTGGCGATCAGCTGACTCATGCTGAATCCCTTCTTCGCGAAGGCCGGGGCGAAGAAGAAGGCGTTGAACGGCTCGACCTGACGCAGGTCCCGGGTGGGGATGGCCGCCATGTCGCCGGTGATCTTGGACAGCGCGCTGCCCAGCATCGAGGGGCGGCCGGTGAGGTAGGCCGCGGCACGGTCGGCGGACAGTTCCCGGTAGCGGGACAGGGCGCGGGTGAGCAGGAAGCTCAGGGCCCAGGCGATGGCGCTGACCAGCACCACGAGCAGGGCGATGACGGCGGGCGCGGGACCGTTGTTGTTGCTCCGGCCGCCGCTGGCCCCGGCGAACATGGCGAAGCGCAGTCCGGCCTGGGTGAGGAACCCGGCGACGATGCCCAGGAACCCGGCGATGGTCATGACCATGACGTCGCGGTGCGCGATGTGGGAGAGCTCGTGGGCGATGACCGCCTCCAGCTCGGGGCCGTCGAGGCGGCGCGTCAACCCGGTGGTCACGCAGATGACCGCGGACTTCTCGCTGTGGCCGGTGGCGAAGGCGTTGGGCACGTCGGTGTCGGCGATACCGACCTTGGGCTTGGACATGTCGGCCATGGCGCACAACCGGTCGACCAGGGCGTGCAGGTCGGGGGCCTGTTCGGGGGTGACCTCCTTGGCTCCCATGGAGAACATGGCGATCTTGTCGGCGGAGAAGTAGGAGAACAGCGCGAACGCGCCGACCAGGATCAACACCAGCCAGATGTTGAGTCCGGCCAGTACCAGCCCCACGATGAACGCCACGTAGACCAGGATCAGGAGGAACATGGTCGTGACCATCCGGGCCGTCAGCCCACGGTCCGGACGGAACTTCGAACCAGCCACGGCTTTCCCCTCCACGATGTTTGTTCCGGAGTGTAGTTCGGCCAGGTGAGAAAAGGGTTAAAGCGGAATTGTCGCGTGTTCGTCGTCCCGGTGTCACCGAGAAACACCACGGCCGCCGTGACGGGTCACGGCGGCCGTGGTCGAAGAACACGCGCGAAGGCACTGGGCGCGGGCCGGGCCGGAAGGGAACCGATCCTGATCCGCGTCGTCGGCACGGGACCCACCCGGACGGTGGTGGTGAATCCCATGAGGACACATGTCCGCGTCCGTTGTCCGGGGATGGGCTATCCGGGGATGAGCCCGTCGTCCTGCAGCATCTTGCGGACCTCGTCCATGCTCGCGTCGGCGTGCGGCAGGATGAACTGCGAGGGCTCCAGGGAGTCCGCCGGCAGGGGCCTGCTGTCCTCCCGCACCTTCGTCAGGAGGTCGTTCAGGGCCTTGCGGAACTTCTCCTCGTCGCCCGACTCGATCGCGGTCTCCAGAGCGGCGTCGAAGGAGTTGAGTACGTCGAGGTCGGCGTCGGTGAGGTCCACCTGACCCTCACCCATGATGCGGACGATCACTGGCCCTCCCGGCTACCGTTACCACCCTCGATCTGCTGCGGAGCGGAACCACCGCTGCCGCCGCCCAGTTCGAGCTTCATCCGCTCAAGCTCGGCGTCGACGCCGCTGGTGCTGGCCATGCGGTCCAGCTCGCTCTGGATGTCGTCACGCGGACCGGTGCCCGTGACGTCGTCGAGGGCGCCGGAGGCCAGCAGCTCGTCGACCGCGCCGGCACGGGCCTGCATCTCGGCGGTCTTGTCCTCCGCCCGCTGCACGGCCATGCCCACGTCGCCCATCTCCTCGGAGATGCCCGAGAACGCCTCACTGATCTGCGTCTGGGCCTGGGCGGCGGTGTAGGTCGCCTTGATGGTCTCCTTGCGCGTGCGGAAGGCGTCGACCTTCGCCTGCAGGCGCTGGGCGGCCATCGTGAGCTTTTGCTCCTCGCCCTGGAGGTTGGCGTGCTGCTCGCGCAGGCCCTCGATCTGACCGGTCAGACCGGAGCGTCGGGTGAGGGCTTCGCGGGCGAGGTCCTCGCGTCCCTGGCCCAGCGCCGCCTTGCCCTGGTTCTGCAGCTTGTCGGACTGTTGTTCGAGCTGCTGGATCTGGAGCTCGACGCGCTTACGGGAGGTCGCGACGTCGGCGACGCCTCGGCGCACCTTCTGCAGGAGCTCGAGTTGTTTCTGGTACGAGTAGTCGAGGGTTTCCCTTGGGTCCTCGACGGAGTCCAAGGCCTTGTTGGCCTTCGACTTGAAGATCATCGAAAGTCGCTGAAACACGCTCATCGGCGTGGCCGTCCCCTTCTCGCTGCGTACATCGGCAGTTCCCAGCGGGCGCTTTGCCCAACCCTACGCGGTCTGGCCCGCGGTCGCCATAAAGCTATGACCGGCTACCCTGAGGGTGTGTTCCGACGTCGCTCCGCTTCCGCAGCCACGGATTCGGCCTCAGCCGAATCCGCCAGCCCTGAGGCCTCTGAGGCCACCCAACCTAAGGGATATACCCCCAAGAAGGGTGTGCCCACCCCCAAGCGCAGGGAATCCGAACCGGTCCCGCGCCGGCCGGTGAAGGCCCCCGAGACACGGAAGGAGGCCTACCGCGCCTACCGGGACCGTCTGGATCGCCAACGCTCCAAAGGCGTCACACGTTCCGTTCCCGGCGCACCGAAGGGTGAGGACACCCGGCACTACCGGCCCCAGGACCTGAGCCCGGCCCGTGCCTACGCGCGTGACTTCATCGACGCACGCCGTAGCGCCAGTGAGTTCTTCCTGCCGTTCTCGATCCTGATCATCCTGCTGCTCTTCGTGAACAATCCCGCATTCCAGGTGGGTGTCGCGTACGTGATCTGGCCGCTGATGATGGTCACCATCATCGCCGAGGGCATCTTCGTGGGCCGCACCGTGAAGAAGCGCGCCACTCAGTACTTCCCCGACGACGACCTGCTTCGCGGCATCGGCATGTACGCCGCCATGCGCCAGCTGCAGTTCCGTCGGCTGCGTCTGCCCAAGCCCCGGCTCAAGGTCGGCGAGGACCCCACCCCGAAGAGCGCACGCTGAGCGCCCACCCCATCCCCGTCATCCCGAAGACCCGAGGACCGGTGCGCGCACCGGTCCTCCTTCCTTCGCCCGACCCCTCACCGCGACGGTTCCCGGGAGCGCTCCCCGGAGCCGTGGGGCCGGTTGTGGTCATCCCAGGGCCGCACCACTAGAGTTCTGGCATGGAATTTCGGCATTTGGGCAACAGCGGTCTCATCATCAGCGAGATCGCGTACGGGAACTGGATCACCCACGGTTCCCAGGTCGAGGAGGACACCGCGACCTCCTGTGTCCGGGCCGCGCTCGACGCGGGCATCACCACCTTCGACACCGCCGATGGCTACGCGCAGGGCAAGGCCGAAGAGGTACTCGGACGCGCTCTGAAGGGCGAGCGTCGCGACGGGCTGGAGATCTTCTCCAAGCTCTACTGGCCCATGGGCGAGGGCAAGAACGACAGGGGCCTGTCCCGCAAGCACATCATCCGTGGCTGCGAGGACTCCCTGCGGCGGCTGGGAACCGACTACCTGGACCTGTACCAGGCGCACCGGTTCGACTACACCACCCCGCTCGAAGAGACGATGCGGGCCTTCGAGGACCTGGTCCGTCAGGGCAAGGCCCTCTACATCGGTGTCTCCGAGTGGCGCGCCGAGGAGATCGAGCGGGCGCTGAAGATCGCCGACGAGATGGGCTTCGACCGGATCGTCTCCAACCAGCCGCAGTACAACATGCTCTGGCGGGTCATCGAGTCCGAGATCGTGCCGCTGTCCGAGCGTGAGGGCGTCGGCCAGATCGTGTGGTCTCCGATCGCCGGTGGCATCCTGACCGGCAAGTACAAGCCCGGCCGGGAATTGCCCGCCGGTTCCCGCGCGGCCGACCCCAAGAGCGAGAAGTTCCTCGCGGACAAGGTCGCCGACCAGGAGATGTTGGAACGGGTGCAGGAGCTGGAGCCGTTGGCCGCCGAGGCCGGGCTGTCCCTGTCGCAGCTGGCCGTGGCCTGGGTCCTACAGAACCGGAACGTGTCCGCCGCGATCATCGGCGCCTCCCGCCCCGAGCAGGTGGAGAGCAACGTCAAGGCGGCCGGTGTGAAGCTCGACGCCGCGCTCATGGCCCGCATCGACGAGGTCCTGGGTGACAGCGTCCGGAGCGACCCCGCGCTCACCAAGAGCCCGGAGAACATCCGCGGCTAGCCAAGGGTGCGCGAGCCGAACACGAAGGGGTCCGATCGCCGACGCGATCGGGCCCCTCGCTGTTGCGTCGGGTCAGTCCTCGTCGCCGGTGAGGGGCATCGTGTAGACCTCGCGGTCCTCCTCCAGCAGGGCGACGGTGCCCACACCCTCCTCCGCCAACTCGGACCAGTTCTCGCCCAGCCAACTCTCGGCGTCGCCACGCGAGGTGAACGTCTCCGCGGGTACGTCCGCCGCCTCCACCGGTGCACCGTCAGCCCCGTGGTATCGCCACGTCCACGTCATGTCCGACCGCCCTTCGTCGCCTCTGCCACGGTGGTCGTCACCGCGATCCTGCGCCGAGCTTAACCAAGGCCCGGCCCGAAATGCGGTTTACTTTCCCAGGTGCGTATCCGATTTCTGGGGACAGCGGGCCCCGCGGGCTGGCCCGCACCTCAATGCACCTGTGCATCCTGCAACAAGGCTCGTTCGGACCGTCGACTTCCGCTGAGGGTGACCGTCGACGACCGGTTCCGTATTCGTGAGTCGGGGACCGTCGGCCCGGTGCCGCCCGACTACACGGTCACGCCCACCCCCGAGGGGATCCGGGTGGAGGCGCCCGACGGCGGCCGGCTGCTGTACGCCCGTTCCGGCCCGGGGACACGACCCGGCGGGCCGCCCGCCGAGGAACTTCCGGACGGCGCGTCGGCCTACACCTCGGCCTCCGAGAACCAGGTGGACATGGTCATCGTCGACGCCGCGCAGCGCCCGGAGGTGATCGGTGAGCTGCGCCGCTCGGGTGTGATCGGGGTGACCACCGCGGTGGTGGCGGTCGGCGGCGACCACCGGATCCGTTCGCCCCGCGAGTTCGCCCGTCGAGCCCGGTTGTGGGGTGCGCTGGCGCCCACCGACGGCACGACGATGACGTGCCCGCCCTCGGTGTGGCCCGAGTCCCGACCGCGCGGCCCGCACCGGACCCTGGTCACCGGCGGCGCCCGATCGGGCAAGTCGACCGAGGCCGAACTCCGGCTGCTGGCCGAACCGAAGGTCGTGTACGCCGCCACCGGCCCGGCCCCCGACGCCGCGAGCGACCCCGAATGGGCGGAACGGATCGCCCTGCACATCAGTCGTCGCCCCTGGTGGTGGCGGACCGAGCAGACCATCGAACTGGCCGACCTGCTGCGCGAACGGCGGGGCGCGGTGTTGATCGACTGCCTGGGGACCTGGCTGACGGCGGTGATGGACCGGAGCGGCCTGTGGGAGGAGGAACCTCCCCCGGACGCCGAGGCCCACGTGGACGCGGCCATCGAGGAATTGTTGGCCGCCTGGCGCTCCACCCGGGCGTACGTGGTGGCGGTGACCAACGAGGTCGGTTCGGGGGTGGTTCCGGCGACCCGCGCCGGGCGACTCTTCCGGGACCGGCTGGGACTGCTCAACCAATGGGTCGGCGCCGAGTCCGAGGAGGTCGTCCTGGCCACGGCCGGTCGCGTGGTGGAGCTTCGGTGAGCCGTACGGGCGACGGCGACGGCGACACGGTGGCGGGGCTGCGCATGGCGGTGGGCACCTTCACCGTGTGGCCGGTGCGCGTGGAGCGGGTGGATCGCGCGGTGGCCGGTCGGGCGATGCTGTGGGCCCCCGTCCTGGGCGCCCTGCTGGGCGCGGCGATCGGGGCCGTGGCCGGCTTCGGTACGTGGCTGGGGTGGTCCGCTCCGCTGGCCGCGCTCCTGGCGGTGGGCGCCGGAGCCCTGTTCACCCGTGGGCTGCACTTGGACGGTCTGGCCGACCTGGCCGACGGGCTGGGCAGTGGTCGGCCCGCCGCGGACGCCCTGGAGGTGATGCGACGCTCCGACATCGGACCCTTCGGTGTGCTGACCCTGTTGGTGGCGGTCGGTGCGCAGTCGCTGGCCCTGGCGGAGCTGACGGAGGTCTCTTTCTGGGCGGCGGTGGTGGGCGCGACGACGGCCGGGGCCGCGGGGCGGCTGGCGGCGACGCTCGCGTGCCTGCGCCGGGTACCCTCGGCCCGCCCGGACGGGTTGGGCGCGTTCGTCGCGGGCACGGTCGGTGTTCCGACGGCGATGTCGATCGCCGCGGGTGTGCTCGCGCTGTGCGCCCTCGGACTGGTCCACTCCCCCGGGTTCGCGCTCGCCTGCGCGGCCGGCGTCGTGCTGGGGGTCGTCGTGGCCGGCGGGATGTTGTGGCACGCGGTACGTCGGTTGGGCGGGATCACCGGGGACGTTCTGGGGGCCTTGGTGGAGATCGCCGTGACGACGGCGCTGCTGGTGACGGCCGCCTGCGCCTGATCGAAACCCCCGCGAGGGAACCGGTGTAGCCATGATCACATTTATTCACACGGAGTTTCGGCGAGACTTCGCGGGGGCGACCAACCGCGGCGCCGCCGATCCCGTGCGACACCCCCGGAAAGTGACCAAAGGCGCCCACATCGCGCGGGAGGGATCCGACCCACCGGGGGGACGGCTCGCGACGCGCCAAGCCGCGGAACGCCGTGTCAGGGCCGCGGCGAAGCGGGGCGCCGCGTCGCCGCCGGGGCCACGAGAGGACTAGCATCAGGGACGTGAGCACGACGTTGTCAGTAAACACGGAGTCCCCCAGTTCGCTCGACGCCGACGCGGTTGTCGTCGGTTATCACTCCGGAGGCGACGCTCCGGAGCCCGCGTCGGGCGCTCATTCCGTCGACGCCGCCTTCTCCGGCGGCCTCGGCACGACCCTGTCGCTCCTGGGAGCGAGCGGCGCCCCTGAGGAGGTGCACACTCTTGCCTCCCTCGGAGCCGTCAAGGCCCCGGTCGTCGTCGCGGTCGGTCTCGGCCCGGCGCCCACCGACGGTCCCGTCGACTCCGACGTGCTTTCCCGCGCGGCCGGTGCCGCGCTGCGTACGCTGAGCTCGCGTCCCGAGGGCGCGGGCCGTGTCGTGTTGGCCCTGCCCGCGACCACCACCGATCAGGTCGGTGCCGTGGCCCTGGGTGCCCGACTCGGCGCCTACGCCTTCGACCGTTACCGCACCACCGAGGCCGCGCAGAGGAAGGCGACCAAGAACGCCGAGGCCACGCTGACCCTGGTCAGTGAGGCCTCCGGTGCCGAGGACGCCGTCGAGCGCGCCGCCGTCCTGGCCGAAGCCGTCTCCTACACCCGTGACCTCGTCAACACCGCCCCGGCCGACCTGGTCCCCGAGGACCTGGCCCTCGCGGCGCAGGAGATCGCCCAGCAGGCGGACCTGGAGATCGAGGTCCTCGACGAGCAGGCCCTGTCCGAGGGCGGCTACGGCGGCATCACCGGCGTCGGTCAGGGTTCGTCGAACGCGCCCCGCCTGGTGCGTCTGGCCTACAGCCACCCGGAGGCCACCAAGAAGGTCGCCTTCGTCGGCAAGGGCATCACGTTCGACTCCGGCGGTCTGTCCCTCAAGCCCGCGGGCTCGATGGACTGGATGAAGTCGGACATGAGCGGCGCCGCCTCCGTGCTGGCCGCCATGCGGGCCATCTCCACCCTGGGCCTGAAGGTCAACGCCGTCGGCTACCTGGCCGTGGCCGAGAACATGCCCAGTGGCACCGCCCAGCGCCCCTCGGACGTGCTGAGCATCTACGGCGGCAAGACCGTCGAGGTCCTCAACACCGACGCCGAGGGCCGTCTGGTCATGGCCGACGCCCTGGTCCGCGCCCAGGAGGACGGGCCGGACCTGGTCGTGGACATCGCCACCCTCACGGGCGCGCAGCTCGTCGCCCTGGGCACCCGCGTCTTCGCGGTCATGTCCAACGACGACGCCGTCCGTGACGAGGTCGTCGCGGCCGCGACCGCCGAGGGCGAGGCCTCCTGGCCGATGCCGCTCCCGGCCGAGCTGCGCGCCGGTCTCAACTCCGCGGTCGCCGACATCGCCAACGTGGCGGGCGAGCGCTGGGGCGGGATGCTCTCCGCGGGCATCTTCCTCAAGGAGTTCATCGAGGAGGGCAACAAGTGGGCCCACCTCGACGTCGCCGGACCCTCCTTCAACCAGGGCGGTCCGCACGGATACACCCCCAAGGGCGGCACGGGTGCGGGTACCCGCACCCTCGTCCGCATCGCCGAGGACTACGCGAGCAAGTAGTCGGTCGGGGCGGCGCTCGACGACAACGAGCCCGAGCGCCGTCCCAAAACGGCACCCCACGGTCCCTCGACGGCGGACCACTTCGGCCCCGAACGGCCGTGGGGACCCACCACCATCAGCCACTGAACTAGGAGTTCGTTCCCGTGAGTGAGAGCGGCGGTACCTTCGACCTTGTCGTCCTTGGCGGCGGCAGCGGCGGCTACGCGGCGGCGCTTCGCGCCGCCGAGCTGGACATGAACGTCGTCCTGATCGAGAAAGACAAGCTCGGCGGCACCTGCCTGCACCGCGGCTGCATCCCCACCAAGGCCCTGCTGCACTCGGCCGAGGTCGCCGACTCCGCCAAGGAGAGCGAGACCTTCGGTGTCAAGGCGTCCTTCGAGGGCATCGACATCGAGGCCGTGCACCAGTACAAGGACAAGGTGATCAACGGCCTGTACAAGGGCCTGAGCGGCCTGATCAAGGCCCGCAAGATCACCGTCGTCGAGGGTGAGGGCAAGCTCACCGGCAAGGACGAGGTCACCGTCGACGGCAAGGTCTACAAGGGGAAGAACGTCCTCTTGGCGACCGGTTCCAAGCCCAAGACCCTCGGGCTGGAGATCGACGGCGAGAAGGTCATGACCAGTGACCAGGCCATGGAGCTGAACCGCGTCCCCGAGTCCGTCATCGTCCTGGGCGGCGGCGTGATCGGTGTGGAGTTCGCCAGCGTGTGGCGTTCCTACGGCGCCGACGTCACCATCGTCGAGGCCCTCAAGCACCTGGTCCCCGTCGAGGAGGAGTCCAGCTCCAAGCTTTTGGAACGGGCCTTCCGCAAGCGCAAGATCAAGTCCGAGCTCGGCAAGCCGTTCGAGTCGGTCAAGACCACCGACTCCGGCGTGGTCGTCACCCTTGAGGGTGGCAAGACCCTGGAGGCCGAGGTCCTGCTGGTGGCCATCGGTCGCGGCCCGGTCTCCGAGGGTCTGGGCTACGAGGAGCAGGGCGTCACCCTGGACCGCGGCTTCGTCCAGGTCGACGAGAACCTGCACACCGGTGTGGGCGATGTCTACGCGGTCGGCGACCTGATCCCGACCCTGCAGCTCGCGCACGTGGGCTTCGCCGAGGGCATCTTCGTCGCCGAGCACATCGCCGGGCAGAACCCGCCGGCGATCGACTACGACGGTGTTCCCCGTGTCACGTACTGTGAGCCCGAGGTCGCGTCCGTCGGTCTGACCACCGAGGTGGCCAAGGAGCGCGGTCACGACGTCGTCGAGATGAACTACAACCTGGCGGGCAACGGCAAGAGCCAGATCCTGCAGACCCAGGGCGCGGTCAAGGTCATCGCCGAGAAGGACGGGCCCGTGCTGGGAGTCCACATGGTGGGCAGCCGTGTCGGCGAGCTGATCGCCGAGGGGCAGCTGATCTACAACTGGGAGGCCCTGCCCTCCGAGGTGGCCCAGCTGATCCACCCGCACCCGAGCCAGTCCGAGGCACTGGGCGAGGCGCACCTCGCACTGGCCGGCAAGCCGCTGCACGTCCACGACTGATCGTTTCGCCAGGGGGCGGGCCTCCCCGGAGGCCCGCCCCCGACCACATCCGCGCTGCCCATCAAGGCCTGGGCAGGTACCGCGTCCAGATCCAACGAGGAACCCATGCCGACTTCCGTTTCCATGCCCGCCCTGGGTGAGAGCGTCACCGAGGGGACCGTCACCCAGTGGTTGAAGAACGTGGGCGACACCGTCGAGGTGGACGAGCCGCTCCTTGAGGTCTCCACCGACAAGGTGGACACCGAGATCCCGTCCCCGGTCTCCGGGGTGCTCACCAAGATCCTCGTCGAGGAGGACGACACCGTCGAGATCGGCGCGGAGATCGCGATCATCGGTGGCGAGGGCGAGTCCGCCGACGCCCCGGCCGAGCCCGCCGCCGAAGAGCCCGCGCAGGCGGCCGAGCCGGAGCCCGCCCCGCCCGCCGAGGAGCCCGCCGCCGAGTCCGCTCCCGAGTCCGAGCCCACCCCCGCGCCCGCGTCCGCGTCCGGTGGCGACGAGGGCACCGGTACCCCGGTGAACATGCCCGCCCTGGGTGAGAGCGTCACCGAGGGGACCGTCACCCAGTGGCTCAAGAGCGTGGGCGACACCGTCGAGGTGGACGAGCCGCTCCTTGAGGTCTCCACCGACAAGGTGGACACCGAGATCCCGTCCCCGGTCTCCGGGGTGCTCACCAAGATCCTCGTCGAGGAGGACGACACCGTCGAGATCGGCGCCCAGATCGCCCTCATCGGTGGTTCCGGTGCCGCTGCCACGGAGGAGCCGGCCGCTCCCGCCGCCCCGGCCGAGCCCGAGCCCGAGCCGAAGCCCGCGAGCGCCCCCGCCCCGTCCACGCCCGCTCCCGCCGCACAGGAGCAGGACTCCACGGACGGCCCCTCGGTGGACATCGAGACGCTCAGCGGAACGGGTCGCGCCTCCGGCACCGACGCCGTGACCGAGGCCTACGTGACGCCGCTGGTGCGCAAGCTGGCCTCCGAGCACCGTGTCGACCTGAGCCGTGTCTCCGGTACCGGTGTGGGCGGTCGTGTCCGTAAGCAGGACGTGCTCAAGGCCGCGGAGGAGCAGAAGGCCGCCGCGTCGGCGCCCGCCGCGTCGACCCCGGCCAAGAAGGCCTCCTCGGACACCTCGCTGCGCGGCCGCACTGAGAAGCTGAGCCGTCTGCGCAAGTCGATCGCGGACCGCATGGTCGAGTCGCTGCGCATCTCCGCCACGACGACCCAGGTCATCGAGGTCGACGTCAGCAAGGTGGCGCGTCTGAGCGAGCAGGTCGGCGCGGACTTCGCCAAGCGCGAGGGCGTCGAGCTGAACTTCTTCCCGTTCTTCGCCGCCGCCACGGTGGAGGCCCTCAAGGCCCACCCGAAGGTCAACGCGGTGATCAACGCCGCCGACCAGACGGTGACCTACCACGACGTGGAGAACCTCGCCGTCTCGGTGGACACCGAGCGGGGCCTGCTCGCCCCGGTGGTCAAGAACGCCGGCGAGCTCGGCCTCGGTGACCTGGCCCGTAGCCTGACCGACCTGACCGAGCGCGCCCACACCGGCAAGCTCGGCCCGGACGAGCTGGGCGGCGGCACGTTCTCGATCTCCGAGACCGGCCACACCGGCGCACTGTTCGGCACGCCGATCATCAACCAGCCGCAGGTCGCCATCCTGGAGACCGGCACCGTCGTCAAGCGTCCCGTCGTCGTCGAGGACGAGGCCGTGGGCGGCGAGGTCATCGCGGTCCGTTCGATGGTCTACCTGTCGATGGCCCACGACCACCGTCTGATCGACAGCGCCGACGCCGGCCACTTCCTGCAGACGGTCAAGGAACGCCTGGAGGAGGGCGCCTTCGAGAGCGAGCTGGGTCTGGCCTGACCCTTTCTCGCAGCGCCTGGAACGGCCCGGGGCCGGCACCGCGTACGGTGCCGGCCCCGGGCCGTTCCCGTGCCGGGAGCGCCCTCATGGTGAGCATGGTGTCACCTTCCATGGCCTTGACCTCAAGCTAACTTGAGCTCGTACGCTGGGGGCGTATGTCCCTTCGCGCCCAGGAAAAGGACCCACATGCACCAGGAGAACCTTCGAGTGGCCATCCTCCTCGGAGGCGGTCGCCGGGGACGCACGGGGCCGGTCATCGCGGCCTGGTTCCTCGACCTCGTGGCGGCCCGCCCCGGTGTGGATGTCGACGTCTTGGACGTGGGCGATCACTGGGCCGACGACCAGGGTCCCGAAGCCACCGGGTTCTCCCGCGCGATCGACGCCGCCGACGCCTTCGTGGTGGTGACCCCCGAGTACAACCACGGCTATCCCGGTCCGCTCAAGAGCGCCATCGACTCGGCCCGCAAGGAGTGGTTCGCCAAGCCGGTCGCCTTCGTCTCCTACGGAGGGATGTCGGGCGGCCTGCGCGCCGTGGAGCAGCTGCGCGGGGTCTTCAGTGAACTGCACATGACGTCGGTGCGCACCTCGGTGAGCCTGCACAACGCCCAAGGTCTGTTCGTGGCCGGCACCGGGGGCGAGGAGCTGCGCGGCGCGGAGGCCGCGGTGGACGAGATGCTCGACCAGTTGGCCTGGTGGGGCGAGTCCCTGCGCCACGCCAGACGCGACCGCCCCTACCCCGGCTGACGATCCCCGCCTTCGGCACCGCGGCGTCTCCCGCCGCCCGTTCCCGACTCGGTCGGCACCCGCCCCCAGGGGTCGCCGAGAGAACATGGAAGCGGGGCGGCGCCGTTTCCGGCACCGCCCCGCCTTTCTACCCCACCAATCACCATCCCCTGATGATCCCCATCATCAAAGGTCTGTGCGCGGGCTCTCGCCCGCCTGGACGATCCGAGGATCGCCCAGGGTATCTCCGCGCTGACGCGGAGTTCCCTGTCCCACGACTCAACCTAGAAGACCCGGGGACCCCGCGCAGGGCTTTCGCCGAAAAAGGTCGAGAAAACTTCGAGTGGTCTCCTACCAGCGGGTAAACCCCTGGGCATGAGAGTGGCGATCACGGGTGCGACCGGGATGGTCGGTCGCGCGCTGACCGCCTCCCTGCTGGCGGACGGACACACGGTGGTGGCCCTGGTCCGGCGTCCTCCGCGACGGAGCGAGACGCCCGGTTTGGAGGAGGCCGAGTGGCGCGCCCAACTGGGGCGGGTGGACTCCGTGGCCCTGGCCGGGACCGAGGCCGTCGTCCACTTGGCCGGTGAACCGTTCGGCCCCGGGTTGTGGACCCGACGTCGACGCCGTCTCATCCGTCGTAGCCGGGTGGAGGGCACCCTGGGCCTGTGTCGGGCCGTGGCCGGGATGCGGCACCCGCCCACGCGCCTGCTGAGCGCCTCGGGCGCCCACTTCTATGGTGCGACCGGCGACGCCGTGGCCACCGAGGACGGTCCCGCCGGCGAGGGCTTCCTCGCCGAATTGTGTCGGGGCTGGGAGGAGGCCACGCTTCCCGCGCGGGAGGCCGGAATGTCGGTGGCCCATCTGCGCAGCGGGGTGGTCCTGGCCCGGGAGGGCGGCATACTCCGCTCCCTGTTGCCGCTGTACCGCGTGGGCCTCGGCGGTCGGCTGGGGTCGGGCACCCAGTACCTGACGTGGATCTCGCTGATCGACCAGATCGGCGCCATCCGGTTCCTGTTGGAGCGGCCGGACGTGACCGGCCCGGTGAACCTGTGCGCGCCCGAACCGGTGAGCAACGCCGACTTCACCCGGGCGCTCGCCAGGGCCTTGGGGCGCCCCGCCGTCGTGCCCCTCTCCCCGCCCGCGGTCCGCTTGGCCCTGGGCGGCTTCACCGAGGAGAGCGCGCTCGTCGATCTGAGGGCCCGACCCGAACGCCTGGAGAGGGCCGGCTATTCCTTCCTTCTGCCCGACATCGACAGTGCGCTTTCCGACATCCTGCCCCGACCCTCCCCTTCCGTCGGGGCGTAAGGTGGGGGTGTGAGTGATCTCGTTTACGCATGGCTGGGCGACACTCCCGTCCCGTACCACCAGGGTTGGGATCTGCAGAAGCGACTCCACCAGAGCCGCGTCGCCGACGAGCTGCCCGACACCGTCCTGTTCCTCGAACACGAACCCGTCTACACCGCGGGCAAACGCACCGGGAGGTGGGATCGTCCCATCACCGACCCCGGCGCACCCGTCGTGGACATCGATCGAGGCGGCAAGATCACCTGGCACGGCCCCGGACAGCTCACGGTGTACCCCATCGTCAAGCTGGATCAACCCATCGATGTGATCGCCTACGTCCGCATGCTGGAGGAATCCGTCATCCGCACCATCGCGGAGTACGGCCTCACCGGTAAGCGCGTGAAGGATCGCAGCGGAGTGTGGTTGGACGCCGATCCCGAGCGCGGCCTCATCGAACGCAAGGTCTCCGCGATCGGTTGTCGGATCGCCCGCGGGGTCGGGATGCACGGACTCGCCCTCAACTGCGAGAATGACATGTCGTGGTTCGACCGGATCGTCCCCTGCGGGATCTCCGACGCGGGGGTCACCTCGCTCACCAACGAACTGGGGCGCGCCGTCACCGTCGCCGACGTGCGACCGCGCCTCGAACGGCATCTGGCCGACGTGCTCGGCGCGGCGGGATTCAGCCACACCGACGGCGCCGAACTGCTCACCGACGCCACCGCCCGAGCATGACAGTCCACACCAAGAGCCAGTCCCCACCGGGACGTGCCGCCCCCACAAGGGGCGCGAGGGTCCCCGTCACAGGGGTACAGAAGGGAACGGGTTCGCGTTGACCATCGCTCCTGAGGGCCGCAAGCTGCTGCGCGTGGAGGCGCGCAACAGCGAGACCCCCATCGAGAGAAAGCCGCCGTGGATCAAGATCAAGGCGCACATGGGGCCCGAGTACACCGAGCTCCAGTCCCTGGTCAAGGGCGAGGGCCTGCACACCGTCTGTCAGGAGGCGGGATGCCCCAACATCTACGAGTGCTGGGAGGACCGGGAGGCCACGTTCCTCATCGGTGGTGACCAGTGCACCCGCCGCTGCGACTTCTGCCAGATCGCCACCGGCAAGCCCACCGCCCTGGACAAGATGGAACCGACCAAGGTCGCCACCTCAGTCCAGAAGATGGAGCTGCGCTACGCCACCGTCACCGGTGTGGCCCGTGACGACCTGGAGGACGGCGGCGCCTGGCTGTACGCCGAGACGGTCCGCAAGATCCACGAGCTCAACCCCGACACCGGCGTCGAGCTGCTCATCCCGGACTTCAACGCCGACCCCGACCAGCTGGCCGAGGTGTTCGGTTCGCGTCCGGAGGTGCTGGCCCACAACGTGGAGACGGTGCCGCGGATCTTCAAGCGCATCCGCCCGGGCTTCCGCTACCAGCGCTCTTTGGACGTCATCACCATGGCCCGCGAGGACGGCCTGGTCACCAAGTCGAACCTGATCCTGGGCATGGGCGAGACCCGTGAGGAGATCAGCGAGGCCATGCGCGACCTGCACGAGGCCGGCTGTGACCTGCTCACCATCACCCAGTACCTGCGTCCCTCCAAGCTGCACCACCCGATCGACCGTTGGGTGAAGCCGCAGGAGTTCGTGGAGCTGGGCAAGGAGGCCGAGGAGATCGGTTTCGCCGGTGTCATGTCCGGTCCGCTGGTGCGTTCGTCCTACCGCGCGGGCACCCTGTACAAGCAGGCGCGCGAGAAGCGTGAGGCCCAGGCCGCGGCGGCCACGAACAACGCATAACGAACGTTTCGTCACAGTCGTGACCAACCTGGAACGGTGGCCCGCGGGCCACCGTTCCGCATGTGGGTGCTCGGACGCATATCCTGGTGGTTCCGAGGCGCCCTGTTCGTGGCGCCGACAAGGCGCCGCACCGAAGGTCGACCGCGTAGAGGAGGCAAGGCAGCAGAGGGACCCTTCCCCACCGAGTCACTCGGTGTGCGCTGCCTGAAAGAACCATGGCGAAGAAGTCCGACACCACGTCCGCCGGTAAGGGTGGCGAGAAGCAGCCGGGCCGGTTGAAGCAGATCGGCATGGTCGCCAAGGTCGTCCACCAGCAGAGCCCGCGCACGATCCCGCTCGCGATCACCGTCGCGCTCGTGATCTTCGCCGTCTTCATCGGTATCGGCATCTGGACCGGTTCCTGGATCATCTGGCCGCTGACCGGTCTGCCGATCGCCTTCTTGGTCGGGTTCATCATGTTCACCCGATCCGCCCAGAAGGTGCAGTACAAGATGCTCGACGGCCGGCTGGGCGCCGGTATGGCGATCCTGGAGAACATGCGCGGCAACTGGGTGGTCGAGCCCGGTGTGGCCGCGAACAAGCAGATGGACGTCGTCCATCGCGTGGTGGGCCGCCCCG
Organism: Nocardiopsis sp. NPDC055551; assembly: GCF_053619415.1. Lineage (NCBI taxonomy): Bacteria > Bacillati > Actinomycetota > Actinomycetes > Streptosporangiales > Nocardiopsidaceae > Nocardiopsis > Nocardiopsis sp. NPDC055551. Next base: position 274,224 of record NZ_JBSHJJ010000004.1, on the reverse strand, counting down.
GCGTGGTCCTGGTCGGCGAGGGCGACCCGGGTCGCCTGCGCGGCCTCATCGCCGGTGAGAAGAAGCGGGTGTCGCGCGTGGCCAACGACACGCCCATCTACGACTTCAAGGTCGGCAACGGCGAGGACCAGGTGCCCGTCTCCAAGCTGCAGCGGGCTTTGGTGAAGCTGCCCCGTAACCTGGACAAGTCCGGCACCGCCGAGCTGAACTACCGCCTCAAGGCGCTTCCGGCCGCGATGCAGATGCCCAAGGGCCCCATGCCCAAGGGCGCCAAGATGCCGAAGGGCATGCGCGGCAAGATGGGCTGATCGGGGCCGCCTCCACCCCGTCGACGGGCCTTCCACGGGGCCGCCGCACCGACCGGTGCGGCGGCCCCGTTCACGTGGGCGGACTCAAGGGTCCGGTTCGTGGCCGATGAGATCCCCGGGCTGACAGTCCAGTTCCCGGCACAGGGCGGCCAGGGTGGAGAAGCGGATCGCCTTGGCCCGCCCGTTCTTGAGCACGGACAGGTTGACCACGGTGACGCCGACCCGCTCGGAGAGTTCGGTGAGGGTCATTCCGCGCCGGGCGAGGAGCTTGTCCAGGTGGATCCGGATGCCGGTGGCCTCTTCCGGTGGCATCAGACGAGACCGTCGACGTCGTCGCGCATACGCGCGCCCCGACGGAACACCTCGGCGAGCGCGGCCAGCGTCAGACCTGTCAGTAGTCCGACCAGCGGGGCCGACCCCAGGGTGATCTCGAAGGCCACGAGCACCATCCCCTCGGTAGGCACCACCCCGTCCTGGAGGAAGAGCCCGGCCAGGCCCCGCACGACGGGGACCAGGATCGACGCGACGATGACGGTGAACGCGATGGTGTGGACGCGTCGCACGTTGGCCGGGACGAAGGGATCGCCCTTCTCCTGGCTGCGGACCACCCGCAGCACCAGGTAGAGCACCACCAGGGCCGCGGCTTGGACGAGCAGGGTGGGCAGCACCAGCATGAGGCGCTCCGTGACACTCGGGTCCTCGAAGACGAGCGTCATCGTGGACTCGGCGGCGATAGTGACGTCGTCTACCGACAGTTCGACGTCGGGAACCGTGCCCGGGGCGTCGATCGGCTGGTGCACGGTGACCCGGTCGGTCTGTCCGAAACCGCCCACGGAGAGGCCGGTGGTGATCCACAGCAGTGAGAGCGCCATGGTCGCGCACACCAGGATCATGCCGAGGACCAGGACGAACCGCATGGCCACGGAGTCGGTACGACTCCACCGCAGACGGGATCGACGGGTCGATGCTTCGAGGGACACGATCGCCTCCTTATCGTTCATCGATATTAACGATAAACGATAAACCGTGGAAACGAAAGCGGGCCCGCACCCGGCGAAGACGGATACGGGCCCTTCGTGCGAAGAGAAGCAGGTGCCGGATCAGTCGCAGCTGACCTTGTCCTCCGCGGCGCTGGTACCCCCCAGGTCCTCGACGCTGGAACCGCCGCCGGAACCACCGCCCGCACCGGCGATGCCCTCCCAGCCGCCGCTCATGACCAACTCCAGGTCCTCCCCCAGGGAAGGCTCCTCCACGATCTCCGCGCCGCCTTGGACGGCCTCGGCCAGGACCTCGGCGTGTTCGGCCCTGTCGGGCCCGTGGTAGACGGTGGTGGCCTCCGGGACCCGCAGTTCGGGGTTGGTCGTGTCGGTGACCGTGAACCCCTCCTCGACCAACAGGGGTTCGACCTGACTTCCCAGACCGTCGACCCCGGTGTTGTTGAGCAACAGCAGGGACACGTCGGAGGGTTCCACGGCGACCGAGTCGTCCCCGGATTCCTCGGAGCCCTCCTCCTCGACGAGCTCGCCTGCGGCCACGGAGGTGAACAGGTCCTGCGCGGCGGTCTCCTGGAACTGCACCTTGTTGGGGTCGACCGGGTAGTCCTCGACGGGCGCGGTGACCATGTTCATCCGGCCCAGGTCGACCTCGCGCATGGCGATGGCCAGCTCGGTCATCTTGTCGACGGTGAACTCACTGTCGGTGGTGAGACTGTCGGTGACCGAGTCCAGGAAGGAGATCAGGTTGTTGGGTTTGGCCAGGATGTCCCCGGAGGTGACCTCGCGCAGGATGGCACCCATCATGCGCTGCTGGTTCTCGATGCGCCCCAGGTCGCTGCCGTTGGCCGCGCTGTCCCGGGAGCGGGCCAGGCCGAGTGCCTGTTCCCCGTTGAGCCTCTGCTCCCCCGCGTCCAGCTCGATGTGCGCCTTGGGGTCGTCCACGGGCTCGGGAACGCACATCTTGATGCCACCGATGGAGTCGACGATGTGCTCGAACCCGGCGAAGTCCACCAGGACCATGTGGTCGAGGTGGATCCCGGTGATGGTCTCCACCGTGTTGCCCTGGCAGTCCATCCCGCCGTAGGTCATGGCGTGGTTGAGCTGGTCGACGCCGCCCGACCAGCCCGCACCCTCCCCCTCCGTCGCCTCGCACGGGGGGATCTCGACCATCGTGTCACGCGGGAGGTTGACCATCGTCACCCCGCCCTTGTCCACGTCGATGCTGACGACGACCAGGACGTCGGGGCGGATGCCGTTGAGCTCGTTGTACTCGGCGTTGTCCCCCGCGCGCTCGTCGGTGCCCAGCAGCAGGATGTTGTGCAGTCCCTCGACCTGGGCGGGACGGTCACCCCAGCCGTCGGGGTCCACGTCCGCGGTGTCGATACCGAAGATTCCCTGGTAACCGGTGTAGGCGACCAGACTCGCGGCGATGAGCACACCGGTCGCGACGCACGCCGCCCATTTCCCAAGGGTCATCTTGCCTGCGACGGCGGCCTTGGACACGTTTCTTGGGGCCAAGAGGGCACCTGCGATCCGATCTGGGGCACGAGAGAGGTGGGAGTGTCCGGGAGGGGATCCGCCACGGGAGGGACCGCGGTGGTGTACTCGGACGTAACCCCCCGGATGCTACCGGAACGGTATCCCTGTGTCAGACCCCGGCCGTCGGTCCGGCCACCGGGCGCGATGACCGGACCGCTCACCTCAGCAAGCGCTCTCCTCGGCCTCTTCGGCGGTGACGCCGCCGAGATCGTCGGTGATGGACAGGTCGGTCTCGGCGGAGGAACTCCCGGAGAAACCGTTCCAGTCGGACCCGGCCACCACTTCGAGGGTCTGCTCCAGCCCCTCGGCCTCCTCGGTCACGGCGTTCTCCAGGGAACCGGCGAGCAGCTCGGCCGCCGCCTCGTCGCCGGGACCGTGGTAGACGGTGGTCGCGGCGGGGGCGCGCAGTTCGGGGTTACCGGTACCGGTGACCACGTAACCCTCCTGGACCAGGACGGCCTGGATCTCCAGGGCGAGCCCGTCGATACCGGTGTTGTTGACCACCTGGACCGTGACGTCGGCGGGATCGACCGACTCCGTCCCCTCCTCGCCGTCCTTGTTGTCGGAGGTGTCGTCGTCCTCGCCCGCCAGGTCCACACCCGCGTTGATCGCCTCGAACAGCTCCGAGGCCTGCGGCTGGCTCATCATGATGCGGTTCTCGTCGTCGGGATGCGCCCCGTTGGGGACGGTGACGAACTGGACCCGGTCCAGGTCGACCTCGCGCATGGAGATGGCCAGGTCGGTCATGATGTCGACCGTGAGGTCGTCGTCGGTACTGATGGAGTCGGTGACGGCGCCGAGGAAGTTGGTGATGGTGACCGGGTTGGTCATGACATCGCTGCTGAGGACCTCGCGGAGCATGGCGCCCATGAACTCCTGTTGCCGGTCGATCCGCGACAGGTCGCTGCCGTCCCCTTGGGCGTAGCGGGAACGCACGAAGCCCAGGGAGTCTTCGCCATCGAGTGTCTGGAGTCCGGCGTCCAGTTGTAGGTGGGCCTTGGGGTCGTCGACGGCCTCGGGGATGCACATCTGTACCCCGCCCAGGGCGTCCACCATGTCCTTGAACCCGGTGAAGTCCATCATGACGAAGTGGTCCAGGTGCACACCGGTCACCTGTTCCACGGCCTTCCACTGGCAGCCCACCCCGCCGAAGGTCATCGCGGAGTTGACCATGCCCTGGTGGGGGTCCATGCCCTCGTAGCCCTCCACGGCCTCACAGCCGGGCAGATCGACCATGAGGTCGCGGGGCAGGTTGACCAGGGTGGCGGCGCCGTTGTCCACGTTGACGCTGGCGATGAGCATGGTGTCGGGGCGCTCGCCCTCGGCCTCGCCGTAGTCGGCGTTCTCACCCGAGCGCACGTCGGACCCGATGATGAGGAGGTTCATGACCCCCTCCACGCTGGTGGGTCGATCCCATTCGTCGGTGTCCACCTGCGTGGTGGTGATGTTGCCGATCAACCCCTGGTACCAGCCGTAGCCGCCCAGGCTCGCGACGATGGTCAACGCCGTGACGACACAGGCGATCCACTGTCCCCCGGACATTCTTGTGGCGCCCAGGGCACCTGACGAGTGAGGGGCGGAACGTTTTCCAGCCATGCGAACCTTCGGATACGAAGAAGACCTTGGAGGGGGCGGGGTCAGGGCGGCCAGAAGGCTCGCGGCCCCGGGAAAAGCTGTTCAGGATGCTAACAGCAGCTCGAAGGGCGCCCCCACCGCACTCGGCGCCGGTCCGACGCGTCCCGTGAGGGATCAGTAACGGGTCGCGATGGTGCCCGCGGCCCGGTCGTGTAGACCACGTGTGTCACGGTCGTAGACCACGGCCGGAATCACCAGGCACAACAGCAGGGTCCGCACCGTCATGGACACGAACCAGGGCCAGGAACGCTCTCCCGTGGCCGTGATCCCGACGCCGACGATCCGCCGCCCGATCGTTGTACCGAACAGGGTCAGCAGCACGATGCTCATCGCCGCGAACACCACCAGGGTGGACAGGGTGGTGAAGTTGGTCAGGGCCAGGGCCTCCTGCTCCCCACCGCTCGCGGCGGCCGCCGCGAGTTCCCGGCCGATCAGACCCGCGTTGATGGCCCCCCAGACGAGGAGGCTCGCCACGGCCCAGTCCAGGGCCAGGCCGACGAGTCGACGGACCACGCCCGGCACCGATCGAGGACCTTCCTCGGGCAGCCCGAGCCGGTTCCCCCGGTAGCGGAAGTCGTCGTCGGGGTCGGCGGTGGACCGGCTCTCGTCACTCATGGTTTTCACGGTATAGGCACGTCACGGACACCCGCACCCGGGTGGGCACGGATGGTGTGACGCCGGCCGCGAACCCGGGTGGGACCGATCACCCCCGAACCACGCCGACGGGCCGATTCGCCCTTGAAACAGGCGGAATCACCGCCCCATGGGGGTCGTCCACGTGATCACCTCGCTCCGTAACATGCAAGAAACAATCGAGACATGGCGTGGAAATCACGCGCTCCTAGCTTCGAGAGCGAAGCCGGGAGACGGCGTGTGGTCGACGGGCCCCGCGATGGAGCGGACCCACCGACCCGCCGTCTCAGCCACCTGCACGGAGGTTCCGTTTTGTTCAGCAGCGTCGATGAGGTCCTCGCCTACATCCGAGACGAGGACGTCGCATTCCTCGATGTCCGTTTCACGGACCTGTTCGGGGGCGTGAACCACGTGACCCTCCCGACCGAGAACGTGGACGAGTCCACCTTCACCGACGGCCAGATGTTCGACGGTTCCTCGATCCGCGGCTTCCAGGCCATCCACGAGTCCGACATGCTGTTGCTGCCGGACCTGAGCACCGGCGTGCTGGACCCGTTCCGCAAGCACAAGACGCTGAACATGACGTTCTTCGTCCACGACCCGCTCACGCTGGAGTCCTACAGCCGCGACCCGCGCAACGTCGCCCGCAAGGCCGAGGCCTACCTGCGCGGCAGCGGCGTCGCCGACACCGCCTTCTTCGGTGCCGAGGCCGAGTTCTACATCTTCGACGACGTCAAGTTCAAGACGAGCGCGAACACCGGCTACTACGAAATCGACTCCATCGAGGGCGCCTGGAACACCGGCTCCACGATCGAGGGCGGCAACCGCGGGTACCGTCCGCGCTTCAAGGGCGGCTACTTCCCGGTCGAGCCGGTCGACCACTACAGCGACCTGCGCTCGGACATGGTGAAGACGCTCATCGAGTCCGGCATCGAGGTCGAGCTCCAGCACCACGAGGTCGGCACCGCCGGTCAGGCCGAGATCGGCATCCGGTTCGGCACCCTGCTCAAGCACGCCGACAACGTGCAGCTGTACAAGTACATCGTGAAGAACGTCGCCAACGCCGCGGGCAAGACGGCGACCTTCATGCCCAAGCCGCTCTTCGGTGACAACGGCTCCGGCATGCACTGCCACCAGAGTCTGTGGAAGGAAGGCGAGCCGCTGTTCTTCGACGAGTCCGGCTACGGCCAGCTCTCCGACACGGCGCGTCACTACATCGGTGGTCTGCTCAAGCACGCCTCGGCGCTGCTGGCCTTCACCAACCCGACGGTGAACTCCTTCCACCGCCTGGTCCCGGGTTACGAGGCCCCGATCAACCTGGTCTACAGCCAGCGCAACCGTTCGGCCTGCATCCGTCTGCCGCTCACCGGCTCCAACCCCAAGGCCAAGCGCATCGAGTTCCGGGTGCCGGACCCGTCGGCCAACCCCTACCTGGCCTTCTCCGCCATGCTCATGGCGGGTCTGGACGGCGTCAAGAACAAGATCGAGCCGCCGGAGCCGCTCGACAAGGACCTGTACGAGCTGCCCCCGGCCGAGGCCGAGAACATCGAGACGGTCCCGGCGTCCCTGGACGCGGCGCTGGAGGCCCTGGAGGCCGACCACGAGTTCCTGCTGGAGGGCGGCGTCTTCACCAAGGACCTGATCGAGACCTACATCGACTTCAAGCGCACCGAGGAGATCGACTCCCTGCGTCTGCGCCCGCACCCGCGCGAGTTCGAGCTGTACTACGACATCTAGTGCGTGGGCCTGGAGAGAGGCTCCGGGCATGAGGGAGGCCACCGATGACGTTCTCCACGTCGCCGGTGGCCTCCCTCGTCCCTGGTCTCCGGGTCAGTTCGGCAGAACCGCCTCGACGGCCTTGGTGACCTCGCCGGAGTCCGGCTCGACCTGGGGACCGAAGCGCGCCGCGACGGTGCCGTCGGGGGCGACGAGGAACTTCTCGAAGTTCCACCGCACGTCGCCGGTGTGGCCCTCTGCGTCCGCCGTCTCCACCAGGGCCGCGTACAGCGGGTGACGGTCCTCGCCGTTGACGTCGACCTTCTCCGTCATGGGGAAGGTCGTCCCATAGGTGGTGGAGCAGAAGGTGGCGATCTCCTCGTGGGTGCCGGGTTCCTGGCCCATGAACTGGTTGCACGGCACGCCCAGGACGGTGAAGCCCCGATCGGCGTAACTCCGCTGGAGCTTCTCCAGGGTCGCGTACTGCGGGGTCAGTCCGCACCGGGAGGCGACGTTGACGACCAGCACCGCCTGGCCCGCGTACCGGTCCAGGCCTGCCGGGCCCCCGGTGAGGTCGGCGATCTCGACGTCCAGAACGGACATGTGCGCTCCTTGGGAGTAGAGGTGACCGGGGCATGCTATCCATCGACGGCTACCGTTGACGCGTGGCAAGGGAGGGAAGCACCGACATGACAGTAGGAGCGCTGGCCCGGCGTGGTTTCAGCGACAGCCCCAAGGCCCTGAGGTTGGTGGAACAGGCCGGGCTGGACGCCAGGGCCGACACCGAGGTCCTCACCTCCCTCGCGGCGGCGGCCGACCCGGACCAGGCCCTGTTGGGTCTGCTCCGGGTGCTGGAGGTCTCCCCCGATCCCGACGACGTGCTGCTCGCCCTGCGGGAGGAGCCGGACCTGCGGGCGCGGCTGTGCCGGATCCTGGGCGCCAGCACCGCGCTGACCGACCACCTCGTGCGCTACCCCGAGGACTGGCGGGAGTTGCGGGGCGCCGACGCCGCGCGCACCCCGCAACCGGAGGAGCTGCGCCGGGGGTTGTTGCACACCGTGGGCGCCCGGCCCGACGACGCGGTACCCGTCGCCGACCCGGTGGTGGTCGAGGGCGTGGACGAGGATCCGTGGACGGCGCTGCGGCACACCGTTCGGGTGGCGTACCGTCGTCGGCTGCTGCGTCTGGCCGGGCGTGACCTGACCGAGACGAACTCGGTGGAGGAGGTCGCCGCGGAGCTCTCCGACCTGGCCGCGTCCCTACTGGACGCGGCGCTGGCGGTGGCGCGGGCGGAGTCGCCCGAGGACGCCGAGCTGTGCCGGTTGGCCGTGATCGGCATGGGCAAGTGCGGTGGTCGCGAACTCAACTACGTCAGTGACGTGGACGTGGTGTTCGTGGCCGAGCCCGTCGGGGACGCCGACGAGCAGGACGCGTTGCGCGCGGCCACCCGTCTGGCGACGGCGATGATGCGGATCCCATCGGCGACCGACACCGAGGGCACCCTGTGGGAGGTCGACCCCGCGCTCCGGCCCGAGGGTCGGAGCGGTCCCCTGGTGCGCTCGTTGGCCGGCCACGTGGCCTACTACGACCGGTGGGCCAAGACCTGGGAGTTCCAGGCACTGCTCAAGGCCCGTCCCATCGCCGGTGACGTGGCGCTGGGCCGCGCCTACACCGAGGCGATCGCGCCGATGGTCTGGGAGGCCGCCGGCCGCAAGGACTTCGTCGAGGACGTACAGGCGATGCGCCGCCGGGTGGTGGCGCACATCCCCACCGGTGAGGCCGACCGCGAGCTGAAGTTGGGCCCGGGCGGCCTGCGCGACATCGAGTTCTCCGTGCAATTGTTGCAGCTGGTGCACGGCCGTACCGACGACCGGCTGCGTTCGGGCAACACCCTCCAGGCGCTCACCGCGCTGTCGGAGTTCGGGTACGTGGGGCGCAAGGACGCGGCGGGACTCACCGACGCCTACCGGTTCCTGCGTCGGATGGAGCACCTGCTGCAGTTGGAGCGGTTGCGGCGCACCCACCTGATACCCGATCCCAAGACCCAGGACGGTCCCGCGCAGTTGCGCCGGTTGGGTCGGGCGCTGGGGTTCGGCGCGGACCCGGTGCGGGAGCTGACCGGTGCGCGCAAGCGGGTGTCGGCGGAGGTGCGGCGCCTGCACGAGAAGTTGTTCTACCGACCGTTGTTGAACGCGGTCGCCAAACTGCCCGACGAGGAGGCGCGCCTGTCCCCCGAGCAGGCCGTCGACCGGTTGGGCGCCCTGGGCTTCGCCGATCCGCGCGGGTCGCTACGGCACCTGGAGTCGTTGACCTCGGGTCTGTCCCGACGGGCGTCCATCCAGCGCACGTTGCTGCCGGTGATGTTGGGCTGGTTCGCCGACTCCCCCGACCCGGACGCGGGCCTGCTGGGGTTCCGGCAGGTCAGCGAGGCGCTCGGCACCACCCCGTGGTACCTGCGGCTGCTGCGTGACGACGTGCGGGTGGCCGAGCGGATGGCGTGGTTGCTGGGCACCAGTCGTTACGTGACCGAGCTGCTGCTGCGCGCCCCCGAGTCGGTGGCGACCCTGGCCGACGACGCCCACCTTCGACGTCGACGGATCGAGACGCTCATGGCGGAGGCGGACGCGGCACTGCGCCGGTACGAAACCCCGGAGAAGGCGGTCTCGGCGGTGCGCGCGCTGCGCCGCCGGGAGCTGTTGCGCACGGCCTCGGCGGATCTGTTGGAGGTGTCGTCGGTGGAGGAGGTCGGCGGCGCGCTGACCGACATCGCCGCGGTCACCATCGACGCCGCGCTGCGCGCCGCCTACACCAAGGTGGTGGCCGACTCGGGCGGTGAGGAGCTCACCCGGGTGTGCGTGATCGCGATGGGCCGGTTCGGCGGCGGTGAGTTGACCTACACCAGCGACGCCGACGTGATGTACGTGCACGACCCGATGCCGGGGGTGGAGACCGGGGCGGCCACCAGGCAGGCGTTGGCGATCGTTCGGGAACTGGCCCGGTTGTTGGAGATGCCGCAGGCGGAACCACCGTTGAAGGTGGACACCGATCTGCGTCCGGAGGGTAGGAGCGGACCGGTGGTGCGCACCCTGGCCTCCTACGCGGCCTACTACGGGCGCTGGTCACAGGTGTGGGAGAGCCAGGCGCTGCTGCGGGCCCGGCCGATCGCCGGGGACCACGGGCTGCGCTCGGCCTTCATCGCCCTGATCGACCCGCTGCGCTACCCGCGAGGTGGGATCGACTCGGCCTCGGTGTTGGAGATCCGCAAGCTCAAGGCACGGATGGAGGCCGAGCGGTTGCCGCGCGGGGCCGACCCGACCCTGCACACGAAGCTGGGGCGGGGCGGCCTGTCGGACGTGGAGTGGGTGGCCCAACTGATCCAGTTGCGGCACGCCCACCAACAACCGGACCTGCGCGTGAACGGGACCTTGGCGGCGCTGCGCGTGGCCGTGGCGCACGGGTTGTTGGCCGCCGAGGACGGCGTGGTGCTGGAGGAGGCCTGGCGGCTGGCGTCCCGGGTGCGCGGCATGGTGATGCTGGAGCGCGGCCGGGGCGGCGACTCGCTCCCCTCCGACCTGCGGGTGCGTGCGGCCCTGGCCGAGGCCATGGGCTACCGGGACGACTCCGAGGACGAGGACTCCGAGACGGTGGGACCCGCGGAGCAGCTGACCGAGGAGTACCTGCGGGCGACCCGCCGTGCCCGCGCGGTCATGGAGCGGGCCTTCTACGACGACTGAGGCACCGGCCTCGTGACGGGGGCCCGATCCGAGGGCGGCGGCAGCACGACCGTGACGGTCAGGCCTCCCCCCGCGCGCGGACGCAGGTCCAGGGTGCCACCGTGGACGTCGACGACCCGCGCCACCAGGGCCAGGCCCAGGCCATGGCCCTGACCGGAGCCGATCCTCCCCTGGCCACGGAGGAAGGGTTCGTGGAAACGGGCGACCGTCCGCGCCGTGTACACGGGTCCGGTGTTCTCGACTCGTAGGACGGCCTCGCCCGTGCGGGGATCGCGACCGGTGGTCACGGACGCGGTGCCCGCCTCGGTGTCGTCACCCGTCCCGGCGCCGCCCACGCCGATGTTGTGGCGCAGGGAGTTGCGCACCAGGTTCTCGGTGAGCTGGGTGAGTAGGACGGTGTCGCCGATGGCGGGCGCCGGGGTGAGTGCCGGGCACAGTCGTACCCCGAACCGTCGCGCCTCGTCCTCGCTCTCCGTGACCACACCGCGGGCGATCTCGGCGAGGTCGGTCGGCGCGGAGGCCGCGGTGACGGAGTTGGCGTCGGCCAGCCGCAAAAGCGCCTCGGTGAGGTCGATCGCGCGGGCGTTGGTGATGTCGAGCCGCTCCAGGAGACGGGGGTGGTCCTGCCCCTCGGGGTCGCGGCGGGCCACGTCCAGAAGCGTCGCGTTGACCGCCAGCGGGGTCCGGAGTTCGTGTGAGGCGTTGGCGGCGAAGCGCTCCTGTGCCTCGAACGCGTCCTGGACGCGGTCGAGCATGTGGTCGAAGGCGTCGGCGAGCCGGCGGAACTCGTCGTTGGGCCCCGAGAGCGCGACCCTGTGCCCCAGGCGCCCCGTGGCGGCGACCAGCACGGCCTCGTTGATCCGCCGCAGGGGGCGAAGCACCCAACCCGCCAGGAACCAGCCGCCGACCAGCCCGATCACCGCCAACATGAGCAGGACCACCCCCGAGACGTTGACGACGGCGCGCAGGATCTCCGGGCGGGCGGGGATCACGTTGTCGGCGTCGCGGGGGTTGGCGGCGGTGAGCGGATAGTCGGGGACGTATCGCAGGACCACGTAGACGCCGACCAGCACGGCCAGACCGGCGAAGACCAGGAACCCGGCGTAGCCGAGGGTCAGTCGCAGGCGTGCGCTCCCCCGAACCGATCCATGATCCCCTTCGAGGCGGTTCACCGACCCTCCTCGGGAACGACGAGGCGGTAGCCGACGCCGGACACGGTGACGATGGGGTCCGGCTCGCCGAGTGCCTTGCGCAGCTGGGACACCGTGACACGGGGCGCGCTGGTGAAGGGGTCGGCGTGTTCGTCCCAGGCCTTCTCCAAAAGTGTCTCCGCGCTGATCACTCCCCCGTCGGCGCGCATCAACAGTTCGAGGACGGCGAACTGCTTACGGGGCAGCTTCAAGTAGCGGCCGCTCCGGTAGGCCTCGCGACGGTAGGGGTCCAGGCGCAGGTCGGCCCACTCCAGCACCGGTTGGACGGTGGCGGCGGGCCGCCGCGCGAGCGCGCGCAAGCGCATGACCAGCTCCCGCACCGCGAACGGTTTGGTGAGGTAGTCGTCGGCTCCCAGGGAGAATCCGTCCACCTTGTCCCTGAGCCGGGTGGCGGCGGTGAGCATCAGCACCCGGGTGTGGGGGCGGTCGCGGGCGATGAGCGCGCACACCTGGTCGCCATGGGTGCCGGGGATGTCCCGGTCGAGGACGACCACGTCGTAGTCGTTGAGCCCGAGCCGTTCCAGAGCGGCGTCGCCGTCCAGCGCGACGTCGGCGGCGATGGCCTCGTGGCGCAGCCCCGCTTGGAGGGCCTCGGCCATGAACACCTCGTCCTCGACGACCAGTACACGCATGTGGTCCTCCCCTGTTCGGCCGGACCGCTCGGTCGTGCCGGGTCGGGGCACGGGCACGGTGGTCGAGTCGCGGAGCCTCAGTGTAGGTGGGGGCCGTGTTGCGAAAACGTTGGCTCGGCGGCCGACATCCGCGCAACATCCCTCGTGGTGGTCTGCCCCTCGGTGCCGAGCGCGGGGCTCGGGCCCGGAGGAGGGATTTTCCATGCGCCGTGCACGTTTTCGACCGGCTGTTCTCCTCTCCGCCGCGCTGGTGATGTCTGCTCTGGCGGGCTGCGCGGCGGCGGGCGCGAACGGCGGTGGCGCGTCCGAGGAGGGCAATGATCGGGGGTGGACCTCGGAACTTCCGGTGACCCGATTCAGCCCACTGGGCGAGGAGGACGGGTTTGTCGCCGAGGGCGAGGCCCTGGACCCGTCCGAGGAGGTGCCCGCCCTGGCCGGACTCGACTCGGAGCTGCTGGCGGCCGTGCGCGAGGCCGCCGACGCCGCTCTGCGGGAGGACGGGATCGAGGTGTTGGTGACGAGCGGGTGGCGTAGTGAGCGCTACCAGCGGTTCCTGCTGGACTCCGCGGTCGAGGTGTACGGGAGTGAGGAGGAGGCTGCCGCATGGGTGGCCCTTCCCGAGGAGTCCTCGCACGTGACCGGCGAGGCCGTGGACATCGGCCGCACGGACGCGGCCTACTGGTTCGCCCGGCACGGTTCGCGGTTCGGGCTGTGTCAGACCTACGACAACGAGGTCTGGCACTACGAACTCACCGTGGAGCCCGGCGGCACCTGCCCCTCGCCCTTGACGGACGCGTCCGCGGGCTGAGCCAGGGGAAAGGGCACCCTCGCGCCGCGGGGGCGCGGCGCGAGGGTGCCCGGGCTCGGGTCAGGGGGCGATGGCGAGGCGTCGGTACCGAGGGATCAGAGTCGGCCCCAGGTCACGGACGTGGCCGGGCCGACGCGGTTGTCCCCGGGTTCCCAGTCGGCGCTGCCGTCGGGACCGACCTTGACGAGCTTCCACTCGGTGTCGGCCTCGATGGTGGCGTCGCCGGTCCATTGGGGGTAGGTGTCGGCGTCGGTGCTCAGCGCCACGCCATCGGCGGGTTCCCAGGAACCGAGTTCGGGCGTGGAGCCGACCACGTGCACCTCCTGGCCGGGTTCGGTCTCGACCGTGGCGGTGATGGTGTCCGGGTCACCGGGCTCGCCGGGGTCTCCCGGGTCGCCGCCACCCTCGCAGTCCTCGACGCACTCGCCGCCCACGTGCAGCGCCAGGGCGCCCTCGGCGGGGACGGTCGCGGTGACCTCTCCACCGGAGACCGTGGCACCGCCGGAACCGGCGACGTTGTCGTACTCACCGTCGGGCAGGGAGGTGGCGGCGGTCAGCGACCAGCTCTCACCGGAGGCGTTGAAGGCGGCGAAACCCACGTCGCCGCGGTCGAAGGCCACCCGCGAGGAACCGTCCGTGGCGCGTTCGATCAGTTCGGCGCCGTCCACCGCGTTGCGGAAGGCGACCATGCCGCCGACGGTCTCGTCACGGTGCTCGCAGATCCACTCCGCCGAGGCACAGTCGCTGTCCGCGGTGATCCAACCGGCCGGGTTCCCCTCGACCTCGCCGACGCTGGGCGGGCCCGCGGCCTCGTTGCCCTGGAAGTCGTAGCTCGACATCACCACGGGGGTTCCGTAGGAGTGGGCGAGCATGAAGGCGGTCGCGAGGTAGTAGCGGTCGCCGTCCACGTGGGTCAGGGCGGGTTCGTACCGCTGGGTGTCGTGGTTGTCGATGAAGACCACGGCCTCCTCGGAGGTGAGTCCGCCGTGGTCGGGCATCGAGGTCAGGTTCGCGATGTCGCCGTTGGCGAAGCTGTGGGCGATGTCGCGCTGGTAGTCGAAGTTGGTGACCTGTCCGTAGGGCGTGTAGGCGGTGTAGGGGACCGTCGCGTCGCCGATGACCTCGTGGTAGACGTGCGGGGCGCCGCCGAAGCCGGGCACCTCGTTCAGGGAGCCGATGATGGCGCCCATGTCCTCCTCGGGGACGTGCTTGGAGGCGTCCACGCGAAAGCCCCCGACACCCATGTCGACCAGTCCGTTGAGGTAGCGCGCGATCTGGGCGCGTACGTGCTCCGAACCCGTGTCCAGGTCGGACAGGCCCAGGAGCTGGCAGTTCTGCACCTCGGACTTGTCGTTCCAGTTCTCGATGGTGTCGTAGCAGGGGGCGAAGTCGCCATAGGAGTAGGAGGCCTCGCCGTCGCCGAACAGGTCGGGGTACTCGTACTGTTCCCATTCGGTGCCCGCGCTGCCGGGCAGGTCGACCTCGGCGGGGCCGGTCATGTGGTTGATGACGGCGTCGACGTAGATGCGAACGCCGTTGTCGGCACAGGTGCCGACCATGTTCTCGAACTCCTCGGCGGTGCCGCGCCGGGTGTTCTCGATGCTGTAGGACACCGGCTGGTAGTCCTGCCACCAGGGATAGTCGCCGCCCTCGGAGGAGGGGACGACCACGTGTTCCTGGGGTGGGGACACCTGCACGCCGCCATAGCCGTTGGGGCCGAGGAAGTCGGCGCATTCGGCGGCGACGGAGTCCCAGTTCCACTGGAACAGGTGGACGATGGTGTCGCCCGTGCCCTCGGCGGCGGGGGTCACGTCGGAGACGGGGGCCGCGTCGGGTGCTTCCTGGGAGATCGCGGGTCCGGAAGCCGCTAGCAGGCCGGCTCCCAGCACCACGGCACCTGCGAGGGCGCCGAGTCGGGACGTTCTCATGTGCGCTCCTTGGGGGAGGTTCCGCGATGGGGCCACACTGCCCCATCGCCAATCTCTTGCATATCCTGCAAGAATTTGCGTAGGAGTGACGAACGTAACACGCAGTCTTGCCCTTGTGAACCGGTGTTTTTCGGTCGCAGCACGGCTCCCTACCACTGACCTCGCCGAAAGCTCTTGCAAGTTTTCCGAAAGGCAGCGTCGGGGTGAACCGGGAACGGACACGAAAAAGCCGGTGGCGGGTCGGTGCACTCCGACCCGCCACCGGCGGAACGACCCCTCACGGGCGGGGTCGGGGGCGCCCCGCGCCCCCATGCCTCACCAGAAGACCGCCACGCCGATGTTGACGATGGCGAGCACCCCGGCGATGATCGCCAGGTTCTTGGCGGGCTTGCGGAGGTTGAGGACACCGACCACCACCACGGCGAGGGAGATGACGAGCTTGACGCCGATCTTCATGTGGTCGATGTCGCCGAGGTCGGCCATCTCGGCGACCCCCACCAGGAGCAGCCCGGTGACGAACTGGAGCAGGGAGCTGTGCAGCAGAACCTTGGTGGCCTTGACGTTGTCGGTCATCAGCTGCATCAGGAAACCGGCGATGATGCCGGCCAGGCCGAGCATGTGCAGGAAGACGAGCGCGGAGTAGAGAAAGTCCATGTCGACAGACTACTACGCGACGTAGTTCTCGCCTCCGCCTTCATGACACCCTGACGTAACAATCGGACCACCGGCTCGGTGAGGTCAACGCTCAGCCGTACCGCCGGGTTCCCCATCGGCGCCACTGTCGCCACAGCAGCCAGACCATCAGCATCAGGACCCCCACCCCCACCGCGCGCACCACCGCCTCACGGTCGATCGCCGCCCCCACCTTGGACAGCACCGTGGGTTCGGCGACCAGGAGCGTGTCGCTGGCGCAGGCCGAGGGTTCGTCGTCCCGTTCCAGCAGCAGGCACGCCGTGCTCACCACGCGCGCCTCCCCCGACGTTTCCTCCGGCACCCGGACCCGCACGGTGAACTCGGACTCTCCACCCACCGGGACGTCGACTCGCCAGTTGGCGACGCCCTCCTCCAACACCCCGCCCTGACCGACCTCGACCACCTCCAGGGGCTCGGGCACGTGCTGGGCGAGCAGGCCCCCCACCACCTCTTCACCGCCGTCGTTGGCGATCGTCGCCCGGTAGACGAACTCCTCCCCCGCCGGCGGCGGCTCGGGCGCCCCGGACAGAGCCAGTCCGACGAGCTCCGCCTCGGCCCCGGCCCCTCCCTCACCACCGGCGGAGGCCGGGGCGGTCAAAAGCGCCACGGCGGCGACCCCGGCGACGGCGCCGACCATCGCCCGCCCGGCCCCTCTCGTTCGACCACGTCCACGAACACCCTCGAAAACGGCCACATCCATCCCACGTCTCCCCGGTCTCACTGTTTCGCGCTGTGTGACACCTCAAGACAACTACGAGTACTCGTTCGATTACGTTACGTGACACACCCTCGTCGCCGCACACCACCGCCTCACCACCCGAAGTGCCCTCTTAGGTCCGGGAACGGCCTCTTGGTCGCGTGGCCTCGACGTCCACCGGGCGAAGGGCGCGCAAGATACGGATCCCTCCCGATGCGCGGGCCGTCCTCTTAGATCGAAGCTGGAACCCGAGGCGGCCGAGAGTCGACCGCCGAGGAGAGGAGGCAAGCCCCATGTTCCAGATCGAGACCCTGCGGAACTACGTCGACCGCCCCGGACCGAAGGTGATGTTGGAGCACCTTCAGGTCCGGGAGGTCCTGCGGGAGCGGCGCCGCCTCCGTTCGGCCCGCCGGGCCGAACGCCGATCCCGTCGTTCCACCGGCACCTGACCCACCTTCGTGGTGGGGACATAATGACCGACATGCCCCTGCTGCCCGCGACCACCACACACCTCGTCGGCCGCTCCGAGGAACTCCGCGCCCTGTCCGCCCACACCGGCCACTGCCGAACCCGGACCTCGGCGACGGTGATGATCGGCGGCGACGCCGGCGTGGGCAAGACCCGCCTGGTCACCGAGTTCGCGGCCACCCTGCCGGCCGGGACCGTGTTCGCGGGCGGCTGCCTGGAACTGGGCGTGGACGGCCTGGCCTACGCCCCGTTCACCACGCTGCTGCGTCAGGTGTTGCGGGAACGGGGCCGCGGTGTCTTCGAGCTCGCCGCCGACGGCGGGGTGGGCGAGCTCGCCCGGATCCTGCCCGAACTGGGGACGATCCCCACCGAGCGTCCCGAGTCCCGTGGCGTGCTCTTCGACCAGGTGCTGACGCTGATCCGATCACTGGCCGAGGATGCGGGGCCGACCGGGGATGGAGGCCTGACCCTGCTCCTGGAGGACCTGCACTGGGCCGACGGCGCCACCCGTGACCTGCTGGTCTTCCTGGTCCGGGCGCTGGACCGGCCCGGGGTCCAGATCGTCGCCACCCACCGGTTCGTCGAACTGGACGGCGCGCACCCGCTGCGCCTGCTACTGCCCGAGCTGGAACGTCTGCCCGAGGTGACCCGCCTGGACCTGGCCCCGCTCACCCGGGAGGAGGTCGCACGCCAAGCGCACGCCCTCACCGGCGACGCCCTGGACGCCCGGGGACTGGACGAGTTGTACCGGCGCAGCGACGGCATCCCCCTGTACGTGGAGGCGCTGGCCGGTGACGACGAGGCGTCCTCCCCGGTCCCCGAACACTTCCGCGACCTGTTGCTGGCGCCCGTGCGCCGGCTGCCCGCTCCCTGGGCCCGGGTACTGCGCGCCGCCTCGGTCGGCGCGCTCTCCGGGGAGGTGGGCCATGAACCACTGTTGCGGGTGACCGACCTGTCCGAGGAGAGCCTGGAGGAGGCCCTCCAAGGGCTCGTGGACGCCCGGCTCCTACGGATCAGCGGGGACGGCTATCGCTTCCGGCACGCCCTGCTGCGCGAAGCGGTCCACGATTCGCTGCTGCCGGGCGCGCGTTCGAGACTGCACCTGCGCTTCGCCCGGGACCTGGACGAACACAGCGACGCGGTGCCGGGCGAGCGCCGCGCCGCCGAGCAGGCCCACCACTACCAGGCCGCGAACGAACTGCCCCTGGCCCTGGCCGCGGCCTGGAACGCGGCGGTGCGCGCCGGGGAGGTCCTGGCCTTCGGCGAGCAGTCGGCCGTGCTGGAGCGGGTGCTCGCCCTGTGGGACCGGGTGCCCGAGGCGCGCGAGGCGGTCGGTGGCCGTTCCCTGGCCCGGGTGCGCGCCGACGCCGCGCTGGCCGCGTTGCAGAGCGGAGGGCCCGAACGCGCTTGGGAACTGTGCGACGCGGCGCTGCCCGACGTACCCGAGGGCCCCGACGACCATGACCTGGCCCTGCGCTCACTGCTGCTGCGCTGTCGTGGGCAGGCCCGGACCCAGTGCGTGGCCGAGGGTGCGGAGGCCGACCTGGCCGAAGCGCTGCGACTCCATCCGCCGCACATGCCCGGGTACGGACGCACCCTCTCGATCGTGGCGCGCGAGAGCATGTTCCGCCCACGGGAGACCCTCGGGCTGGGGCTGTCGGCGGTGTCGTTGTCCGAGCGCGCCCTGGAGGTGGCCCGGCGGGACGGGGACCGCTCCGCGGAGGCGGCGGCACTGGTCTCGCTCGGCTCGGTGTACATGAGTCGCGGTCGCGGTGAGGAGGGACGGCCCCTGTTGGAGCGGTCCGTGCGGTTGGGCCGTGAGATCGGCGACCCGGCGATGGAGGCGCGCGCCAGCGGGAACCTCGCCCACTACCTGCGCGAGCAGGGACGCACCGAGGAGGCTCTGGAGTTGCTGGAACGTTCCCTGCGGTACCAGCACGAGCGGGGTTCGGCGAGCCTGCACAACGGCTTCACCCTCCAGAACCGGGCGGAGGTGTTCTACGACACCGGCCGTCTACGGCGGGCCAGGGAGGTGATCGAGGAAGCCGCCCCGCGCGCTTCCACCCCGATGCACAGGGTCTTCCTGACGAGCCTGCTGGCCCGGACCCTGGTCGCGCTGGACGAGACCGCCGCGGCCCGTGCCGCGCTCGGACACGAGGACCTGGCCAGGGCCCGGGAGAGCCTGGAGCGTCTGGGTCGGGTGTCGGTGCTGAGTGTGGAACGCCTGGACCAGGCCCAACTGGTGGTCGCCGCCCACCTGGACGTGTACCTGGCCGAGGAGGACCTGTCGGCCGCCCGCACCGAGGCCGACGAGGCGCTGCGCCGGCTGGAGTTCCCCGACTCCCCCGGGTTCGGATGGGCGCTGCTGTCCCTCGTGGCCGAGACGGCCCGTCGCGGACGCGAGCCCGAAGCGGTCGAACGGACCACGCGCGCGGTTGAGCGGATGCCGGTGCACGGCCCGGTCCAGACGGCGTCGCGGGCCGATTGTCGGGCCCGACTGGTCGAGGCCGCGCGAGGACCCGCGGCGGCCGTCGAGGAATGGGGGCGGGCGGTGTCGGCCTGGGAGGCCGTCCCGATGCCGCTGCACCAGGGGTGGGCCCGGTTGCGGCGGTCCGAGTCCCTCGCCGTGGCCGGTGATCGCGCCGCGGCCACCGATCCCGTCCGGCGGGTACGGGAGAGTGCCCGCGCGTGCGGGGCGGTCGCGTTGGAACGGGCCGCCGACGACTTGGCCCGACGCCTCGGCCTCTCCCCCACCACGCCGGTGCCCGGTTCGGCGGGGTTGACGGCCCGGGAGACGGAGGTGCTGCGACTGCTCGCCGAGGGCGCCACCAACGCCCGGATCGCCGAGTCGCTGTTCATCTCGCCCAAGACCGCCAGCGTGCACGTGTCCAACATCCTCACCAAGTTGAACGTGCCCAACCGGGCCACCGCCGGCGCCCGCGCCCGCGATCTGGGCCTGGCCTGAGACCACCGCCGGAAGGGCTCAGGGGGCGTCCCGCACGTCTTAGCCGAGCGGGCGCCGGGGCCGTGTCCCCACGATGGAAAGCGGGAGTTCTCCTCATGTGGCGGCGGGTGTCTTAGCGACATCGTCGTAGATGTGCCGAACACGTCCGGCACCGCACGACACCCAGGGGGAGACATGACCTACGACGACCTGCGCACCGCCAACGCCCACGCCATGCGGGACGAGCGCCTCCAGCAGGCCGAGCGGATGCGAGAGCTCCGCCGGCTGCGGGCCGAGACACGCGCCCGACGCCGCGAGGAGCGTCGGGCCCGCGGCGAATAACGGGCGGAGAAATGTCCCGGGCACAAAGCATAATGAGCGGTATGCCCCTGCTTTCCGATACCAGTCCCGTCTTCGTCGGTCGCCGTGACCAGCTCCGGCTTCTCACCGACCAGGCCGACCGGGTGCGCTCCGGAACACCGGAGATGCTCCTGGTCGGCGGGGACGCCGGGGTGGGCAAGACCCGCCTGGTGAACGAGTTCACCGCCACCCGGCCGGCGGGAACGGTGTTCACCGGTGCCTGCCTGCAACTGGGCATCGACGGACTCTCCTATGCCCCCTTCACCGCGGTGCTCCGCCAGATACTGCGCGAGTGCGGCCGGGCACCGTTCGAGGAGGCCGCCCCCAGTGGGCTGGGAGAGTTCGCCCGGCTCCTGCCGGAGCTGGGCCCCGTCCCCGAGGAGCGTCGGGAGAACCGGGGCATCCTCTTCGAACAACTACTGCGCCTGTTCACCCTGTTGGCCGGGGACGAGGGCGCCACCGTGGTGCTGGAGGACCTGCACTGGGCCGACGGCGCCACGCGTGACCTGCTGGTCTTCCTGATCCGCAACCTGGATCGGCCCGGGATCCAGATCGTCGCCACCTTCCGCAGCGACGACCTGCACCGCGCGCACCCGCTGCGCCGGCTGCTGCCCGAGCTGGAACGTCTGCCCGGGGTGGGTCGGATCCAGTTGGAGCCGCTCTCCCGCGAGGAGGTGGCCGCCCAGACCCGGGCGATCCGGGGCGAGGACCTCACCCCCGCGGAACTGGACTCGCTGTACCGGCGCAGCGAGGGGGTGCCCCTCTTCGTGGAGGCACTGGCCACCGCCGATACCTGTCCGACCGACGAGGACCCCGACCTGCCCGACCACTTCCGCGACCTTTTGTTGGAGCCGCTGAACCGGTTCGACGACACCGCGTGGGCCGTGCTGCGCGCGGCGGCGGTGGGAGCGGTGAGCGGCACCGTCGAACACGAAGTGCTGTACCACGCGGTCGGGTTGCCCGAACGTGAGTTGGAGGCCGCCCTGCGCACCTTGGTGGACGCCAACGTGCTGCGGGCCGGGCAGACCGGATACCGCTTCCGGCACGCGCTGCTGCGCGACGCCGTACACGGGGAGATCCTGCCCGGACCGCACGCCCGGCTGCACCTGCGCTTCGCCCAGCTCATCGACGAGTATCCCCACACCGTCCCCGCCGACCGACGCGCCGCCGAGGAGGCCCACCACTACCAGGCCGCGCACGACCTGCCCAGGGCTCTACAGGCCGCCTGGTGGGCGGCGATCCGCGCCGGTGAGACGCTCGCCTTCAACGAGGAACTGGCCATGCTGGAACGGGTATTGGACCTGTGGGACCAGGTACCCGATGCCGCCGAACGTGCCCAGGGCCACACCCGTGCCCAGGTGGTGAGTCGTGCGGCCGGGGCGGCGCTGGACGCCGGTCGACACAAGCGTGCGTTGGAGCTGGTGCAGGAGGCTCTGATCGAACTGCCCGAGGAGCCCACCGACGACGAGACGCGCACGGTACGAGCCGTGTTGTTGCGCAAGCGCGGCCAGGCGCGCTCTTCGGACATGAGCGACCACGGCCTGTTCGATCTGGTGCGGGCGCTCGAAACACACCCGCCGCACATGCCGGGGTACGCGCAGCTGCTGGCCGCCCTGGCCCGAGAGATGGTGCTGCTGCGCAAGGACCGTGCGGACACCCCGCAACGACGTCTTCTGGAGGAGTTGGCCCGAGCGGGAAGTCTCCCACGCGTACTCGCCGAACGCGCCATCGAGGTGGCCGACCGCGACGACACGGCCGATCGCTGCGGTGGGGTGGAGGCGCGCATCCTCCTGAGCGACCTGCTCCTGGAAGCGGGCGACGTGGAACGAGGTCGGCCCTTCATGGAGGAGATGGTCCGGGAGAGCGAGCAGATGGCCAACCCGGTGCTCGAAGCGCGTGGCACCGCCAACCTCGGTCACTACCTGCGAGAGCTGGGCCACCACGAGGAGGGACTCCGGGTGTTGGAGGACTCCCTGGAGCGTCACGAACGGATGGGGTGGGCATCGGCCCACAGTGCGTTCAACCACCAGAACCAGACCGAGATCCGGTTCGAGATGGGGGACCTGGCTCGGGCGCGCGAGCTGGCCGAACGTGCCGCCGCCACCTCCCCCACCCGATCCAAACTGCACTACATCCAGACGGTGCTGGCCCGGATCGCGGTCGTCCAGGGAGACCTGGACGCGGCCCGGCGGGCCGCCGGGCCCCTGGGCGATCGGAGTCTGCTCGGCCTGCATCGGATGAACCTTCTGCAGCTACGGTCCCTGGCCGCCCTGGAGACCGCGCTGGCCGAGGAGGAGGTCGCGGAAGCCCTGGCCCTGTCCCGCACCCTCATGGAGCGAGTGGTCCTGGAGGAGAGCGCCGGCTACACGTGGCCGCTGCTGGCGGTGATGGCCGAGGCGGCCCGGCGGGGAGCGGCTCCGGAAGTGTCGTCCCAGGTGGCCGACCTCGCCGCACGCACGTCGATCACGGGTTCGGTCATGCCCGCCTACGCGGCGTCCGTCGCCGCGCTGACGGCGCAGGTCGAGGGAGAGGACACCACCGACCTGTGGAAGAGCGCCGTGGTGGCGTGGGAGGCGGTCCCGATGCCGCTGCACCTGGCCCGGGCCCGGCTGCGTGAGGCCGAAGTGGTGGCCGCGGGCGACCGCGACCTGGCGGTGCGCCGGGTCCGGCAGGTGTACGAGACCGCGGTCGAGTGCGGGGCCGTGCCGCTGTCCCGCGCCGCGGAGGGGCTGGCGCGCAGACTCGGCGCCGGGGTGACCGAGCGGGCGGCCCCACCGGTGGCGCCGGCGGGGCTGACCGCACGCGAGAGCGAGGTGCTGCGGTTGCTCGCCGAGGGCGCCACCAACGCCCGGATCGCCGAGCGGCTGTTCATCTCGCCCAAGACCGCCAGCGTCCACGTGTCCAACATCCTCACCAAGCTGGACGTGCCCAACCGCGCCACCGCCGGCGCCCGTGCCCGGGGGTTGGGCCTGGCCTAGTTCCCGCCGTCGAGGACGAGGCCGTCGACCACCAGGGTGACCAGCCGGTCCAGGTCGCCCTCGGGGGCGAGCACCCCGGGCAGGGTCAGGTACTCGGTGACCAACCGGTTCAGGGCCAGGTAGAGCACGAGGACGGTGTCGCGACCGCCCGGCATCGCCGCCTCCTCGTGGAAGGCGAAGTTGGCCTCCAGGTCGGCGCGCACGCGAGCGGTCATGTCCGCGCGCAGTTCCGGGCGGCGGGTGGCCTCCAGTTGGAGTTCCAGGGTGGCCAGGTAGACGTGGGGGTCGGCGGCCAGGCGCCTGACCGTGGCGCGCATGACCTCGGCGAGTTTGGCCCGGTCGCGGGCACCGACCAACACGTTGTCCCACTCGTCCTGTTCGGGCATGAAGCGCTCGTAGGTGCGCGCGCCGGTCTGGGCGAGCAGGTCGCCGCGGTCGGTGAAGTAGTTGGAGGCGGTTCCGGTGGGGACGCCCGCCCGGGTGTCGACGGCGCGGAAGGTGAGCCCGCGCGCGCCCTCTTCGGCGAGTGTCTCGATGGCGGCGTCCAGTAGCGCGGCGCGCCGCTCCGGGTTCCTGACCACGGCTTTCTCCCTTGTTCCGAGGTTTTCGGAAAAACCTCTTGGCAAACCACTACATGCGAAGTACTTTACTTGAAGTACTTCAACCATAGTGGTCAAGAGGCCACGGGAGTACCCCTACGAGGAGACACATGCGAAAGCTCACCTACTTCGTCGCGGTCTCGCTGGACGGCTACGTCTGCGCGCCCGATGGTTCCTTCGACTTCTTCCCCGGTGGCGACGACGACGGCAGCGGGGAACTGGGGGACAACGGCGAGTTCCACGTGAACGAGTACCCGGAACTGCTCCCCACCGTGGCACGGAACCATCTCGGACTGGACGTGCCCAACAAGCACTTCGACACCATGCTCCAGGGCCGGGGTTCCTACCAGATCGCCTTGGACCAGGGACTGACCAGCCCTTACGGGCACATGCGCGAGTACGTCTACTCGCGCACCCTGCCCACCGACGTCGACCCGAACGTGACCGTGGTGGCCACCGACCCGCGCCGGCACGTGCGCGAACTCAAGAAGGAGGACGGCGACCTGGGCATCTGCACGGTCGGCGGCCCCTCCATCGCCGGACTCCTGCTACCGGAGATCGACGAGATGGTGATCAAGCGCTATCCGGTCGTGGCCGGGGCGGGCAAGTCCTTCTTCGAGGGCGCCGCCTTCGACCCCGCGGTCTTCGAACGGGTGGAGAGCACCGTCTTCGACGACGGCGCCGACTACACCCGGTTCCGCCGACGCTCCGGCGCGAGGTGACCGCGGACGGGTCCGTCACCCGGCCGGGTGACGGACCGCATGTTCGCGGCCGAGGGTGGCCCGAACCCCCGCCGTGAGCGGTCATAATGCGTGTGCGGACGACCGTCCGGGTACCGCCGCGAGCGAGCGGAAATACCCCCGAAATATCCGCACGGCACACTGGGTGCCGGGACATCGTGTCCGGCTCGGCTCCGCGATCGACGGACCGGGACGGGGACCGACCGGCTTCGAGGAAGGTTGATCGTGAATCGACAGCAGGAATTCGTGCTCCGCACGTTGGAGGAGCGCGACATCCGGTTCGTGAGGCTGTGGTTCACCGACGTGCTCGGGTACCTCAAGTCCGTGGCGGTGGCGCCCGCCGAACTGGAGGCGGCCTTCTCCGAGGGCATCGGGTTCGACGGTTCTGCCATCGAGGGGTTCGCCCGGGTCTACGAGGCCGACATGCTCGCCCAACCCGACCCCACCACCTTCCAGGTCCTGCCCTGGCGCAACGAACCGCACGGCACCGCGCGCATGTACTGCGACATCCTCATGCCCGACGGCTCACCCTCCCCCGCCGACCCTCGGCACGTGCTCAAGCGTCAGCTCAGCAAGGCCTCCGACCTCGGGTTCACGTTCTACACGCACCCCGAGATCGAGTTCTACCTGCTGAAGAAGTTCCCCGAGCACGGGGAGTTCCCCGAGCCGAACGACTCGGGCGGCTATTTCGACCACACCCCGCACAACAGCGCGCACGACTTTCGCCGTAACGCCATCAACATGCTGGAGGCCATGGGCATCTCCGTGGAGTACAGCCACCACGAGGGCGGGCCCGGCCAGCAGGAGATCGACCTGCGCTACGCGGACGCGCTGACCACCGCCGACAACATCATGACCTTCCGGCTCGTGATGAAGGAGGTGGCGATGGAGCAGGGCGTGTACGCCACGTTCATGCCCAAGCCCTTCACCCAGTACCCGGGGTCGGGCATGCACACCCACCTGTCGCTGTTCGAGGGCGACCGCAACGCCTTCTACGAGCCGGGCGCGGAGTACCAGCTGTCGAAGGTGGGGCGCGGGTTCATAGCGGGGCTGCTGCGGCACGCCGACGAGATCACCGCCGTCACCAACCAGTGGGTGAACTCCTACAAGCGGCTGTGGGACGACCCGGCCGCGTCGGCCGGCATGGGCGGCGAGGCTCCCGCCTACATCTGCTGGGGGCACAACAACCGGTCGGCACTGGTGCGGGTGCCGATGTACAAGCCGGGCAAGTCCAACTCCAGCCGGATCGAGATCCGTTCCCTGGACAGCTCCACCAACCCCTACCTGGCCTACGCGGTGATCCTGGCCGCCGGACTCAAGGGCATCGAGGAGGGGTACGAGCTGCCCCCGGGCGCCGAGGACGACGTGTGGGCGTTGACCGACGCCGAGCGTCGGGCGGTGGGCATCCGTCCGCTGCCGCAGAGCCTGGACGAGGCGCTGCGTCTGATGGAGAACAGCGAGCTGGTCGCCGAGACGCTGGGCGAGCACGTGTTCGACTTCTTCCTGCGCAACAAGACCTCGGAGTGGAACTCCTACCGCCGCCAGGTCACGCCGTACGAACTCCAGCGGTACCTGCCCACGCTGTAGGACGCGGCGGGCGGGGGCCCACCGGGGTCGGTCCGGATCAGTCGAGGCCGAGTTCGCGGGCCCTGGCCACGGCGGCGGTGCGATTGTTCACGCCGAGCTTGGCCATGAGGTTGGTGACGTGCACGCTCACCGTCTTGGCGGAGATGAACAGCGCCTCGCCCACCTCCCGGTTGGACAACCCCTTGGCGACCTGGGTCAGGACCTCGGCCTCGCGCGGGGTCAAGCCGGCCGGCGACGTGGCGGAGGTGGGGGCGGCCTCGGCGAGGGCCGCGCTCATTCCGGCCACGTCGCCGTAGCCCACCGCCGGGCCCAGCCGACCGCGCAGTCGCCTGACACTGTCCACAATCCCTGAGGCCCGTTCCCACTCCCCTAGGGCGAGCAGCGTCCAGAAGGTCCCGGTCCAGGTATCGATCCGGGCGACCACGCCCGCCCTCTCGGCGAGGGGCAACGCCCGCTCCCAGTGTGCAAGCGCCTCGGTGGGATCCTCCGCGAGCCACCCGAGCGCCATGTGGCGGCGGAGCCTGCCGGCCGGGGAGGTAGGCCAGTCCTCACGCCCCAGTGTCCTTCGGAGCAGCGCGGCGAGTTCCTCGGCGAGCTCGACGTCCCCGGGCTCGTCACGGTTCCGGAGCCGGACCACCAGTTCCGCCAGGGTCGACAGTCCCGAGAAGCTGATACGGACGTGCCCGATCAACCCGATGTCCGTCTCCCCCTCGAAAACGAGGCGGGCGGCTTCGGCCAGTCGGTCCCCCGGCCCGTCCATCAACAACCACAGCCGACCGTAGTAGTGGGACATGTACTCCATCGCCGAGCTCCGATGCCGCGGGAGGAGCCGGGCGAACTCGTCCAGGGCCCGACCGGCGGCGTCCCACTCCCCCCGTGTCAAGTGGAGTTGGGCTTGGATGGTCTGTCGACGCGCGGCGGTGAGGTCCTCACCCACGGGGTGGGCCCTCAGCACCCGCCAGGCCTCCTCCGTTCGACCCAGGGAACTCAGGTAGATGGCGGCCCCGTTGGCGTAGTTGCCACCCTGGCTGCGCAGGATCCCCAGGTCCACGCATCGGTCCAGGGACCGCTGCGTGGTTTCCAAGGCCTCCTCGGGCTCCAGGCGCAGAGCCAGGTTGTTGGCCAGGTTGACGAGCCCGCGCAACTCGACCTGGACCTCGCCCGTCTCGCGGGCGATGCGGATACCTTCGCGGAGCATCCCCACGGCCTCATCGAAGCCGGTGGTGTCCAACAGCGCCCCCAGGGTGACCAGGGCGTCGGCCTCGCTACCGCGGTCTCCGACCCTCCCGGCCAGGTCGATCGTTTCTCTGGCGACCTTCTCCGCCTCTTCGTGGATCCCCTGGAGCATCAGGACCGAAGCGGTCGCGGCACCGATCGACGCCTGTTCGAAGTGCCCCTCCGGCAGCAACTCGGCGGCGGCCCGCATGTCGTCCAGGGCGGCGGTACGCCCCAGGTCCTTGTAGGCGCGGGCCCGGGCCACGAGCAGCCGTGCGGCCGCTTCGGGTTCGGCTCCGGAATCGAGTTCGGCCAACCCGTCCGTGGCGTGGTCGACCGAACGTCGCAGATCACCGGCGACCTGGGCGGCCAGGCACACCCTCAGCAGCAGGGCACTACGGTCCAGGTCGAGCCGATCGGCGGCG
Source organism: Nocardiopsis sp. NPDC055551 (assembly GCF_053619415.1). Classification (NCBI taxonomy): domain Bacteria; kingdom Bacillati; phylum Actinomycetota; class Actinomycetes; order Streptosporangiales; family Nocardiopsidaceae; genus Nocardiopsis; species Nocardiopsis sp. NPDC055551. Next base: position 246,379 of record NZ_JBSHJJ010000004.1, on the reverse strand, counting down.
TCGGGCACCAGTTCCCACAGCTCCAGCACGCGTTCGAGGAGTTCGAGGTGTTCGGGGTGGGCGGTGGCGGCCAGGGCCCCCTGCGCCGCTTCCCAGGCCGCGGTCAGGGCGCGCGGATGGTCGTGGGCCGTGTAGGCGTGGTGTGCGAGTTGAGCGACGGTCTCCGCCCGGGGCAACCCCGGGACACCGGTGTCGAGCACCTCCGCGTAGCGACGGTGGGCGCGCACCCGCTGGCCGGGCAGCAGGTCGGTCTTGACCGCCTCGGCGAGCAGGGCGTGCCGGAACACGTAACCGGTCTCGGTGGCCCGCAGGACCTGGGCGTCCACCGCGTGGCGCAGCGCCTCGTCCAGGTCGTCCTCGTCGATCCCCGAACGTTCGGCCACCTCGGCGAGCAGCGCGTGGTCGACCCGATCCCCGGCCACCGAGGCCAGTCCCAAGACCTTGCGGGCGGTATCCGGCAGGGGTTCCACCCGGCGCATCAGGAGGTCTCGCGGCCCTTCCGGAACCCCACCGGCCTCGGACGCGCCAACGAAGGACTCGACGAACAAGGGGTTGCCGCCGCTGCGTTCGTGCAGCAGGTCCAGGTCGGTCTCGGTGAGGGCGGTCCCGGCCAGCGCGGCGGCCTGCTGGGCCACCTCCTGGCGGGTGAGGGGGTCCAGGTCCATCCGGGCGACCCGGGGCAGCCGTTCCAGTTCCGGCAGGAGCGGCCGAAGCGGGTGGGTGCGATGCAGGTCGTCGGTGCGCACCGACACCACCAGGTGCACCGGCACGGTGTGCAGGTTGCGCAGCAGGAAGACCAACAGGTCACGGGTGGAGGCGTCCGACCAGTGCAGGTCCTCCACCACCAGAGCGAGCCCCTCGGGGCGGGCGTGTTCCTCCAGGAAGGTCAGCACCGCCTCGAACAAGCGGGCCCGGCCGTTGTCCCCGCCGTCCGGGCCGATGTCCTCGCCCAGCCCAGGCAGCAGACGCGTGAGCTGCGATCCGGTCTCGGGCACGCCGTCCTCCGCGCGGACCAGGTGGCGCAGCAGCGCCGTGAAGGGCGCGTAGGCGATCCCCTCGGTACCCAACTCCAGGCACGCCCCGAGCGCGGCCCGCCCCATGGGTGTGTGTTCCAGGTACTCGGCCAGCAGCCGGGACTTGCCGATGCCCGCGTCCCCGCACAGCAGGGTCGCCCGGGACTCCCCCTCCAGCGCCCGGCGGGCGTCGGTGAGGAGACGGTCGAGATGGGGCTCGCGACCCACGAGGACGGAGTGTACTGAGAGGGGCATACGGGCCAGTATGCCCGGAGCGCGGTCGCTTCGGTGTCCCTCAGAGCAGTCCCAGTTCCCGGCCCCGGGCCACGGCGGCGGTGCGGTTGGGTACCGCCAACTTGTTCATCAGGTTGGTGATGTGCACGCTCACCGTCTTGGCGGAGATGAACAGCGCCCGACCGATCTCCCGGTTGCTCAGCCCCTTGGCCACCTCGGCCAGAACCTCGGCCTCACGAGGAGTCAGCCCGGCCGGCGACGTGGCGGAGGTGGGGGCGGCCTCGGCGAGGGCGGCCCGCATCTCATCGTTCTCCCGACGGAGGGTCCGCGCGGTCCCCTTCCCTTGGAGGGACGCGTGACGTTCCAGCAGCGATCGGGCTCGGGGCCCGTCTCCCAGGGCGAGGGCGGCGTAGAAGGACCCCATGAGGGAGCGCAACAGTATCCCCTGGTACCCGGCGCGCTCGGCGGTCTCCGCCGCACCGGTCAGGTACTCCAGTGCCTCCGCCGGGTTCTCGGCCAGGAAACCCTTGAGCAACTCGCGCCCCAGACGCCCCATGGGAGAGACCCGTCCACGAGGGTGGTCCAGGTTGGCCCGCAGGTGAGCGGTGAGGTTCTCGGCCCGTCGGAGCCCCTCCGGGTCGCCCTGGAGCCTGAGCCGGAACACCAGTACGCCGACCATGGACAGTCCGTGGAACGGAAAGCGACCGGGGTCGAGCATGCCTATGTCATCGTGGGCCTCTTCGACCTGCCGGGCGGCCTTGACCAGCTCTCCCCGGAACATCAGCAGGTGGAGCCTCGCGTAGTAGTGGTTGAGGTACTCGTTCGGAGAGGAGACGTCCCGGGGCAGGAGCCGGGTGAAGGCTCCCAGGGCCCTCTCCGCCTGTTCCCAGCGCCCTTGGAGCACGTGGAACTGAGCCATCAGGTTCTGCCGGTGGGCCTCCTGGCGTGCCTGGCCGCGCGGGAGCCGGGCGAACAGCGCCTCGGCCTCGTCGAGGCGCCCCATGTCGGTGAGCAGAGCCGCCACCGACGTTCCGCAGCCGATCCCCTGGCTACGGGAGACCCCGAGTTCCGCGCAGCGCTCCACCCCTCGTCGAGCCGCCCGGTAGGCCTCCTCCAACCGCATCTCCTGGTCGAGGTGGGCGGCCAGGTTGCGCCAGGCCCGTATCTCCATGCGCACCTGCCCGGTACGCCGGGAGAGGTCGATGGCCCTGCGCAGCATGGTGATGACGGCCTCCCCCTCGTCCGCCCGGTCGCCACTCTCCTCGCCCGCGACGCCTCCCGCGTCCACCTCGCCGTTCCCACCGTCGCTCCCGGCACCGGTCCCGCGTACACCGCCGGACCGTCGGCGCCGAGCCACGAGCGGGTCCTCCCCCGGGCCGTGGGTCTCGCCGACCAGGTTGGCCAGGGTCATCAGGGCGTCCACCTCGCTGACCCGGTCGTCCACCCGCCGGGCCGAGGCGACCGCCACCCGGGCCGCCCACTCGGCCTCGTCGTCTCGTCCCAGGCGCATGAGGACGGTGGCGCTGGTGGCGTCCAGAGCGGACCGCCGGGGGTGGTCGTGGTCCAGGTACTCGGCGGCGGCCTTCAGGTCCTCCAGCGCGTCGGCGCGCCCCTGGTCGCTGCCGGCCCGGCCCCGGGCCATGAGGAGTTCGCCCGTGAGGTCGGGATCGGTGGCCGGGTCGGTGACACGCAGTCCGGCGGTGGCGTGCGCGACCGCGCGACGGGTACTGCCGAAGACGTGCGCGGCCGCGCAGGCGCGGCGCAGGAGCTCGCCGTGTGGCAGGCCGAGGAGCTCGGCGGCGTCGGGCACCAGCTCCCACAGCTCCAGTACGCGTTCGAGAAGCTCCAGGTGCTCGGGGTGGGCGGCGGTGGCGGCGGCGTGGGCTACGGCCACCCAGGCCGCGGCCAGGGCCCGGGGGTGGTCGTGGACGACGTGGGCGTGCCGGGCCAGCTGGGCGGCGGTCTCACCGGGGACCCGTCCGGGGACGCCCCTTTCGAGGACGTCGGCGTAGCGGCGGTGGACGCGCACGCGCTCCCCGGGCAGCAGGTCGGCGTAGACGGCCTCGGCGAGCAGGGCGTGCCGGAACACGTAACCCTCCTCGGCGGCGCGCAGCACCCGGGCGTCGATGGCCGGGCGCAGGGCCGCGTCGAGCGCGTCCTCACCGGTCCCGAAGTGTTCGGCCACCCCGGCGAGGACGGTGTGGTCGACCCGGTCCCCGGCCGCCGAGGCCAGGCCCAACACGGTGCGGGTGGCCTCTGGCAGGGGGTCGACTCCGCGCAGCAGGAGTTCACGCGGCCCTTCGGGTAGGCCGGTGCCCAGCGGGTCGGGGTCGGCCAGCAGGGACTCGACGAACAGCGGGTTGCCGCCGCTGCGTTCGTGCAGGAGGTCGGGGTCGACCTGGTGTCCGAGGACCGTGACCTGTTCGGCGACCTCGTCCCGAGAGAGGGGTTCCAGGTCCAGGCGCAGAACCCCCGGCAACCGCTCCAGTTCGGGCAGGAGCCGACGGAGCGGGTGGGTGCGGTGCAGGTCGTCGGAGCGGACCGAGACCACCAGGTGAACGGGGGCGGTGTCCAGGTTGCGCAGCAGGAACACCAGCAGGTCCCGGGTGGAGGCGTCGGCCCAGTGCAGGTCCTCGATCACCAGGCTGAGCCCGCCTGGGCGGGCGCGTTCCTCCAGGAAGGTGAGCACCGCCTCGAACAGCCGGGCCCGGCTCTCCTCGGTGGTCTCCGGGGCCGGTCCCAGCCCGGGGACCAGGCGGGCCAGTTCTCCACCCGCTGTCTCCCTCGCTGCCTCCCTGGCGTCCTCGTCCCGGACGAGTTGGCGCAGCACGGTGGCGAAGGGGGCGAAGGCGATTCCGTCGGTTCCCAGTTCCAGGCAGCCGCCGACCACGGTCCGGGCCAGCGGGGTCCGGGCCAGGTACTCGGTGATGAGCCGGGTCTTGCCGATCCCCGCGTCGCCCACCACCAGGGTCGTGTGCGCGGTCCCGGCGCGGACGGCCACGGCCTCGGTCAGGAGATGGCCCAACTGCGGTTGGCGGCCGACGAGGGCGGAGGGAGGATCATGGACCTGCATACGGCCAAGTATGTCCACTCGAACCTGCCGTGGCACCAGGCTTTCGGGCCGGAAACGGGGCATGGGAAAGGGCCCGCCGGTCAGAGGCGTGCCCTCGGAGGGGGAGGCGGGGTCAGCCGATCAGGGCGGAGAGCAGGCGCTCGGCGTCGAATTCCCCGTCCTTGACACCCTCCACGAAGGCATCCCACTCGGCCCGGGTGAAGACCAGCGGGGCCGAGTCAGGGTTCTTGGAGTCACGGACCACGAAGACCTCACCATCAGAGCTCTTGTTCTCCACGACCACCTCGTGGCCTGGGGCAGCAGCCACCTCAACGCAGTTGGATCCAGATGTGCTGAAACTGGACTTGTACCACTCACTCACAGTAGATCTTCCAATGCCTTTCGCGACTGCTTGGTGGGGAGCGCGCTACCCAACGCTTGCTTGACCAGACCTTCCAGGCGGGCGTAACTCTTCCGGTCCTCGTACAAGGTAACGCCGTCCACGTGGTCGCTTACGGCGGCTTTGCCACCATCACGCAGGTTGAGGAAGACGAGCATGGACACCACCCCCATGAGCAGAGTCCCCTCAGGAACAACATGGATCGCAACGCGCTCGCTCTCAGAGATTTCCAGCAGATGTCGCACCTGCTCCTCTCGTACCCGATCAGGGAGGTGAAGCAAAGCGAACATCGGGAACACAGCGGTGATCCGGGGGTTGTTGGAAACTCTCAGCCGAGCAAGCCGAGAGGTCCGAAGCGCGATCAGTTTGTCCACCTCTTCCGGAGAGCCCTGGTGCAGCCCCTCCCGGAACACCTCTCTCGCATACAGCGGCGATTGCAGCAGCCCCGGAACCAGGTGGGGGGAGACCAGCTCAATCAACTCAGCCGATTCCTCCAACCTTGTGACACTACGCATCCAGGGAGGAAAACGAACCGATGTCATCACCTCGAAGACCGAGACCACCCGCCCCCGGGCACTCAGCCCCTTGTCGAGCTTGATCACGTCCGCGCGCTGAGGGGCAACCCTGTCGTTCTCCCAACGAGAAAGCGTTGACGCTGCCAACCCAGACTCTTTCGCCAGGTCTCTGAGGGATAGGCCAGCGGTTTCCCTCTCTTCGCGGAGATATTCTCCTAATGTCTGTTCCTGCTTGTGATCGTAACGTGCCTCCATGTGAGCAATATTAGAAGGAGTGTTCCTCTGTGTGTTATCTCCTTCGCGATACATACCTATAACTAGGGAACGCTGGGCTTCACCCGCACCCTGGGTCCATGGACGTTTTTGGACAGCGGCAGACGCGGACCACCCGAAACACTCAGAGCCAGAACACCGACCCTCGGGCCGAGGCCCTGCACGCCTTCCGGGAGATGCGGGGGCTGACCTTCACCGTGGAGTGGCGGCGCTTCCCCTGGACGCACGGCCCCGACCTCGAACGCGCCCTGGTCGGCCCCGCCTACCTGGGCAACGTCACCCTAGGTCTCAAGGACCGCAGCCACTGGGGCTACCAGTCCCGGGACGGCCGCACCTGGCGTTACATCCCCCGGACTCAGATCCGCCGTCTGGTGCACGAGGTGGTCGAGGAGTTCGCCGGGTTCGCCCCGCCCCTACCCCGCAGGCCCTGACCCCTGACCGGAACACCTCTCTGGCCCAGGAACACCAGCGCCCCACCCCCGCCACACCGGGGCCCGCCCCGCACGGACACGCGGGGTCCTGACAACCGAAGCGGCCCGGCGGTGCTGTAACACCCCGGGCCCGGACAACGCCACTAAGGAGCGCTGTCATGACGTACGTTACCGCCGCCCTGTGCACCCTGGTGCGCCTGCTCCGCCCCTGCGGCGGGCTGCACGCCGACCCCTCCGGCTACCTGCGCACCCTGGCCGCCGAATACCGGCGCCGATCCCGCCGGGTCCGCCGCTACACCCTGCCCGAGCACACCCCCGCCCGTCCGGCAGCCACCACACCACGCACCAACCCCGGCCGGGCCACGAGCACCGCACAGACCCCGGACCAGTTCGGCCCGTTCATCCCCCGCCCCCGCCGCCCCGTCGACCTCCAGCGCCCGACTCCGCTCCCGGCCTCTTCCCGGACCATGTACTCGACCCCGGACACGCCCTGGGCACTGTTGCCGACCTTCCATCTCTCCCACGGCCATGCGCACGCGTTGGAACCCTCCGCCGCAACTGCCCGAGACGACCTCGTGCGCACCTACTACCGCGCCTATGAGCAGCACGTCCGCGCCATCCGAACCCGTACCGGCCACACCGCCTGACCTCTCCTGCCCCGGCCCGCACTCAGACCAGGCCGAGCTCGCGGCCCTTGGCTGCGGCAGCGGTGCGGTTGGGTACCTCCAACTTGTTCATCAGGTTGGTGATGTGCACGCTCACCGTCTTGGCGGAGATGAACAGCGCCCGGCCGATCTCCCGGTTGCTGGATCCCTTGGCGACCTCGACCAGGACCTCCAGCTCTCGCCGGGTCAGCCCGGCCGGCATGGTGGCCCGGGCCGGCACGGGTCCGCCGCTCGGGCCACCGGTGAGGGCGACGGGTTCGGGTGCCGCCCCGGTGGCCGGATGTTCGCCCGGTCCGGGCAGGGCGTGGCGGGCGCGCAGGCGCAGCGTTTCACGCTCGAACAGGACCATTCCGTGTTCGACCGCCAGGCCGTGCAGGAGGTCCACGTGCCGGATCGCGGCGGCCCGGTTCCGGGCTCGCAGGGCCGCGCGGGCGGCGCCCAGGTGGTATCCGGCGGTGGAGACGACCATCCCGGTGGGTGCGAGCTCGCTCAGTGCCCGTTCGAACAGGTGAAGGGAGGCAACCGGGTCGTGGCTGCGCCAGGCGCGCGCGGCCAGGTCGGCGGCCAGGGCGTCGGAGTGGATCGCGTCGGGCGGGAGGGTGTCCAGGGTCTCCTCGATCCGCGCGGCCAGCCGCTTGGATTCCTCTTCGGGTTCGTCCCTGAGCAGGGCGGCGACGGCGGCGTGCCAGGGCAGGGTGGAGCGGTACAGGCCGTGGGTGTTGGAGAGGATTCCGTGCTCGCCGAGGGCCTTGGTGAGCATGGTCAGGGAGATCCGCCCGGCGTCCTCCAAACGCCCCTCGTGCAGGGCGAGCTGTTGCAGGACCATGCGCACCGGCAGGTGTTCCAGCGGGGAGCTGTCGCGTTCGGGCAGCAGCCGGCGGAAGTGGTCGGTGGCGGCGCGCACGGCGTCGGGTCGCCAGCGGTACAGGTCCAGGTGCATGCGCAGGACGAGTGCGCGAACCCGGGTGATCGAGGTGTCGTCGATCCTGTCCAGGAGGTCTTCGGCTTCGTCGAACCGGCCCTGGTTGAAGCGGCTGACGGCCAGCCCGTAGGTGAAGACGCCGCCCTTGGTGCGGGTCAGGCCCAGCTCCCGACAGCGGCGCAGCCCTTCCAGGGCCACCTCGGCGCTCGCCTCCAACCGACCGTGGTTCGTGAGGACCCCGCCGAGGTTGGTGAGTCCTCGGATCTCGGCCTGGATACCACCGGCTTCGCGGGCGATGCGGATGCCGTTGCCCAACACGTTCAGCCCGCTGCCGCTCTCCCTGTCCTCCAGCAAGGAGCCCAGGGTGATGAGCGCGTCGGCCTCGCTGTGCCGATCGCCCAGCTCGCGGGCGATGGGGAGGGTACGGCGGGCGCTGAACTCGGCGTGCTGGTGATGGCCGCGCACCATGAGGGTGGCGGCGAAGGTGGCGAGGATCGCGGCGGCCTCGGGGTGGTCGTCGGGCAGCAGCTGGGAGGCGTCCGTCAGTTCCTCCAGTGCCCCGTCCAGTCCCATCTCCTTGAGGGCGAGGGCCCGCGCGTGGCGCAGCAGCCCGATGCGTTCGGCCTCGGCGGGCGGGTCCTCCTCCGCGCGCTTCCCGAACAGGCCGCTCACCCCGAGTTCGGCCAGACCGTCGTCGGCGTAGTCGATGGCGCGTCGGACCGAACCGGCGACCAGACACACCTGCGCGGCGCGGACCAGGACGTCCACGCGTTGCAGACCGGTGCGTTCACCGGCGTCGGGGACCTGCTCCCACAGTTCCAGGACCCGTTCGAGCAGGGCCAGCTGTTCGGGGTAGGCGTCGACGGCGGCGACCTGGTCGGCGGCGCTCCACGCCGTCTCCAGGGCCAGGGGCTGATCGTGTGCGGCGTGGGCGTGGTGGGCGAGCTGGACCGCCCGTTCGCGTTCGGACATGCGGGGCACCCCTCGTCGGAGCGCCTCAGCGTAGCGGCGGTGGGCGCGCACCCGTTCCCCGGGCAGCAGGTCGGCGTGGACGGCCTCGGCGAGCAGGGCGTGCCGGAACACGTAGCCGTCCTCGGTGACGCGCAGGACCTTGGCGTCGATGGCCGGGCGCAGCGCGTCCTCCAGCTCCTCTTCCGTGGTCCCGGCACGGCGGGCCGCGGCGGCCAGCAGCGTGTGCGGGACCCGGCTCCCTGCGGTGGCGGCCAGGCCGAGGGCTCGTCGGGTGGGGCCGGGAAGGGGTTCGACCGAGGCCAGGAGCAGGTCGCGGGGACCCTCGGGAAGCATCGCCCCGGCGGGGTCGTGACCGTTCAGCAGGGACTCGACGAACAAGGGGTTACCGCCGCTGCGTTCCCAGAGCAGGTCCAGGTCGGCGGGGTCGAGGCCGGCTCCACGCAGCGCGGTGGCCTGCGCGTCGACCTCCTGACGGGAGAGGGGTTCCACGTCCAACCGGATGACCTTGGGCAACCGTTGCAGTTCGGGCAGAAGTCGACGCAGCGGGTGGGTGCGGTGCAGGTCGTCGGTGCGCACGCTCACCAACAGGTGGACGGGGGCCGAACCGAGGTTGCGCAGTAGGAAGACCAACAGGTCACGGGTGGAGGCATCGGCCCAGTGCAGGTCTTCCAGGACCAGGGTGAGTCCTTCGGGGCGGGCACGTTCCTCCAGGAACGTCAGGACCGACTCGAACAGGCGGGCCCGTCCCTCGTCCGTGCGTCCGCTCGCCCCGCCCAGTTCGGGGAGCAACCGGCCGAGGTCGACGGCGGGGTCGGCGGTGGGTCCACCGGAGCGCAGGAGTTCGCGCAGCAGGGTGGTGAAGGGGGCGAAGGGGAGGCCGTCGGCGCCGGTCTCCAGGCAGCCGCCGACGGCGACGCGGTCCCACGGCAGGCCCCGCAGGTGTTCCTCCAGCAGGCGGGTCTTGCCGACACCGGCCTCGCCGTGGACGAGGACGGTGCGGGCACCCTCTCTTCGGGTGCGGCGCCCGTCCTCGGCCAGGGTGGACAGCTGGGCTCGACGCCCGACGAACACGGTGGGGGGATCGTGAAGCCGCATGGTGTCGAGTATGTCCGGTCGACGCCGCCCCCGACACCGTATTCCGCGCGTGGATCGGGGGTCGCGTCCGCTGGCGGGATGAGGCGGGCGCCCGGTCCTGGACGCTCGCCCATCCCCATGACGGTCAGTTCTCGCCGAACCAGAGGTCGGGACCGAACACCTCGTAGTGCACCCGACGCGCGGGCAGTCCACCGTCCAACAGCCCGGTGCGGACTCCGCGCATGAACGGCAGCGGGCCGCACAGGTAGGCCTCGGCCCCCTCGGGGATCTCGATCGGGCCCAGGTCCATGGTGCCGGGGCGCACGATGACGTCCGTCGGCTCGCCCGCCTCGGTGTGGTCCTGTTCGTACCAGACGTGGGCGGTGGCGCCGGGCAGCCGCTCGATCAGCTCGTTGAGCTCCTCGCGGTGGGCGTGGTCGGCGGGCGTGCGGTCGGCGTGCAGGACGATCACCCGACGGTCGCTGCCGTGTTCGACCAGGTGACGGAGCATGGCCGCCATCGGGGTGCAGCCGATGCCGGCCGACACCAGGACCAGGGGGTGGTCGCCGTCGGAGAGGGTGACGTCGCCGGCCGGGGTGGAGACCATGAGGGTGTCGCCGGGGGCCGCGGTGCCGTGCAGGAGGGTGGAGACCTCACCGGCGGGGTTCCACTCCCCCGCGCGCAGACGCTTGACGGTGATCAGTCGCCGGCTGCCGTCCCAACCGGAGACGGAGTACTGGCGGGCCTGGTGGACGCCGTCGGGCATCTGGGCGCGCACGCTGACGTACTGGCCGGGACGGAAGTCGGGGGCGGGTGCGCCGTCACCGGGCTCCAGGGTGAAGGTGACCGCGTCGGCGGTCTGTTCGCGGCGCTCGGTCACCTTCCAGGGGCGCCACACGTCCCGGCCGCCGGACTGCTGGTAGAGGCCGGCCTCCATGGCGATGAGGGCGCCGGCCATGAGCCAGTACACCTCGTCCCAGGCGGCGACGACCTCGGGGGTGGCCGCGTCGCCGAGGACGTGCGCGATGGCGCCGAAGAGGTAGTGGTGCACGATCACGTACTGGTCCTCGGTGATGCCGAGGGAGACGTGCTTGTGCGCGATACGGGACAGGAGGGCGTCGGGGCGCTCGTCCGGGTTCTCCAGCAGCATCGTGGCGAAGGCGGCGATCGAACCGGCCAGGGCCTTGCGCTGTTCGCCGCTGGCCTGGTTGCCGCGGTTGAAGAGCCCGTCGAGGAGCTCCGGGCGCTCGCCGAGCATCGTGTCGTAGAACCGGGCGGTGATGTCGTCGAGGGCTCCGGCGACGGCGGGGATCGTGGCGCGGACCGTGGCCGCGGACTCGTTGGAGAGCACGCTTCCTCCTGAGCCGGGACTGAGTCCCAGCATCGATAATTGGTATCTGAAATGCATATTAAACGCGTGAATCAGACACCCATCACCGGGGTCAGGTTAAGGAAAAGGCCAGGTCAAGACGGGCTTCAGACCGTTGAACCGTCCTCGCGCAGCAAAGTGAGCATCTGCCGTGTGGGCGATCTCACCAGGGACTCCACGGATACTTCGTCCAAGGAGACGTAGAAGGCCTCACGCGCCTGCCACAGGGCCACGCGCAGCCGGCAGGCGGCGCGCAACGGGCAGGGCGGATCGTCCTCGCAACCGGCCAGATCTCCCGGATCCTCCAGCTCACGGACGATCGCGCCCACCGAGGAACGCCGGCCGACATCGGTGAGCCGCAGCCCGCCGCCGCGCCCGCGCCGGGCCTCGACCAGCCCCATTTCCGACAGGCGCGCCACGGCCTTGGCCATGTGCGTGTAGGGCACGTGCAACATGCCCGCGGCGTCACGTGTGGTGAGGAGTTCACCCTCCCGGGCGACGGCGAGCCGCATGACCAGGCGCAGGGAGACGTCGGTGAAGGCGGTCAGACGCATGTCGCCCATGGTAGGTCGTGTGCGGCGACCGTGCTCGGATCCGGCTCACCCACCGCTCTCACGGTCACTCCGAGGGCGTCCCTCCCCCTCCCCCTCCGGCACCGGCCCCGACCCCGGCCCCGGCCTCACGTCATCGCCCCGACGTGGGGCGGGAGCGCCGCGCGGCATCCACACCAGCACCACCACCAGGCCCACCAACCCGAAGCCCAGCGAGACCGTCGCGGCCAGGTGCAGCCCCGCCAGGAAGGCCTCCTTGGCGGGTGTGACCAACACCGCGCCCGGCTCCCCCAGACTCCGGGCGAAGGCCATGGTGCCCTCGATCGACTCCCCGGCCACCCGGACCCGACCGGGGTCGGTACCGGTCTCGTCCGCCACCTGCCGCAGGGTGGGTGCCATCGCCGACCTGTAGTGGAAGGAGATCACCGCGCCCAGGACGGCCACGCCCATGGCCGTGGCGATCTGGCGCACCGTGTTCTGCACCGCCGACGCCGCACCGGCCTTGCTCGGCGGCACCGACGACATGATCGCGTCCGTGGCCGGGGTGAGCACCACGGCCATCGCCGACGTCTGCAGGAAGAAGAACGTGATGATGAGCGGCAGCGGAGTGTCCTGTTCGATCCGCGTGTAGAACAGGAAACTGCAGCACACGATCGCGACACCGATGGCGGCCAGGGTACGCGCGCCCACCCACCGGACCAGGGTGGTGCTCAGCGGCGCGAACACCATCTGCCCGATGGCGGCGGGCAACACCAGCAGCCCCGCGATGAACGGGGAGAACTCGCGCACGCTCTGCCAGTAGAAGCTGAGGAAGAAGATGATCCCGGCCATGCTGAAGAACAGCACCATGATCGTGGCGATGGACACGCTGAACCGCGGGTCGCGGAAGAACCGCACGTCCAACGACGGATCGGGCACCCGCGACTCGTGCACGAGGAACAGCACGATCACCGCGACGCCGAGCAACAGGGCTCCGTAAACGTCCCAGTCCGCCAGCGACGCCCGCTCCCCCGCGGTGATGATCCCGTAGATCAGCAGCACCAGACCGGGGATGGACAGCAGCACGCCCACCACGTCCGGGCGACCGGCGTTCTCGTCCCGGGACTCGGGGATCAACACGAACATCAGCGCCAGTCCGATCAGCACGAACGGCACGTTCACCAGGAAGATCGAGCCCCACCAGAAGTTCTCCAGCAGCAGCCCGCCCGCCGACGGCCCGATCGCCATCGCCAGACCGACCGCCCCGGCCCAGATCCCGATCGCCCGACCACGCTCCTGGGAAGGGAACACGTTGGTGATCACCGACAGGGTCTGCGGCATCACCATGGAGGCGCCGAAACCCATCACCGCGCGCGAGGCGATCAGCTGTTCGGGGCTTTGCGAGTACGCCGACAACGCCGAGGCCACGCCGAACACGACCAACCCCCAGGCCAGCAAACGTCTGCGTCCCCACCGGTCACCGAGGACCCCGAAGGTGAACAGCAGCCCGGCGAACACCAGCGTGTAGGAGTTGATCGCCCACGCCAACTGCGCCTGGCTCGCACCCACCCCGTCCACCGGGTCCGACAGGGTCCGCAGGGCCACGTTGAGGATCGTGTTGTCGGCCACGACCACCAACAGGCAGATGATGAGCACGGCGAGCCCGCCCCATCTGCGCCGGTACGCCGTCCGCTGGTCCAAGGGGGCACCTCTCGATCGCGACGCCCGCCGGCCGGGCGCTCCGTCATGCTAGTCGGAGGGGGTGAGCCACGTCTCAGCCGGTGAGGCCCCGGGAAGCCGCCTCGGCATCCGGGAACGAGATCACAAGGATTCACGCGATATCCCGACCGGAGACCGTACGGACACCCCGTTTCCCCTACCCCACAGGCGATACCCCGGTTGTTCGTCGGTGTGAATTCACCCCCTGACCCGGGTCGAAATCGACGGGGTCGGCATGGGATGATGTTCCCGTGCGGCCCTCGCACGCCTGTTCTCACCCCACCGTTCCGGCGGGGGGCACGGGGACGCGGCGGTGGGGAACATCCCGCACGAGCACGCCGTTCCCTCCGGGGAACAACCGCGCACCGGTTGCGCACGACAACCCTTCTCGTCCATACGTCCGGGGACACCCACAGCGGTGCTTCGAGACAACGGAGGAAGAACAACATGAGCGCCACATCCCAGACCCCCTCCGCCGGGAACGCCCTGTACGGCGGGGTCACCAACCGACGCGTCACCATCCGCGACCTGGCCCGCGCCAAGGAGCGCGGCGAGCGCTGGCCGATGCTGACCGCCTACGACGCCCTCACCTCCCGGATCTTCGACGAGGCCGGCATCCCCGTCCTCCTCGTCGGTGACTCCGCCGCCAACGTCGTCTACGGCTACGAGTCCACCGTTCCGGTGACGGTGGACGAGCTCATCCCGCTGACCGCGGCGGTGACCCGCTCCACCAAGCGTTCGCTGATCGTGGCCGACCTCCCCTTCGGCTCCTACCAGGGCTCCCCCCAGCAGGCGTTGGAGACCGCGTCGCGCTTCATGAAGGAGGGCAACGCCCAGGCCGTGAAACTGGAGGGCGGCCACTCCGTCGCCCCACAGGTGGAGATGCTGGTGTCCGCCGGCATCCCGGTGATGGCGCACGTGGGCCTGACCCCGCAGTCGGTCAACACCCTGGGCGGCTACCGGGTGCAGGGTCGGGGCGAGGCCGCCGCCGCCCTGCTCAAGGACGCCAAGGAACTGGAGCGCGCCGGTGCGTTCGCCCTCGTCCTGGAGGCCGTCCCCGCGGACCTGGCCGCACAGGTCACCGAGCAGCTGTCCATCCCCACCATCGGCATCGGCGCGGGCGCCGGCACCGACGCGCAGGTACTGGTCTGGCAGGACATGGCCGGACTGAGCCCGCGGGTGGCCAAGTTCGTCAAGACCTACGCGAACCTGGGCGAGACGCTGCGCGAGGCCGCGACCTCCTACGCCGACGAGGTCGTCAACGGCGCCTTCCCGGCCGAGGAACACACCTACAAGAGCTGACCTTCCGCCGGAGGGCCGACACCACGCTCCACGAACGCCGGCCGGGTCTCTCCCGGCCGGCGTTCTCGTGTGCGGGGGTCCTCACGCGCGGGGACGGAACAAGTGTGAGCCGCGTGAGGTTGATGCTCTGCGAAGCTGTCAGAACCAAGGGGGATTTGCGGACATGGCACCGAACACCGCGCCGACCGTGGGCGTGGCCTGGTTGGCGGAGCACCTGAACGACGAGGACCTCGTCCTCCTGGACGCCACCACGCACCTGAGCATGCCCGAGCAGGGCCCCTACACCGTGGAGTCGGGACGGGCCACCTTCGGCGCCGAGCACATCCCAGGCGCCCACTTCGCGGACCTGCTGACCGACTTCGCCGACCCCGACGCCCCGGCGCCGTGGACCGTCCCGTCCTCGGAACGGTTCGCTGCGAGCGCGGGCGCCCTGGGGATCGGCCCGGGCGCGCGGGTGGTGGTCTACGACCAGTCCAACGGTTTCTGGGCCACACGCCTGTGGTGGCACCTGCGGTTGGAGGGCTTCGACGACGTGGAGGTCCTGGACGGCGGGCTGAACGCCTGGAAGGCGGCCGGTCATCCGGTCACCGACGTCGCGTCGCCGGCCCCCACCGCACGGACCTTCGAGGCGCGCCGACGCCCCGAACTGCTGCGTTCCACCGAGGAGGTCCGGGCGGCCATGGGCGACCCGAACACGATCCTGGTCAACGTCCTGGACCCGAAGACCTACAGCGGCGAGAAGAAGAGCTACGCCCGCGCCGGGCACATCCCCGGCAGCATCAACCTTCCGGTCAGCGAGGTCACCGACCCCGCCACCGGAACGCTCAAGTCGGCGGACGAGCTGCGGACCCTGTTCGCGGCCAAGGGGCTGCTCGACCCCGGCGTCACGCCCGTCACCTACTGCGGCGGCGGGATCGCGGCCACCGGTGTGGCCCACGCGCTGGCCCTGGCCGGTCGCGAGGACGTGGCGGTCTACGACGGTTCGATGACGGCTTGGACGGCCGACGAGTCGCTCCCCCTGGTCACCGGCGACGAGCCCGAGTAGGAACGTGCCCCACCCGATCAGGGTGAGGCGCGTTCGGGTGCGGTCTCCGGTTCCTCCGGAGGCCGCGTCAGTCCTTGGGCGGAGCGGCCGAAGACGGGCAGCAGGACGGCCGCCAGGTAGACCGCCGCCCCCGCCATCAGGACCGGGGCCACCCCGAGTGCGCCGATCGCCACCCCGATACCGGGTGCGGCGATCGGCGCGCCGACCCGGGTCAGGGCGCCGACCATCGACACGCCCCGGCCCACCATGTTCGCGGGCAGGCGTTCGAAGATCAGCGCCGACAGGATCGGGTTGATGACCCCGCCGAACAGCCCGGACACACCCCAGACCACCAGGACGCCCCAGAGCGGTACGTCAAGGGCCAACACGAGGACGCGGGGCGGGCCGGCGACGGCCAGGGCCACGAAGAAGGTCGCGCGCCGGGGCAGGCTGTGGCCGATCCAGGCGGCGACCAGGGAGCCGAGCACCGAGGCGCCGCCGAGCGCTCCCGCCACCAACCCGACCCCCTCGGGCCCCCAACCCCCTTCGTGGGCCCAGATCGGCAGCACCAGGCTCATCACCGCGACGTCCACGACGTTGGTCACCAGGATCATCGTCGTCAGCGTGCGCAGCGGCAGATCGTCCCAGATGGCGCGCCACCCGACGTGCAACCGGGTCAGGTAGCCGTGGTCGGCCTCCGGGTCGGGTCCCTCCGCGTGCCCGGCGGTCTCGGTGTCGCGGCGCAGCATCACGGCCATGATCCCGGCCGCCGCCAACATGAGTGCGGCGTTCAGGTACAGGGCGGTGAGCGCGCCGAGAGCGGCGATCACGGCGCCGGCGGCGATGGGTCCGACCGTCGTGGAGAGCCGGTCGACGGTGCCGGTGAGTCCGGTGACCCGTTCCACCCGTACGCCGGCGGCGCGGGCCACGAACGGCGCCAACGACACCTTCGCGGCCTCGGAGGGGCCCGTGGCCAGGCCGATCACGGTGACCAGGGCGAGCAGGACCGGGAAGGGGAGCAGGCCCGCGGTGAACAGCACGGGGACGGTGACCAGGGTGAGGGCCGCTAGCAGGTCCACCCGGATGCTGACGGCGCGCTGGCCCACCCGGTCCAGGACGGGGCCGACGAACAGCCGGGCCAGGGTGTAGGCGCCCATCTCGAACAGGGTGACCAGACCCATGTGGGCGGGGCTGCCGGTGGTCTCCAGGACGAACCAGGGGATGGCGATCATGGCCAGGCGGGTGCCGATGTAGGCGCAGGCCTGGGCGGCGACCAGGCCGGTCACGGGTCTCATGGTGTTTCCTCCGCGGAGCCGGGGGGCGAGTCGGTCTCGGGGGCCCGGTCGTCGTCGGGGTCCGGTGAGGGGAAGGCGCCGAACTGGACGTTGACGGTGCGCTCCCCTGGTCCGCCCTCGTCGGAGTAACGGTTCAGAAGTTCGACCACCTCGACGCGGAAGCGTTCCATCTGGTCCAGGGTGAGGTCGACGGTGCGGTCGGCCATGAGTTGGGCCTCGCGCCATCCCTCCGGTTGGGCGGACCACAGATTCACGGCGGCGGCCAGGCGTTCGGACCAGCGGGCGGCGATGGCGTGGCGCAGCGTGGTGGTGAGTTCGGGCGCCTCGGTGTCCAGGTGTTCGGGCAGGCGGAAGCCCTTGTGGGCGGCGCGCCACCAGCGTTCACGGCTCGTGCCGAGGTCGGGATCCTCGGCGATGAACCCGTAGGTCTCCAGTTGGCGCAGGTGGTAGCTGGCCGAGGCCGAGGAGATGCCGAGCCGTTCTGCGATGGCCTTACCGGTGGCGGGCGCCTTCTGGATCAGCTGGTAGACGCGCATGCGCAGGGGGTGGGCCAGCCCACGCAGGGAGCGCGCGTCGAGGTGCGCGGCGTTCTCGAAGGGGTCGTGCGGGGCGGGTCGGTGGTCGGCGGGGTCGTGAGAGTCGGACATGACCCCACGATAGACGCCCAAGACTTCTTGGCCAAGAGTTGTTGGCCAAGAAGTCTTGGGCGTCAGTGGTGCCCGCACCCCCGGGAGCCGTGAGGCGCGTCACGGCCCGAATGCCGTTCGGCAGTACAGTGACGCGATACCAGGATCGCCACCATCGCCACGGGCCGGGCCCCGGCCCCACCGGGAGGACAGCAGATGCGCATCTCGATGCCGCTCCAGTACGCGGGCGAGCCCAAGGCCGCCGTCGACCAGGTCGTCGAACTGGAGAAGGCCGGCCTGGACACCGTGTGGGTCGCCGAGGCCTACGGCTACGACAGCCCCACCCTCATGGGTTACCTGGCCGCCCGGACCGAACGCGTGGAGATCGGTTCGGCCATCCTGCCCATGTACACCCGGACCCCCGCCCTCATCGCGATGACCGGAGCGGGGATCGACTACCTCTCCGACGGCCGTGCCATCATCGGCCTGGGCGCCAGCGGACCACAGGTCATCGAGGGTTTCCACGGCATTCCCTACACCAAGCCGCTGGCCCGCACCCGCGAGACCATCGAGATCTGCCGCAAGATCTGGGCGCGCGAGGAGCGTCTCACCCACGACGGCGGTGTGTTCACCCTTCCGCTGCCGCCTGAGCAGGGCACCGGCCTGGGCAAGCCGCTCAAGATCATCAACCACCCGGTGCGCCCGCGCATCCCGATCTACGTGGCCTCCCTCGGTATGAAGAACGTCGAGATGACCGCCGAGATCGCCGACGGGTGGCTGCCGCACCTGTTCATCCCGGAGAAGGCCGACAAGGTGTGGGGCAAGGCCCTGGAGCAGGGCAGGGCCAAGCGCGACGCCTCCCTCGGCGAACTCGACATCTCCGCCGGCGGCCTGCTCGCCATCGGCGAGGGCGAGGACGTCAAGAAGCTCTTGGAGTTCACCCGCCCGATGATCGCCCTGTACGTGGGCGGCATGGGCGCCAAGGGCAAGAACTTCTACAACACGGTGGCCCAGCGCTACGGCTACGAGGAGGCCGCCGAGAAGATCCAGGACCTGTACCTGGCCGGGAAGAAGGACGAGGCCGCGGCGGCGGTGCCCGACGAGTTCGTGGAGCTGACCAACCTGGTCGGCCCCGAGTCGTACGTGCGCGAGCGCGTGGAGGCCTTCCGCGCCGCCGGGGTCACCCGCCTCAACGTCACCCCGGTCGGCGAGGACCCCGCGAAGCTGATCGAGAAGGTCAAGGAGTGGGCCTCCTGAGCCCTCCCCCCCCCCGATGATCTTGCTCGCAGCGCCCATTTGGGCGCCCAACATGGCGCTGCGAGCAAGATCATTCCTCATGTGACGACTCGAAGAAGGGAAGTTCGTGGAGACCGTCGAGATCCGGGGAGCGAAGGTGCTCCTGCCCAGCGACGACGAGCCTACGGTGCGGGCCTGGCCCTATCCCTCCGAGCCGGAGGAGGAGCGGATCGCCAACGCCCACTTCTCCTCCGTGGACCTGACCTCGCACCGTCTGACCGGCGTCGACCTCCACCGTTGCCGGTTCACCGCATCGCGCCTGATGGGGGTGTCGCTGTCGTACGTTTCGATGACCGACGTGCTGTTCGAGGGATGCCAGTTCGACTACGCGAGTTGGGAACACGTCAAGGCCACCGGTGACGTGGCGTTCGTCGACTGTTCCTTCAAGGAGACGGGGATCGTCCGGAGTGACCTTCGGGGCGCGGTGTTCGACGACTGCGCCTTCGGCGCGGAGATCAAGAGCACCAAGATGTCAGGCACCGATCTGCGCGGGAGCGATTTGTCGGGGTTCTCCGGGCTGGCCTCGCTGCACGGCGCGAAGGTGACCGAGTTCCAGATCCGACAGCTGAGCGTGGCGATGATCCGTGACCTCGAACTCACCGTCACGGAGCTTCCGTTGGAATCCGGGCCTGGAGCATCGCGATAGCCACACCGCTTGAGGAGGACGAGGAGTGATTCTTCCAGGTGGGGCGCCTGAGGTCTCTGCTCTTGGGGTTGTCGGGCGGGGTGGGGTGGGTTCTCCCTCCTTCCCCGCCAGGCCACCGGAAGAGCCCCGACCCGAGGCTCCCCACCAACCCACCCGAACAACGCCCAACAACCCCGAGAGTCCCCCACCCCAGACCTATTGGCCGCTGCGAACGAGGTCCTTCGCCCACTCACCCTCACCGGCGTCGATCCCAGGTGGCTGAACCGGCGGTACCCCACACACTTCACCGCCGCTTTCCCAAGTGCCCTGTTTCCCAAGGACCCTGTTTCCCGAGGACCAAGAGGCGCTGTGAAACACGAACTGCGACGGCGCCGCCCGAATCCCCATGAGCGGCGCCGCACGTATTCGACTACAGGCCGGTGATACGAATACCGGCGTGGGTCTTGTAGCGGCGGTTGACCGCGATGAGGTTGGCGGTCAGCGCCTCCACCTGGTGGGCGTTGCGCAACCGGCCACCGAACACGCCACGCGCCCCGGGGATGCGCTCGGCCAGGGCCCGCACCACGTCCGTGGCCTCGCGGTCCTCGCCCAGCACCAGCACGTCCAGGTCGATCTCGGCCACCTCCGGGTCCAGCAGCAGCTTCGCCGACACGTGGTGGAAGGCGGCGGTGACCCGGCTGCCCGGCAGCACCTCGGCGGCCTGCTGGGCGGCGCTGCCCTCGGGCACGTCCAGCGCGAACGGCCCCTTCTTGTCGAAGCCGAGCGGGTTGACGCAGTCCACCACGATCTTCCCGGCGAGCTTGTCCGCCAACGCGACCAGCAACTCCCGGTGACCGTCCCAGGGCACCGCGACGATCACGATGTCGCCCTGGGCGGCGGCCTCGCCGTTGTCCAGCCCGTGCACCCGCACCTGATCGGACTCGCCCTCGACCAGGTCGTTCGCGGTCTTGGCGGCGCGCTCGGCGCTGCGAGAACCGATGTAGACGGTGTGTCCGGCCAGGGCGAACCGGCGGGCCAACCCTCGGCCCTGGTCGCCGGTGCCACCGAGCACGGCGATGGTCTTCCCGGTGATGTCCACGCCCTGCGGCGCCTTCTCTTCGCTCATGGGGCCGATCCTGTCAGAACGGGGTTCGGTGCGAAGCGCGCAGGGCCGTGCTCAACGGTCACCCTCGTTCTCCTCTTGTTCATCCCAGGCCTCGTTGCGTGCGGCGGCGATGCTCAACGCCCGTGACGCCGTCGCCTGGTCCGGGTAGGGCCCCAGTCGCTGGCTGTTGGGGCAGCCCTTCCCATGTTCGACCTCGTCGTGCCGCAGACAGAACCACCAACCGTCGTCCTGAACGTCCGCCACAGCCGACCCACCTTTCTCTAGCCGTTCTCGTGGGGCATCTACCCGCACCTGGGGTGCTCCTCACACCGGTCGTCGCGCCCCGCCGGTTCCACCCGCGAATACAATCAGTGTCCATGACTACTCCGCTGGTTCCTGGGCGCATCTCGCCGCAACGTTCGGTCCCCTCGCACATCGTCCGCCCGGAGTACGTCGGCAAGAAGCATCCGGTCGAGGGCGTCCTGGGCGACGTCCACGACGCCGAGACGATCGAGCGCGTGCGCGTGGCGAGCCGGATCGCCGCGCAGGCCCTGGAGGAGATCGGCAAGCGCGTCGAGCCGGGCGTGACCACCGACGAACTGGACCGGATCGGCCACGAGTTCCTGCTGGACCACGGCGCCTACCCGAGCACCCTGGGCTACAAGGGCTACCCGAAGTCGCTGTGCTCCTCCCTCAACGAGGTCATTTGCCACGGCATCCCCGACGACACGGTGCTCTCCGACGGCGACATCGTCAACATCGACATCACCGCCTACAAGGACGGTGTGCACGGCGACACCAACGCCACCTTCCTTTCGGGGAACGTCGCCGAGGAGAACCGGCTGCTGGTGGAGCGCACCCACGAGGCGACCATGCGCGCCATCAAGGCGTGCCGTCCGGGGCGCCAGATCAACGTGATCGGCCGGGTGATCGAGTCCTACGCCAAGCGGTTCGGCTACGGCGTGGTCCGCGACTTCACCGGCCACGGCGTGGGGCCGGAGTTCCACTCCGGGTTGATCATCCCCCACTACGACGACCCGCGCGCCACCACGGTCATGGAGCCGGGCATGGTGTTCACCATCGAGCCGATGATCACCCTGGGCGGGGTCGAGTACGACCTGTGGGAGGACGGCTGGACCGCGGTGACCGCGGACCGCTCCTGGACGGCCCAGTTCGAGCACACCCTGGTCATCACCGACTCCGGCGCCGAGATCCTCACCCTTCCCTAGGCGACCCATCGAGCCCACGGGCCCCGGCCGCGCCGCCGGGGCCCGACCCGTCTCCGCGACGACCTGGGGCGCGTGTGCTCACAGGGGGTGTCGGAGCGCTTCCTCTGTGCATGGGCTTAGAATTCTGAATCATGCATCTGAGCGCGCTGGTCGAGAGCACCCGTACCTTCGGGTACGAGTCATGCGCCGAAGGGTCTCCGGCCCCGCGTGTACTACTGAGAACCCTGTACAAGGCTCGTGAGATCGGCAGCTGACACCTCCGACCGACAGGGATCCACCCCATGGCGTTCTTCGTCCACCTGACCCCCCGAGCCAACATCGCCCTCGTCCAACGGTCCGGTGTGCGCACCTCCCCCGGACAGGGGAACGTCCGCGGGGTCTTCTGCTTCCCCATGCTTCCCTCCTACGCGGTGACCCACCAGTGGTTGCACGCGCTGGAACCCCATCACGAGCCACAGGGCATGGTCGCGGTGGACGTGCGGATCCCGGACGACGAGCCGGTGACGGTGGGCCACTTCGACGACCGCGACGCCCGCCGGGTCACCGCCTTGGAGGCGGTCCGCGTGGTCAGGTCCCTGGAGGATCCCGGTGGCTGGGAGGTGGTGGTGCCCCGTCCGGTGCTGCGCCGCGAGGTGGAACGCATCCGGGAGGTCGGCCGGGCCGGCGCGCGGCCACTCGTCCCCGAACCCTGCGCCCACACGGTGCCCACGGGCCCGCCCGACCTCTTCCTTCCCCCGTTCCCCACCGAGCCGCCCGTCAGCGTGCCCGACGTCTTCCTCCACTTCCAGTGGGCCATTCCGGAACAGGTCCGCGGCGACTGACCGAACCCGGCCCCGCCCCTATGGCCCCGCGAGGTGATCGGGCTCTAGGCTCTGCCGAATGAAGATCCTGATCTCCGCTGACATGGAGGGCGCCACGGGCGTCACCTGGCCCGCGGACTGTGAACCCGGAACCGAACAGTGGCAGCGTTGTCGTGGGATGTTCACCAGCGACGTCAACGCCGCCATCGCCGGACTCTTCGACGGCGGCGCCACCGAGGTCCTCGTCAACGAGGCTCACTCCACCATGCGCAACCTCCTGTTGGAGGAGCTGGACGAGCGCGCCTCCATGATCACCGGCAGGCACAAGGAACTCTCCATGATCGAGGGTGTGCAGACCGGTGACGTGGACGGGATCGTTTTCCTGGGCTACCACTGTGGGGCCGGGGACGACGGGGTGCTGGCCCACACCTACCTTCCCAACGCCATCACCGGGGTATGGCTGGACGGCGAGCCCGCGAGCGAGGGCCGGCTCAACGCCGCAGTGGTCGCCGAGTACGGAACCCCCGTCATCCTGGTCACCGGGGACGACCGGGCCTGCGAGGACGCCGAGTCCTACGCGCCCTTCGCCCGCACGGTCGCGGTGAAGGACCACGTCAGTCGGTACGCCGCGCGCTGCCGCCCGCCCGCGCGCACCGCCGCCGACATCCGCGAGGCCGCCGAACGGTCGATGACGCTGGCCGGCCGGATCGACCCGGTCGACCCCTCGTCCAAGGCGATGGAGATCGAGGTGGACTCCGCCCAGCTCGCCCAGGCCGCGGCGATCGTGCCGGGGGTGACCCGCACCGGCGCGCTCAGGGTCCGTTACACCTCCCCCGACGCCTACGAGATGATCCGCGCGTTCAAGACCGTCACCACGATGATCTCCAACCACATGGAGAAGGATTACGGCTGAACCATCCTGGCCGTTCGGAAGTCCCACTTCCGGGCGGTTCACCGGACAATCTCACGTGACAACCGGTAGAACTGTGCCCGGGACCCGGTAACGGCCGACCCTTGCCCCGAGCACGGTTCACCACCTCCCACCACCGAAAACCCCGAAGAAAGGCCGAGCCCGTGGGCCACACCAACACTTCCCTGCCCGACAGCGCCAGAGAAGAGGCGCTGGTCGCGGCAGGCGAGGACGCCATCCACCTGACCCGCGAGCTGATCAGACGCGACTCCACGAACCACGGCAAGGGCGAGGGCGACGAGCGCGCCGCCGCCGAGTTCGTGGCCGAGGCCCTCGGCGCCGCCGGCCTGTCCCCCGTGATCCTGGAGTCCGCCGACCGCCGCGCGAACGTGGTGGTGCGCGTCCCCGGCACCGACCCGGACGCCGACGCCCTGCTGGTGCACGGCCACCTGGACGTGGTGCCCGCCGACGCCCACGACTGGTCGGTGCCGCCGTTCTCCGGTGAGATCACCGACTGCCCGGTCACCGGCGCGCCTTCTCTGTGGGGTCGCGGCGCCGTGGACATGAAGAACACCATCGGTATGGTCACCGCGGTGGTGCGGTACTGGTCGAAGCTGGGGCTGCGACCGCGCCGCGACATCGTGTTGGCGTTCGTGGCCGACGAGGAGGACAGCGCCGCATACGGGGCGGACTACCTGGTGCGCGGGCACGCCGACCTGTTCGAGGGCTGCGCGGTGGCGATCGGTGAGGGCGGTGGCCACACGGTGCACACCCGCGACGCCGCCGGGGCTCCGGTACGGCTGTATCCGATCGGTTCGGCCGAGCGTGGCAGCGCGTGGCTGACCTTGCGCTCGCACGGCACGGCCGGGCACGGTTCCAGACCGCCGCGGGACAACGCCGTGGGCGCGCTGGCCGCCGCCGTGGCACGGATCGACCGGCACGATTGGCCACTGCACCTGACCCCGGTGGTGCGCTCGGCGATCGACTCGATCGCCGACGCCCTGGGCACGGAGCGGATCCCGGGCGACACCGACACCAACGAGGCGGTGGACGCCCTGGTGGCCCGTCTGGGCACAGCCGCGTCACTGGTGGGGCCGACGGTGCGCAACAGCGCCACCCCCACGATGCTCTCGGCCGGGTACAAGGTGAACGTGGTACCGGGAGAGGCGACCGCGGGCGTGGACGGCCGGGTGCTGCCCGGTGGCGAGGACGCGTTCGCCGCCACCATGGACGAGCTGACCGGGGACGGTGTGAGCTGGGAGTTCGCGCACGATTCGCCTCCGGTGGCCGCGCCGGTGGACTCGTTGGCCTTCGACGCGTTTCGGAACGCGCTGACCGCCCACGATCCCGAGGCGCGGGTGGTCCCGGTGTGCCTGGCCGGCGGTACGGACGCGAAGGTGTTCTCGCGGCTGGGCATCGATTGTTACGGCTTCTCCCCGATGCGTCTGCCCGAGGGGGTGGACTACCCGGGGCTGCTGCACGGGGTGGACGAGCGGGTGCCGTTGGAGGGTCTGCGGTTCGGGGTGCGGGTGCTGGACGATTTCCTGCGTTCCTGACCGGTGGAGGGGACGACGACAGAGGAGTGGGGGAGCGACGTGGGTGAGTCTGTGGCCGAGGTGCGCGAGGAATTCACGGGTGGAGGGGCGTCGGCGGTCGGGCCGACGACACTGCGTCGGCCGCCGAGGCTGCGTGAGGGCGATCGGGTTCGGTTGGTGGCCCCGTGCAGCCCGGTACCGGACGACCGGTTGGACGCGTCGGTGGAGATCCTCACCGGGTGGGGGCTGGAGGTCGAATCGGCCCCGCACGTACGCGACCGGCATCCGAGTCTGCCCTACCTGGCGGGCCTCGATCGGGACCGCGCCGCCGACCTGCAGGACGCCTGGTGCGACCCGGACGTTCGGGCGGTCTTCTGTGCCCGTGGCGGCGACGGCGCGCACCGGATGCTGGACCTGTTGGACTTCGAGGCGATGCGCCGGGCCGAACCCAAGGCGCTGATCGGGTTCAGCGACATCACGGCGCTGCACGAGGCGTTCGCCGTCGAACTGGGCGTGACGACGGTGCACGGCCCGGTGGTGGGAAGCCTCTACTTCGTGGGTGATGAGGTGGCTCAGGCGGAGTTGCGCGCCACCCTGTTCACCCCCGAGAAGCGGATGGTGCTCACCTCACCGGGGGCGCGCGCGCTGGTGCCGGGTCGGGCCGAGGGTGTGCTGTTCGGCGGGAACCTGAGCCTGCTCAACGACGGGTTGGCCACGCCGCACAGCCGTCTGGCGACCAACGGCGGCATCCTGGTCCTGGAGGACGTCAACGAGGACGCCGCCCGAGTGGACCGGATGCTCACCCACCTGCTGCGTACCGGCTGGTTGGACGGGGTGCGGGGGGTGGCGATCGGCACCTGGACGGACTGCCCACCGAACCCGGAGGTGATCGCCGACCTGATGCGCGACCGGCTCTCCCACCTGGGGGTTCCGGTGCTGTGGGGGCTGGATTTCGGTCACTGCGCCGCCCAGCTCACCCTTCCGCTGGGGGTCATGGCCACCTTGGACACCGAACACGCCCGTTTGGAACTGGCGGTCCCCGGCCTGGAGTGAGACCGGGGCAGGCCGCCTGTTCAGGGCAGGGTGAGCACCATGGGTCCGTCGTCGGTGACGGCGACGGTGTGCTCGCAGTGGGCGGCGCGGGTGCCGTCGTCGCTGAGCACCGTCCACCCGTCGTCGGCGTGGGCGTAGCCGTCCGAACCGCCGCGCACCAGCATCGGCTCGATGGCGATGGTCAGCCCCGGACGCAACCTCAGGCCCCGTCCGGGGCGACCGTCGTTGGACACGTCGGGGGCCTCGTGCATGGTGCGGCCGATGCCGTGTCCGCCGTGGTCGGCGGTGAGCCCGTAGCCGGCGGCGCGCGCGTCCCTGGCGATGGCGTGTCCGACGTCGCCCAGACGGGCGTCGGGTCGGGCCGCGGCGATGCCCCGGGCCAGGGCGGCCTCCGTGGCCTCGATCAACGCCAGGTCGGCGGGGTCGGCCTCGCCCACCACGAAGCTGATCGCGGCGTCGGCGGACCAGCCGCGCAGGCGGGCGCCGCAGTCCACGGTCACCAGGTCGCCGTCGTCCAGCCGTCGGGCGGAGGGGACACCGTGGACGATCTCGTCGTTGACGCTCACGCAGGCCACCCCGGGGAAGGGCATCGGCGCCCAGGCGGGGTGATAACCGAGGAAGAGCGCGTCCGCGCCGGCGTCGGCGATGACCTTCGCGGCGACGCGGTCCAGGTCGGCGGTGGTGCGGCCGGGCGCGGCCGTCTCGCGTGCGGCCTCCAACGCGTGGGCGACCACGCGGCCCGCTTCGCGCATGAGGACGATCTCTTCTGAGGTCTTCAGTTCGACCATGGGTTCGAGCACCTTTCGAGCCAATTTATATACCGGTATAACTATGCCATACGCTCCCGGGTCTCCGAAGGGCTCCGGGTTAGACTCATCCCCATGGTTCGTGAACCACTGACCGAAGAGCAGATCGAGCGAGGCCGTGCCCTGGGCGCCATGTTGCGGGCCGCCCGGGCCGAGCGCACCATGGTGGACGTCGCCCGCCGTTCCGGGATCTCCGTGGAGACCCTGCGCAAGATCGAGGGCGGACGCATCCCCACCCCGGCCTTCTTCACCGTCGCGGCCGTCGCCGCGACCCTGGACCTGTCCTTGGACGACCTGTTGCGGCGCACGGACACGGCCGTCGCCCCCAGTACGGCCCCCGCGACCCCGTTGCGCGACATCGCGGTCTGAAACCCCTCACCTCCACGGTGGCCGGATGATCTCCGTCCCCGGTGACCCCGAAACAGGACATCGGGAGCACTCGATGACCTACTACCTTTGGACTCATCACACCTGCGCCCGGGCGTGTTCGGTCCGCCGGTGTACGCGCTGGTGGTAGTCACGTGGGGACACGGGTGCGCGTCGAAGAACGACCACAGGGGGAGCACATGAGCGAACAGGCACCGTTGAAGCCGAACGAGGCCGAACTACGCGGTCTGTTGGACGGACGCTGGGCCAACGTGCGCGAGAGGGCCCGCGACGTCATCCGAGGCGACGTGTACGCCCCGGTGCACGACCTGTCCATGGAGGATCACCGCGCCCGCACCCTCGAACAGCTCCACGCGTTGGCCGCGACCGGCATGCCCGCCTACGGTTTCCCGAAGTCGGTCGGCGGCGCCGACGACGTCGGCGCCTCCGTGGTCGCGTTCGAGATGCTCGTCGCCGACATGTCCCTCATGGTGAAGATGGGTGTGCAGTTCGGGCTGTTCGGTGGGGCCATCAGCGCCCTGGGCACCGACGACCACCATCAGCGCTACCTGCCGAGCGTCATGAGCGTGGAGCTGCCCGGTTGCTTCGCGATGACCGAGACCGGTCACGGTTCGGACGTTCAGCGGTTGCGCACCACCGCCACCTACGACCCGGCCACCGAGGAGTTCGTGGTCCACACGCCCGACGAGTCGGCGCGCAAGGACTACATCGGCAACGCCGCCCGAGACGGGCGCGCGGCCGTGGTCTTCGCCCAGCTGCGCACGCCCGGCCCGGACGGTCTCGTCGAGCACGGCGTGCACGCCCTGATGGTGCCGATCCGCGACGATCAGGGACGGCCGATGCCCGGAGTCACCGTCGAGGACTGCGGCCCCAAGGCCGGTCTCAACGGGGTCGACAACGGCCGGCTGTGGTTCGACCAGGTACGGGTGCCTCGCACCGACCTGCTCAACCGGTACGGCGACGTCGCCGCGGACGGGACCTACTCCAGTCCGATCGAGAGCCCCAACCGTCGGTTCTTCACCATGTTGGGCACCCTCATCCGCGGTCGGGTCAGCGTGGCCGGGGGCGCCGGCACCGCCACGAAGGCGGCACTGGCCATCGCGATCCGCTACTCCGACACCCGCCGCCAGTTCACCCGCCCCGCCACCGACGACCACCCCGAGCAGGAGGTGAGGGTCCTCGACTACCTGGCCCAACAGCGCAAGCTGCTGCCGGCCCTGGCCCGCACCTACGCCCTGCACTTCGCCCAGGAGGAGCTGGTCACCCGACTGCACGAGCTCTCCCGCGACACCGAACGCGACGAGCACGCCCAGCGCGAACTGGAGTCGCGCGCGGCCGGTCTGAAGGCGATCTCGACCTGGCACGCCACCGCGACCATCCAGACCGCCCGTGAGGCGTGCGGTGGCTCGGGCTACATGGCGGAGAACCGGATCCCGCAGCTCAAGGCGGACTCGGACATCTTCACCACGTTCGAGGGCGACAACACGGTCCTGTTGCAGCAGCTGGCCAAGGCGATGCTGACCAACTTCAAGGACAACTTCGGCGACCTGGACCAGATGGGACTGGCCCGGTTCATGGCGGGCAAGGTGTTCGAGAACGTCATCGAGCGCACCGCCGCCATCCCGCTGATCGAACGGCTCATCGCCGCCGCCCCCGGCCGCAGCGAGGAGGCGGGGCTGTACAACCGGGGCTGGCACCTGGAGCTGTTCGAGGACCGGGAGAAGCACGTCCTCGAAGGGCTGGCGGCGCGTCTGCGCCGTTCCCGCAAGGACGGCGGCGACGCCTTCCAGGTGTTCAACCAGGCCCAGGACCACGTGTTGGCGGCCGGGCGGGCGCACATGGACCGGGTGGTCCTGGAGGCGTTCGTGGCGGCCATCGACCGCTGTGGTGACAAGTCCACCACCAAGCTCCTCAACCGGGTGTGCGACCTGTACGTGCTCTCGGTGATCGAGGAGAACAACGGCTGGTTCCTGGAGCACGAGCGGCTCTCCACCGCTCGTTCCAAGGCCGTCACGGCGGCCGTCAACGACCTGTGCCAGGGTCTGCGGCCCTACGCGGTCCAACTGGTGGACGCGTTCGGTCTGCGCGACGAGTGGTTGGGCGCCCCGATCGCGCTGGGCGCCGAACACCGCCGCCAGGGCGAATAAGGACCGACCCGCGTCGTACTCCCCGGTACGAACGCACGGGCGCCCCATGTCCACCGGGTTGCGACCTGGGGCCGTGGGGCGCCCGCCTCGCCTCTCCCCTTCCCTCGGACCACCCGGACGTCTAACATGAATCATCTTCATGTTAGGCAGGTCACACGTGCGTACACCCCCCGCGCCCGGAACCCCCTCCTCCCCCGAACAACCCGTCCCGGCCGCGTTGGCCGAGCCCACCCGCCCCGTCCGAGCGCTGTGGGTGGCCGGGATCAGCCTGGCCAACCTCGGCATGTGGATGGCGTTCTTCGGCCCCCTCCAGGTGCTGTTGCCCGAACAGATCGGCCGGATCGTCCCCGCCGACAAGGAGACCGTCCTGGCGTGGGTGACCGGGGTGGGCGCCACCATGGCCCTCATCGCCACTCCCCTGGCCGGCGCCCTGTCGGACCGCACCACCGGCCGCCTGGGCCGCCGACGCCCCTGGGTACTGACCGGAGCGGCGCTCGGCGGCGCGGGACTGGTGGTGCTGGGCACCCAGGAGACCGTCCTGGGCGTCCTGCTGGGTTGGTCGTTGGTGCAGACGGCCCTGTCCTGCCTGAACGCGACCCTGCTCGCCGCGGTCCCCGACCACGTGCCCCGGAGCCAGCGCGGCGCGGTCTCCGGGTGGATCGGCATCCCCCAGTCCGCCGGCGTGGTCGCCGCCGTCGTGTTGGTGACCATCGTGGTCACCGAGATCGCCCCCGGTTACACGCTCATCGGGGTGCTCACGCTGGTGCTCGCGCTTCCGTTCGCGCTGCTCTCACCCGATCCGCCGCTGCCGCGCGCGGCGCGCCCGCCCTGGCGCGGCATGCTGCGCGGGCTGTGGGTATCGCCCCGTCGGCACCCGGACTTCGGGTGGGCGTTCCTGACCCGTTTCCTCATCGGCACCGGCAACGCCATGTTCATCCTGTACCTGCTGTACTTCCTGCGCGACGCCGTGGGCTATGAGGAGCTCTTCCCCGGGTCGGCGGCCACCGACGGCCTGTTGACGCTGATCCTGGTGTACACGGCGGCGGTGGTGGCCACCACCGTGGTGGCGGGCCTGATCTCCGACCGGATCGGCCGACGTCGCGTCATGGTCGCCCTGGCGGGCGTGGTCATGGGCGTACCGGCGTTCATGGTGGCCCTCTCCCCCACCTGGCCGACCCTGCTGGTGTGCGCGGTGGTGTTGGGCGTGGGCTTCGGCGTGTTCCTGTCCGTGGACAACGCCCTGGTCACCGAGGTGCTGCCGAGCGCCGAGGGGCGCGCCAAGGACTTGGGGATCGTCAACATCGCCAGCTCCGGACCACAGGTGATCGCCCCGGCGCTGGCCGGCCCGATCGTGGTGCACCTGGGCGGATACCCGGTGCTGTACACCGTGTGCGGCCTGGTCTCCCTGCTCGGCGCGGCCGTCGTGTGGAAGATCAAGGGGGTCCGCTGAGCCACCTCAACGTGCCCAGCGCAGGCAGGCGTAGGTGATCACGAAGAACAACGCGCCGAAGAGCGCCCCGTAGGCGAGCGCCTGGATCCAGGTGTCCCCCATCAGCGCACGCAACGGCACCAGGACGACGGCGGAGATCACCGCCGGTCCGGTCGCGTTCAACAGCGGCCGTCGGGCGGGTTCGGGGGACACGCGTGGCTCCTTCGCACGGACTTCACTCGGTGACGGCGTCCAGCGAACCGGTGTCGGACCGGGACAGCCCGGCGACCTCCTCGCCGCGCCGACGGGCCGGTTCCCACCACCACCAGTGCGTCTGTGGCACCCAGGTGGGGATCTCCTCGACGCTGGTCGGCGCGGCCTCGGCCGCCACCGCCTCCAGGGCGTCGTCGATGCGCGGAACCGCCTCCAGGTCGCCCGGGCGCATACAGCGTTCCCACGGAACGAACTCGTCACCGAGGATCTGCAGCATGGAGCGGCGCCAGCACGCCGCGCGGTAACCCTCGTGCCTGCCGTTGTCGGCCGCGGTCTGGGTCCGCACCACGTACAGGCCCATCCTGTCGGGGTTGCTGCCGCTGACCAGGAGTTCGGAGAGGGTGGCGATGAGGTTCTGTCCGCCCTGGGACCGGCGTTCGGACCGGTCGGTGGCCCGGTACAGGTCGAAGAGCCGGGCGAAGGCCGTGTCCATCAGGGCGTCACGGTCCCGACGCCGCGCGGCGCTCTCCGCGAACGCGTCCACCGCCCGCCTGGCCAGGCCGGGGAGGTCCCTGCCCGTATCCGCACTCACCGACGCACCGCCTTGTCCATCGAACCCGTCATGGCCGGGCCGAGGTGAGGCCCGGCCCGCTTCACGATCATAATCCCGGCGATGCCGGAGCGGATAGGAGGTTACCGCCTGGTATCCGCTTCTGGCACGTCCTCGCCGCGCAGGGTGTGTTCGAGCATGCGGGCCCACTGACCGACGACACGGCGGCGTCGTGCCCGGTCATCGGTGAGGAGGTTGGCCAATCCCAGTCCGCGGGCCAGGTCCAGGGTGGCCTGGACCGCCTCCCGGGTCCCGGGGACCGACTCGTCGGCGTCGAGCAGGTCCACCACCGCGTGGTGCAACTCCCGCCCCACCTGTTCCTCCAGGGGGATGAGTTGGGCGCTCAGGGCCGGCTCTCCGGCCGCGGCCGCCCACAACTGAAGGGCGGCGTCGAAGTCAGGGCCGCTGAAGGCGTCCACCACCATCTGCACCACGGCCTCGGTGCGTCCCGGCCCCGCTTGGACGGACGCCGCCCGGCGACGCAGGTCGGCGCTACGACTGTCGACCATGTGCCGCAGCGCCGCCAGCAGTAGTTCCTCCCTCGTCGGGAAGTGGTGCTGGGCGGCGCCGCGGGAGACCCCGGCGCGTTCGGCGACGGCGCTCACCGTCGCGCCGGGTACCCCGCGTTCGGCCAGACAGGCGACGGCCGCGTCCATCAACCTGGCCCGGGTGAGCCGGCTGCGTTCCTGTCTGGGTCCACGGTCCGGTGCCGTCTCCACTCGCGCCTCTTCCCTTGAACGTCAGTACGACTTGGGCAACCCCAGGGACTGCTGGGCCACGTAGTTGAGGATCATCTCGCGGCTCACCGGGGCGATCCGGGCCAACCGGGAGGCGGCGATCATCGCTCCCAATCCGTACTCGCTCGCCAACCCGTTGCCGCCCAGGGTCTGCACGGCCTGGTCCACCGAACGCACGCACGCCTCGGCGGCGGCGTACTTGGCCATGTTGGCCGCCTCCCCGGCGCCCGCGTCGTCGCCGGCATCGTAGCGGAGCGCGGCGTAGTGGGTCATCAGTCGCGCCTGCTCCATCTCGATCTTGATCTGCGCGAGCGGGTGCGCCAACCCCTGGTGGGCGCCGATGGGCCGGTCCCGCCACACCACGCGTTCCCTGGCGTAGGAGACCGCCTTGTCGAGCGCGTGTCGGGCGAAGCCGGTGGAGAAGGCGGCCGCCATGATGCGTTCGGGGTTGAGTCCGGCGAACAGTTGTCGGAGTCCGGCCTCGGGATCGCCGACCAGGGCGTCGGCGGGGAGGCGCACGTCGTCCATGAACAGTTGGAACTGGTGGTCGGGGCCGACGATGTCCATCTCGATCCGCCGGGCCTCGAAGCCGGGGGTCGCGGTGGGGACGATGAACAACGCGGCGGACAGCTTCCCGGTGTCGGAGTCCTCGACGCGGCCGACCACGAGCACGGCGTCGGCGACGTCGACCCCGGAGATGAAGGTCTTGCGGCCGTTGAGCACCCATTCGTCACCGTCGCGTCGGGCGGTGGTGGTGAGGCGGTGGGAGTTGGATCCGGCGTCGGGTTCGGTGATGGCGAAGGCCATGATGGTCTCGCCGCTCGCCAACCCGGGCAGCCGGTCTCGTCGCTGCTCGGGCGTGCCGAAGCGGGACAGAACGGTGCCGCAGATGGCCGGGGAGACGACCATCATCAGGGTGGGACAGCCGGCGGCGCCGAACTCCTCCATGACGGCGGCCAGGTCGCCGATGCCGCCACCGCCGCCGCCGTACTCCTGGGGGAGGTTGACGCCCAGGTAGCCGAGTTCGCCGGCCTCCTGCCACAGTTCGCTCATGTAGGCGCCCTCAGCGGCCTTGGCCCTGGTGTACTCGGGGCCGTATCGGGAGGCCAGGGCCGCGACGGCGGCCCTCAGCTCGACGCGTTCGGCGGGTTCGTCGAAGGTCATGGCACCGGTCACGGGTTCGTTCCTTCCTCGCCGTTGGGGGCGGGGTCTGTGGTCGGTTCGGCGTTCGTGTCGTAGTCGAGGACCGCGAGGGGCGCGCCGGCGCCGACCCGCTCCCCCGCCGACACGGGCAGTTCACGGACGGTCCCGGCGGCGGGGGCGGTGACACGGTGTTCCATCTTCATGGCCTCCATCCGCAGCAGGATCCGCCCTTGGGCCACGTGTTCGCCGACCTCGACGTCCACGGCGGTGACCGTGCCCGGCATGGGTGCCGGGAGTGCGCCGGGGTCGACCCTGGATTCGGGTGAGGGCAGCGGATCGACGGGGACGAGGGCGACCGACCCGAGCGAGGACTCCACGTACACGGAGCCGGTCGTGTCCGGCCGTTGCCCGGGGACCCGGTGGATCTCGAAGGCGCGGCGCACCCCGCGCAACTCCAACACGACCGTTTCCGCCCCGGCCGACAGCACCCGTACACCTTCCTGTTCGGGCAGGTGGGCACCGCGCACCGACCGGAACCGCGTAGTGACCTCCCGACCGTCGGAGGTGGTGTGCCTTCGGGTGTGCGGCGCCGAGGGCACGTTGCGCCAGGCGGAGGGGACCCCGGTGGGCACGGTGGCCGTGGAGCGGGCGGCCTCGACCGAGGCGAGTGAGGCCGCCAGGGCGGCCAGGTCCTCGGTGGCGGGGGTGGCCAACGGTGACGCCAGTTCGGTGAGCCGGTCGCCGGTGAGGAACCCGGTGTGCAACCCCTCCGGTCGGGTTTGGGCACCGGCCATGAGGGGGTGACGCAGGGAGCGCACCAGCAGGTCCCGGTTGGTGCCGACGCCGTGCAGGCGGGCTCCGGCCAGGGCGGCGGACAGACGACGCAGGGCGTCGCGGCGGTCGCGGCCCACGGCGATGACCTTGGCGAGCATCGGATCGAAGTCGACGCCGACCTCGTCACCGGTCTCCACCCCGTGGTCCAGCCGCACCCCGGGTTCGGTGAGCGGAGTGAAGGAGGTGTCCGTGGCCGGGACGTCGAACGCGTGCAGGACGCCGGTGCGCGGTCGCCAGTCCTCGCGGGGATCCTCCGCGTACAGGCGGGCCTCGATGGCGTGCCCGCGCGGGGCGGGTGGTCCCTCCTTCGGGAGCGGTTCCCCCTCGGCCACGCGCAACTGCCACTCGACCAGGTCGAGCCCGGTGACGCACTCGGTGACGGGGTGTTCCACCTGTAGGCGTGTGTTCATCTCCAAGAAGACGGGTTCGCCCAGACCGTCGTCGGTGACGGGGACGAGGAACTCGGCGGTTCCGGCCCCGGTGTAGCCGATGGCCGTGGCCAGGTCCTCGGCGGCCCGGTGCAGGCGTTCCCGGATGTCCTCGGGCAGACCGGGGGCGGGGGTCTCCTCCAGGACCTTCTGGTGCCGGCGCTGTACCGAGCAGTCGCGTTCGCCGACCGCCCAGACGGTGCCGTGCAGGTCGGCGAGTACCTGGACCTCCACGTGGCGGCCGCGTTCGACGTAGGGCTCGCAGAACACGGCGGGGTCGCCGAAGGCGGAGGCCGCCTCGGTGCGGGCCGCCTCGACCTCGGTGGACAGGGCCGCCAGGTCGCGGACCACCCGCATGCCGCGGCCACCGCCCCCAGAGACCGCCTTGACCAGCACGGGCAGGTGTTCGGCGCGTACCTCTGTGGGGTCGAGGGCGTCGGCGACCGGGACACCGGCGTCGCGGGCGACCTTCTTGGCGAGGGTCTTGGAACCCATCTGTTCGACGGCCTGCGCCGAGGGGCCCACCCAGGTGAGTCCGGCCTCGACGACGGCGCGGGCGAAGCCGGCGTTCTCGGACAGGAATCCGTAGCCGGGGTGGATCGCGTCGGCTCCGGCGGTGCGGGCCGCCTCGACCAGGGCGTCGGGGTCCAGGTAGGCGTCCACGGGGCCGCCACCCTCGGGGACGGGCAGCGCGACGGCCGCGTCGGCCTCGCGCACGTGGGCCGCGTCCTCCTCTCCCGGCGCGTACACGGCCACGCTGGTCAGGCCCAGGGTTCGGCAGGTGCGGATGATCCTGCGGGCGATCTCGCCTCGGTTGGCCACCAGCAGGGCGGTGACGGGTCGGACGGTTCCGGCGGTGGTGGGGTCGATCCGTGTCATGTCCTGGCCTCCTCTACATGCGAAAGACGCCGAAGGCGTCGGTGCCGGCGACGGGCGCGTTGTGCGCGAAGGACAGGCACAGTCCCAGGACCGTGCGGGTGTCGCGGGGGTCGATGACCCCGTCGTCGTAGACCCGGCCGGACAGGAACATCGGTAGGGACTCGGCCTCGATCTGGTTCTCGACCATCTCCCGCATGGCGCGGTCCTGTTCCTCGTCGTAGGGCAGCCCCTTCTTGGCGGCCGAGGCCCGAGAGACGATGGAGATGACCTCGGCGAGCTGTCCGGGGCCCATCACCGCCGAGCGGGCGCTGGGCCAGGCGAAGAGGAAGCGCGGGTCGTAGGCGCGACCGCACATCCCGTAGTGCCCGGCCCCGAAGGAGGCGCCGATGAGCACCGAGAAGTGCGGAACGGTGCTGTTGGAGACGGCGTTGATCATCATCGATCCGTGCTTGATGATGCCGCCCTGCTCGTACTCGGCGCCGACCATGTAGCCGGTGGTGTTGTGCAGGAAGATCAGCGGGGTGTCGGAGCGGTTGGCCAGCTGGATGAACTGGGCGGCCTTCTGTGACTCCTCGCTGAACAGCACGCCGTTCTCGTTGGCCAGGACGCCGACCGGGTAGCCGTGCAGGCGTGCCCAACCGGTGACCAGCCCGGCGCCGTAGGAGGGCTTGAACTCGTCGAACTCGGAGCCGTCGACGACGCGGGCGATGACCTCGCGGGGGTCGACGGGGACCTTGAGGTCGGGCGGCATGACGCCCAGGAGTTCCTCGGCCGGGTGGAGGGGTTCGGGTGCGGTGGCACTCGGGGCGGGGCCGGCCTTGGTGTGGTCGAGCCGGGCGACGATGCGCCGCCCGATCCGGATGGCGTCGTGTTCGTCCTCGGCCAGGTGGTCGGCGAGCCCGGACACCTCGGCGTGCATGCGTGCCCCGCCCAGGGACTCGTCGTCGCTCTCCTCACCGGTGGCGGCCTTGACCAGCGGCGGCCCGCCCAGGAACACCTTGGCCCGGTCGCGCACCATGACCACGTGGTCGCTCATCCCGGGGACGTAGGCGCCGCCGGCGGTGGAGTTGCCGAACACCAGGGCGATGGTGGGGATACCGGCCCTCGACAGGCGTGTGAGGTGGCGGAAGGTGCCGCCGCCGGGGATGAAGATCTCCTTCTGGGTGGGCAGGTCGGCACCGCCCGACTCCACCAGGCTGATCATCGGCATCCGGTTGCGTTCGGCGATCTCCCCGGCGCGCACGGACTTCTTGAGGGACCAGGGATTGGTGGCGCCGCCCCGCACGGTGGGGTCGTTGGCGACGATCACGCACTCGACCCCGGAGACCACGCCGACGCCGGTGACGACGCTCGCGCCCACCTGGAAGTCGCTGCCCCAGGCGGCGAGGGTGGACAGCTCCAGGAAGGGACTGCCCTCGTCGAGGAGGAGTTCGACGCGTTCGCGGGCGAGCAGACCACCTCGGGAACGGTGGCGTTCGACGTAGCTCTCACCACCGCCGGCCAGGGCCTTGGCGTGTTCGGCGTCGATCTCGGCGAGCCTGCCGAGCATCTCCTCCCGCGCCTCGGCGTAGGCCGGGCCACGGATGTCGAGTCTGGAGGTCAGGACGCTCACGGGTTCTCCTCGGTCTTCGAGGTCGGGAGGTGTTCCAGCAGGGCCACCGGAACGGGGAGGCGGCGCGCGCGCAGCCATTCGCCGAGCCCCTTGGCCTGGGGGTCCAGGCCCTCGCGGCGGGCGGTGCCGGGGGCGAGGACCCCCTCGATCCAGAAGTCGACGGCGCGCAGGTTCGGCAACGGGTGGCGGGTGACGGTCAGCTCCGCGATCTCGGGCAGCAGCTCGCGCAGGACGTCCACGGTGAGGGTGTGGGCGAGCCAGCGCCAGCCCTCCTCGGTGGTGGCCCACACGCCCAGGTTGGCGTGGGCGCCCTTGTCGCCGCTGCGGGCGCCCAGCACCAGGCCGAGGGGGACGGTGCGGGTGGGGCCCTCGGGCGGCGGCGCGGGCGGGTCCGGTTCCGGTACGGGGGCGAGCCCGCGGGTGCGTTCGGGCGGCGCGACCGATTCCCGATCACCGTCGGGGGTGATCACGGTGTGCTCGATCTCCGTGGCGGGGACGAGGGCGTGCGTGGCGGTGACCCCGTCGGGGCGCGCGTCACGCGGTGGCGCGGTGATGTGGAACCCGGCGTAGCTGCCGAGGGCGAGTTCGACGGCGGCGGCGCCGAAACGGCGTCCGATGACGGCCGGATCACCGTCACGGGCCACGACCTTCAGGCGTGCGGTCGCGTCGTCCTGGGTGCGGCCGTGGGGGTCGACGGCGGGGGTGAACTCGAAGCGCAGCTCCGCGGGCGGACGGTGTTCGAGGGCGGCGCGCATCTGCCGCTCGGCCCGCGCGGCCTTGGCCTGGGCGTCCAGTCCGGTGATGAGGAACTCGACCTCGTTGCGAAAGCCCGTGAGCCGGGTCAGGCCGACCTTGACGTCGGGCGGCGGGTCCTCCCCCACCACCCCGTCGATCCGCACCCGGTCGGGTCCCTCCTGGGTGAGGCGGACGGTGTCGAGTCGAGTGGTGACGTCGGGTCCGGCGTAGCGGGCGCCGTCGATCTCGTAGACCAGTTGGGCGGTGACGGTGCCCACCGTGACCGCGCCCCCCGAACCCTCGTGCTTGGTGATGACGCTGCCGCCGTCGGCGGCGATCTCGGCGATGGGGAAGCCGGGGTGGTCCAGGTCGCGGCCGGCGAGCTCGTCGATCAGCGCGTAGTTGCCGCCGGTGGCCTGGGTGCCGCACTCGATGACGTGTCCGGCCACGGTCGCGCCGGCCAGGGCGTCGAGGTCCTCACGGGTCCAGCCGAAGTGGGAGACGGCCGGGCCCACCACGAGGGACGCGTCGGTGACCCGCCCGGTGACGACGATGTCGGCGCCCAGGTCCAGGCAGCGGGCGATGCCGAAGGCGCCGAGGTAGGCGTTGGCGGTGAGCGGGTGCCCGAACTCGAATTCCTCGGCCCGATGCAGGACGTCATCGCCGGTGACGCAGGCGATCCGGGGCTCGAAGCCCAGTCCGTCGGCGAGTTCGGTGAGCTTGTCGGCCAAACCTCGGGGGTTGAGTCCTCCGGCGTTGGTGACGACCCGGACCCGGCGCTCCATGAGCAGCCCCAGGCACTCCTTCATCTGTTCGAGGAAGGTCCTGGCGTAGCCCCGGGCGGGGTCGGTCAGTTGGTCGCGGCCGAGGATGGCCATGGTGAGTTCGGCCAGGTAGTCACCGGTGAGGACGTCCACCGTGCCTTCGGTGAGCATCTCGCGCACCGCGCCGAGGCGGTCTCCGTAGAACCCGGAGGCGTTGCCGACCCGCAGGGAGGGGGCTGCTGTAGCGGTCATGGAAACGAGGGTGACACCGGACACAGGAAAAAACAAGCATCTGTGCTTGTTTCTGATTCGCCCGGTTCAGAACCCCTATCCGATGAAATGGCCGGAACCGGACGCGATCATCCCGTTACGGAGGGCGTCTTCCGGGACATGGGGCCGGTATTTTGACGCGGGTGAGCACCTCCTCAGAAGACACCAAGGACACCACCCCCACCTCCGAAGCCGCCGAGGACGGCGCGGGCGAAGCCTTCGTCGCCGGTGTCCCCGAACCCCGACCGGCCGGCCTGTTCGGACCCGAGACCTTCAGCGTGGCCGGGCTCCTGCTACTGGCCACCACCCTCTTGTCCACCGAGCTGGTGGCGATCTTCAACCAGCACACCCTGACCGGCGCGCAGGGCACCCTGAGTGCGGCGGTCCAGGGGCAGCTGACCGGCGCCGGCCTGTTCTCCGCCCTGGCCGTGGTGAGCGCCGCCGTGGCATTGCTGCGCGCCGCGCCCACCACCCGCCCGTGGGCACGCCACCTGGCCGCGGCCACGGTCATCGTCGGTCTGCTGCTGGTCCTGCTGACCGTGACCTCCTACGTCCTGCTCTCCCCCTGACCCCTCCATCCCCGGGCCGGAGGCCCCTCCGGCCCGGATCCCTACGCCCACCAGGCGATTCTTAGGCACTGCTTATACGCACCCGCGGGTACGTTGGCCGCGTGAGTACCGCACCGGAAGACAACACAGCATCCGAGAACACCACGACCGAGACGGACGAGTCCGCCCGGCCGAACTTCGAACCGGCCGGGGCCACGACCGCGACGGACGAGGAAACGCCCTACGAGACGGACGGGGGACACGACCCCGAGCGGGAAGGGGACCCGAACGTCGACGACGCGGAGCACGGCGTCGCGGCGACGTCCGATCCGCGTCCCGGGGGCGCCTTCTCGGCGGAGACCTTCGGCATCATCGGCCTGGTCCTGCTCGGCGTGACCATCATGTCCGGGCAGCTCCTGGAGATGCTCACCAGCATGATCCTGGTGAGCGGCCAGCCCATAGCGCCCGAGCAGATCGGCCACATCGAGCTCCAGCTGATGATGGGCGGCGCGGTGGCACTGCTCGCGGTGCTCTTCGCGGGCCTGTCGCTGGCGCTGGTCAACCCGGGAACCCGCCCGTGGGCCAAGTGGGGCGCGACCGCCACCGTGATCGTGGGACTGCTGTTCGTGATCATCGCGGCGGTGGCCTTCTACATGGTCCCCGAGGCGGCCGAGCAGCAGATGATGCCGCCGATCATGGAGTGACCACCCGATCCGCCGGGGCCCGCCATGGGCCCCGGCCGGGTTTCGGCCGGGAAAAGCGGTTGCGTACCGCTGCGGGCCCAGGGTAGAACGGGGTATCGCCCACAACATGGATGGATGGGCACGAACGGCAAAGGGAGGGATAAGCCATGGTTTCCACGACCACCGAGCTCACGTCCCCCCGGGTGACGGCCGACCACTGACCGACTCCGGGGGCGAGCGCCCACACCGGAGAGAACTGTGCCTTCCCTGATTCTGCGTCCGCTCACCGGACGCGCCGAACTGCCCCTCTTCAACCGGCTCCCCTACGATCTCAACGGG
The DNA here is from genome assembly GCF_053619415.1 of Nocardiopsis sp. NPDC055551. Taxonomy (NCBI): domain Bacteria; kingdom Bacillati; phylum Actinomycetota; class Actinomycetes; order Streptosporangiales; family Nocardiopsidaceae; genus Nocardiopsis; species Nocardiopsis sp. NPDC055551. The sequence goes on along the minus strand of NZ_JBSHJJ010000004.1, from coordinate 205,846 downwards.
GAGCTCGCCGAGGACCTCGACGCCGGCCGCCGGCGTCCCGAACTCATGTGGGTCGCCCTGCGCGGCGACCGTCTCATCGCCCGACTCGCCTGGTGGAGTGACGGACCCGCGCCGAACCTGCTCGACGTGTTCGACGTGGCCGACGACGTCGACCGCCTGGACGTGGGCGTGCGGTTGCTGCGCACCGCCATGGAACGGGTCCTGCCGGAGGGCTCCATCCCACCGAACCACATCCGCTACGCCCCACCGGACTGGCGCACCGGCCAGGCGTCCGGCCGGGTCACGCGGGACGTGCTGACCACGTTGGAACGGACCGGTGCGCGGTTGTTCGTCGAACGTCTGCGTCTGGAGTGGCGGCCCGGCACCCCGTTGCCGGAACGGGACGGACGACTGCGTTTTCGGCCCCTGCGCGACACCGAGGAGCTCCTCGACCTGATGACCCGCGTCCTGGAGGGCACCCTGGACGCCCACAGCACGCAGAACCTGACCCGGATGTCGCCCCGGGAAGCGGCCACCGCCCACTTCGAAGGCGAGTTGGCCCGCTACACCAGCCCGCGAAGCTGGTGGCGGGTGGCCACTCTGCCCGACGGTGAACCGGTGGGGTTCGTGACCCCCGGCCACAACCACTACAACGCCGTCATCGGCTACCTCGCCGTGTTGCCCGAACATCGGGGCCGGGGTCACATCCACGGAATCCTCGCCGAGGGCACCCGTTTCCTGGCCGGCCAGGGCGTTCCCCTGATCCGGGCCGCCACCGACCTGGGCAACACCCCCATGGCGGCGGCCTTCCAGCGGGCCGGCTACGCCACCCTCGCCCACGTTCTCAACTCCACCTGGGAGTGACCTCCCCGAAGTGAGTGGGGCGGGCACCGCGAACCCCGGCACCCGCCCCACCCCTCACCCGGGCCTGCTCAGGCCACGCGGTCGATGACCAGCGGCCTCGGGGTCCACTCGTCGGCGCCACCGATGTCGCAGGCGCCCTCCAGCGCCTGGGCGGCCCACTCGAAACGCTCGGCCTCGTCGGTGTGCAGGGTGAACAGCGGTTCGCCCGCGACGACCTCCTCGCCCGGCTTGGCGTGCAGGGTCACTCCGGAGCCGAAGGACACCGCGTCCTCCTTGCGCGCCCGCCCCGCGCCCAGTCGCCAGGCGGCCAGGCCGACCTGGTAGGCGTCCAGGCGGGTGACCGTGCCCGTGGCCGGGGCGAGCACCACGCGGCTCTCCGCGGCCTCGGGCAGGGGCGCGTCCGGGTCGCCGCCCTGGGCCCGGATCAGGTCCTTCCAGGACTCCAGGGCGCTGCCGTCGCGCAGGGCCTCGGCCGGGTCCTTGATCCCGTTCTCGCCAGGGGTGAGCCCCGCGGCGGCGAGCATCTCCCGGGCCAGGGCCACGGTCAGCTCCACCACGTCGGCCGGTCCGCCACCGGAGAGCACCTCCACCGCCTCGGCCACCTCCAGGGCGTTACCGACCTGGCGGCCCAGCGGGCTCTCCATGTCGGTCAGCAGCGCCACGGTACGCACCCCGTGGTCGTTACCGATGTCCACCATGGTGCGGGCCAGCTCGGTGGCGGCGGTCAGGTCCTTCATGAACGCGCCCGATCCCACCTTGACGTCGAGCACCAGCGAGCCGGTGCCCTCCGCCAGCTTCTTGCTCATGATGGAGGCGGAGATGAGCGGGATGGACTCGACGGTGCCGGTGACGTCGCGCAGGGCGTAGAGCTTGCGGTCGGCGGGCGCCAGTCCGGCACCGGCCGCGCAGATCACCCCGCCGGTGTCGACGATGACCCGCCGCATCTCCTCGGTGGACAGCGACGCCTTCCACCCCGGGATCGACTCCAGTTTGTCGAGGGTGCCGCCGGTGTGGCCGAGCCCGCGTCCGGAGAGCTGAGGCACGGCCGCTCCACAGGCCGCCACGGTCGGCGTCAGCGGCAGGGTGATCTTGTCGCCCACCCCACCGGTGGAGTGCTTGTCGGTGGTGGGTCGGGCCAGGTCGGAGAAGTCCAGGCGTTCCCCCGAGCCCAACATGGCCTCGGTCCAGCGCGCCACCTCGGCGCGGTTCATCCCCTTGAGGAAGATCGCCATGGCCAGCGCCGACATCTGTTCCTCGGCGATCTCGCCACGGGTGTAGGCCGCGATCACCCAGTCGATCTGTTCGGGGGTGAGCTCCACCCCGTCGCGCTTGGCCCGGATGATCTCGATGACGTCCATGTCATGTCCCTTCCAATGACGTCTCCCCGGCCACGCGGGGCGGGGCCGGGGAGACGCCTTGCGATCGACTGATCAGGTGAGGTTGTGCGGTCCGAACGCCTGGGGCAACACCCGCTCCATGGGGAGGATCCCCTCGGGGGTGTCCAGGAGCATCTCGGGACCGCCGTGTTCGTACAGCAACTGGCGGCAGCGCCCGCACGGCATCAGGGCCTCGCCCTGTCCGTCCACGCACGCGAAGGCGACCAGCCGGCCTCCCCCGGTGGCGTGCAGGGCGCTGACGAGTCCGCATTCGGCGCACAGGCCCACGCCGTAGGAGGCGTTCTCTACGTTGCAGCCGCTCACGACCCGGCCGTCGTCGACCAGCGCGGCCGCGCCCACCGGGTACTTCGAGTAGGGCGCGTAGGCGCGCGTCATGGCCTCCCGGGCGATCTCTCTCAGCGCCGCCCAGTCCACGCTCGTCTCGGATCCGCTCATGATCGGCTCGCCCTCCATTGCTTGCCCACCCCGGCGGGTGCCCGCAGCCGTTGCGAGGCCAGGGACAACACCAACAGGGTGGCGATGTGCGGGCTGTAGGTGGCCAGCTCGCGCGGCAGCGAGTCGGTGCTGAAGTACCACAGCAGCAGCACGACCGCGGTGAGGAAACCGGCGATGGCGATGCCCTTGCGGTCCTTGCGCACCTGCCAGACGGCCACCACCAGCAGCACCACGGCCAGGAGCAGCAGCAGGGCGTGGATGGCCGCGCCGCCGCCGCGCACCTGGAGGGCGTCGGTGTAGCCGAACAGGCCCGCGCCCATGGCCAGACCACCCGGACGCCAGTTACCGAAGATCATCGCGGCCAGACCGATGTAGCCGCGGCCGCCGGTCTGCCCCTCCTGGTAGATCTGCGAGGCGACGATCGCCAGGAACACCCCCCCCATACCGGCCAGGCCACCGGAGACGACCACGGCGATGTACTTGAGGGTGTACACCGGCACGCCGAGGGACTCCGCGGCGTCGGGGTTCTCGCCCACCGACCGCAACCGCAGACCGAAGGTGGTCTTCCACAGCACCAGGTAGGTGATCGGGATCAGCAGGATGGCGATGAGGGTGAGCGCGGACATGCGGGTGGTGAGCCCAATGACCAGCGACGCCAGGTCGCTGATCAGGAAGATCCCGCTCTGGGCGACGGGAGCGAGGGCCTCGGGGAGCCACGGAACGTTCAGGGTGGGGAACGACGGCGCCACCGGGGACTGGGCCGCGCCCGCGCCGGGGATGTCGGAGTAGATCAGGATCGACATGTAGCGCATGGCGCCCAGGGCCAGGATGTTGATGGCCACACCGGACACGATGTGGTCCACGGCGAAGGTCACCGTGGCCACCGCGTGCATCAGACCACCGAGCATGCCGCCCATGGTCCCCGCGAGCAGGCCGATCCACGGGTTGTCGAAGCTCCACGCGAAGTAGGCCCCGAACCAGGTCCCGAAGATCATCATGCCTTCGAGACCGATGTTGATGATGCCCGCGCGTTCGGCCCACAGACCACCGAGGGCGGCCAGACCGATCGGGACCGCGAAGGTCAGCGTGGTGCGGACGGTGCCCGCGTCGGTCAGCATGTCCTGGCCGGTGATGACCCGCAGGCCCGCCAGGGACACGAAGACCGCCATCAGCAGGGTGAGGACGCGCCAGCGCGCCCACCCCTTGGGCCGGCGCTTGGTCACCGACTCCATCACGTTGAGTTCCTGGCTCACTGTGCCTCCCCACCGCTCTTGTCGTCGGTGCCGTCTTCCTTGGAGCGGCCGGGGACGCTGTCGTCACCCTCGTCGGAACCGTTCTCCGGGCCGTGGGACACGGCCGCGGGCTCCGGTGTGGTCTCGATCGTCTGACCGAGCTGCCTGCCGATCTGCTGTTGCTCGTAGCGACGGCCCCAGCGGTGGACCACCTCGTAGACCACGACGACCGTGAGGACGATGGTGGCCTGCGCGATGACCGCGATCTCCTGGGGGATGCCGTCGAAGGGCAGGATGCCCGCCGCCTGGTTCAGGAAGGCCCAGAACAGGGAGGCGAAGACGATGCCCACCGGGTGGTTGCGGCCCAGCAGCGCGATGGCGATGCCGATGAAGCCGATCCCGGTCGGGAAGTCCAGGGCGTAGTAGTGGGAGCTGCCGAGCAGCTGCGGCAGGCCCACCAGTCCCGCGACCATGCCGGAGAAGAGCATGGACAGGAAGACCATCTTCTTGACGTCGACGCCACTGGCCTCGGCCGCCGTCTTGGACTGGCCGGTGGCCCGCAGCTCGAAGCCGAACCGGGTGCGGTTGAGCATGATCCAGTAACCGATGCCGACCGCGACGGCGAGGAGGATCAGACCGAAGATCTCCCGCTCCGAACCGAGGAAGGTCGCCGGGATACCGGGGACCCAACCGGACTCGGGGATGGGCGGGGTACCGATGTTGTTGGTGCTGATCTCGACCGCGAGACGCCCCTCGGTCAAGAGGTAGGCGGTGATGCCGGTGGCGATCGAGTTGAGCATGATCGTGGAGATCACCTCGGACACGCCACGGGCGACCTTGAGGTAACCGGCGATGCCCGCCCACACGCCACCGACCGCGACCGCGGTGACGATGACGACGAACTGGCTGATCACCGGCGGCAGGACCAGGTAACCGCCGACCGCGGCCGCCAGCAGCGCCGCCAGTCGGTACTGACCGTCGACGCCGATGTTGAACAGCTTCATCTTGAAGCCGATCGCCACGGCCACGGCGGCCAGGTAGTAGGTGACACCGTCGTTGATGATCTGCACCATGCTGTTGGGCCTGGTGCCGTACTCCAGCATCCGCTCGAAGGTGGCCAGCGGCGTGATGCCGCTGAAGTACAGCACCGCCGCGGTCACCGCGATGGCGAGGATCCCCGCGGCGAACACCGCGGCGAAGGACAGCGCCAACATGGTGGACAGGCGGTGGAACAGCAGGAACGCCAGCGCCGCGCCGATGGCGGCACCGATCAGGGCCGCGGCCCACTCCTGGAGTTGCAGGTCCAGCAGCCAGGCGGACAGCAGACCCGACACCACGGCCAGGAGCAGCGCCGTGGGCACCACCAGGGTCTTGTGGAGGGCGGTCCCCTCCTCCTCTGCGCCGCCGGATCCGGCGTCTCGCGCGTCCGAAACCAGTGGGGCGGACCAGGCCACGAAGCCGAAGGCCACCACCACGCCGATGATGATCGCCACCCACCACAGCAGCGCCAGGTCGAGCCCCACGGTGACCCCGGTGCCCAGGACGACCGCGATCGCGGCGGCCACGGGCCCGGACATGGTCATGTCGGGGCGGGGAAGCTTACTCATGCGCCGCCCTCGTTCTCTTCTTCGCCGGTACGGTCGCCCGCACCGGAATCGCTTTCCCGGTCGCCCGGCAGGCCGGCGCCGGTCATGGCGGAGCCGAGCTGTTCGGGGGTGACGTCGGTCGGGTCGGCCTCGGCCACCAGACGGCCGCGCAGGATGACGTGCAGCGTGTCGGACATGCCGATCAGCTCGTCCAGGTCCGCCGAGATCAGCAGCACGGCCAGGCCGTCGGCCCGGGCCTCGCGCAGCTGCTCCCAGATCGCGGACTGGGCGCCCACGTCCACGCCCCGGGTGGGGTGCGCGGCGACCAGGAAACGCGGTTCCCCGCTCATCTCCCGACCGATGATGAACTTCTGCTGGTTACCACCGGAGAGCGCGTCCGCGATGACGTCGATGCCGGGGGTGCGCACGTCGTACTCGGCGACGATGCGCTCGGAGTCCTGCCTGGCACCGGCCCTGTTGATCCAGGGTCCGCGGACGCTGGGTTCGCGGGTCTGGTGACCGAGGACGCGGTTCTCCCACAGCGGGGACTCCAACAGCACACCGTGGCGGTGTCGGTCCTCGGGGATGTAGCCGACGCCCGCCTCACGGATGCGCAGCGTGGACCACGAGGTGACGTCGTCCTCCTCCAGGCGGATGTGGCCGGAGGAGACCCGACGCATGCCCATGATGGCCTCGATGAGCTCCGACTGGCCGTTGCCCTCGACGCCCGCGATGCCGACGATCTCACCCTTGTGGATGTCCACGGAGACGTCGTCCACGACCTTGCGGCCGTCGGCGGAGGTCACGGTGATCCCGTCCAGGGACAGGACCACGTGATCGGTGACGGTGGACTCGCGCAACTCGGGGACGGGCAGTTCGCCACCGACCATCAGTGTGGCCAGTTCCCGCGCGGTGGTGGTGCGCGGGTCCGCGGTGGCGACGGTGGTGCCGCGTCGGATGACGGTGATCTCGTCGGCGACCGACAGGACCTCGTCGAGCTTGTGCGAGATGAAGATGACGGTCAGGCCCTCGCGCTTGAGTTCGCGCAGGTTGTCGAAGAGTTCGTCGACCTCCTGCGGGACCAGGACCGCGGTGGGCTCGTCCAGGATGATGGTCTCGGCGCCTCGGTAGAGGACCTTGAGGATCTCCACGCGCTGGCGGTCGCCGACGCCCAGGTCCTCCATCAGGCGGTCGGGTTCGACCCCGAGACCGTACTGGCCGGACAGGGCACGGATCTGTTCACGGGCCTTGTTGCCGATGCCATGACGGCGTTCGGCGCCCAGAACCACGTTCTCCAGGACGGTCAGGTTGTCGGCGAGCATGAAGTGCTGGTGCACCATGCCGATGCCGTTCTTGATCGCGTCGGAGGGCGAGTGGAACCGCACCTCTCGACCCTTAACGTGGATGGTGCCCTCGTCCGGCTTGTGCATGCCGTACAGGGTCTTCATCAACGTGGACTTACCCGCCCCGTTCTCGCCGACGATGGCGTGCACGGTACCGGGAGCCACGGTGATGTCGATGTCGTGGTTGGCCACGACGCCGGGAAAACGCTTGGTGATCCCGCGCAGCTCAACGGCGGCGGGTCCATTCGACCCGCCGCCCGATGGCGTGCTGCTCATCAGACTCCTCTTGGGGAACTTGCGGCGGGGCGCGGGCGGGTCGAGGTTCGACCACGTCCGGACACCTTCGTCGCGGTGCGGCTACCGGGCGGAGCCGAAGGGGGCCTGCGCCCCCTCCGGCTCCGTTCCTCGTGACCGGGGTGGGTCACGGCGCGGGCCCGGCGCCCGCTCGGTGGTGGGTCCCGTGCCCATCAGGGCTCGGTGGGAACCTCGATGTCACCGGCGATGATCTGCTCCTTGAGCTCGTCGAGCTCCTCCTGGAGCGGAGCGATCGCCTCTTCGTTGGTGGTGGTGTAGTCCACGCCACCCTGTTCGAGGTCGAAGCGCTGGATACCACCCTCGACGTTGTCCTCGGTGGCGGCCTTGATGAGCTCGAACACCGAGACGTCGACCTGCTTGATGGCGGAGGTCAGCACGTGCGGCTTCTGCTCGTCGTCGGCGTTCTCGTACTGGTCGCTGTCGACACCGATGAAGGTGAAGTCGTTGTCCACGGCCGACTCCAGGACGCCGTTGCCGGAGGCGCCGGCGGCGTGGTAGATGACGTCCGCGCCACGGTCGTACTGGGCCTGGGCGACCTCACGGCCACGGGCCGGGTCGCTGAAGCCGCTCATGTCCGGCGGCTGGCTCAGGTAGTCGATCTCGACGTTGACGTCCTCGTTCACGTGCTCGACGCCCGCGCTGAAGCCCGCCTCGAACTTGTGGATCAGCGGGGTCTCGACACCGCCGACGAAACCGACGTGGTCCTCCTCGGTGGTCAACGCCGCGGCGGCGCCGGCCAGGAAGGAGGCCTGCTCCTCGGCGAAGACCAGGCTGGTGACGTTGTCGATCCCATCGATCTCGGAGTCCACGATCGCGAAGTGGACCTCCGGGTACTCGGGCGCGACCGCCTGGATGGCGGCGTCATAGGCGAACCCGACCGCGATGACGACGTCATAGCCCTCATCGGCCATGGTGGCCAGACGCTCCTCCTTGGCGGAGTCCGGCTCGCCGTCGGACGGCTCGAAGTCCTGGGTCTCCACACCCAGCTCCTCGGCCGCCTGCTCCAGGCCTCGGAACGCGGAGTCGTTGAAGGAACGGTCGCCGCGACCACCGACGTCGTAGGCCAGGCCCACGCGTACTTCGGAGGTCTCGTCTCCGCCTTCGGCACCGCCGTTGTCGCCGTCTTCGACCGCGCTGTCGCACGCGGTGAGTGCCAGCATGCCCGCCGCGGCGACCGCGGCGAACTTGGCTGCGTTACTACGCTTCACTTGGGTAACTCTCCCCTTCGCCCTCTCAGCGGTGCCGCATTCCGCGCGGGACCGGCCTGAGTTCTGCAGCCGGACGATATCCCGTTGCGGAAAGTACACCTAACCCAGGGTCGGAGTTGTTATGAAGGCGAGAGCCAAGTGACACGGGGCCTTACTCGAAAGTTGCCGAGGGCGCTCCGGGAGGGGCCGCCCGTTCGGCCTTTCTCGGTTTTCGACCCCCCTCTTCCCTGGCAGAACACGGGATTACGACCGGTTGTACCGCGCCCCTCACCTTTGGTCACACACCCACGTGGAAGCCGGCCGGTCTAGACCGGCCTGACCCAATATATCGGGCCCGACCGCTCAGCCGGCGAGGAAGTCCACCGCGGCCTGCTTGAACACCCGGGAGGAGACCGCGTTGGCGTGGTCGCGCCCGGGGATCTCCACGAAGACGCCCTCGCAGGAGGCGGCCAGGTCGGTGACACCCTCGGCCACCGTGTCCTTGACCCCGGCCACCAGCAGGATCGGCACGCCCTCGGGGCGGGGTTCGACGGTGAAGGGATCGGCGGCCTGACCCCGCGCACAGGCGGCGAGCGCTTCGGGGTCGTTGCCGGGTAGCCCGCCGACCGCGCGGAAGACGTGATCGAAGGGGGCGTCCCCCGTTCCGGGTTCGCCCTCGCCCAGGCCGGCCAGCGCGTCGACCGGGCCGAACCCGCCCAACACCAGGCGGCGTACGCGCTCGGGGGCGGTGAGCGCGAGCGCCCAGGCCAGCCTGGACCCCATGGAGTAACCGACTACGTCGACGCTCGGCAGGCCGAGCTCGTCGAGGAGCCGCAGAAGGTCGGCGACGAAGTGTTCGGGCAGATAAAGCCCGCTTTCGGTGGGTTTGTCACTGCCCCCGTGGCCGCGCAGGTCCGGGCCGATCACCCGGCGCCCCTCGGTCTCCAGTGTTCGGAGCCAACCGGTGGCCCGCCAATTCATGTCGAAGGAGCTTCCGAAACCGTGCAACAGAAGCACCGGAACGGAGTCACTCGGTGCCTGCGGCGACAAATCCGCATAGCTTATTGTCACGTCTCCGACGAGATTCGCTGTCATGAATCGTTCCGCACCTTTCCCGGTTCGGGTATTTCACCAAAGAGAACGGAGACCCATTCAGATGTTCCTCTGAGTGAATGGTCGAGACAAGGGCTCTCACTCGTGTCGACATCCGAACGGGTCTCCGATGAGGATGGGGCTTGGGACCGATGGGTCGGTCAGTCCGTCGGGGGCTTGAGGCGGACCCTTCGTCGCGGTGCCGCCTCCTCGGTGGGCACCTTGCCGACGATGCCGGCCCGCGGTGCCTCCTCCACCTCCACCGCGAAGGTCACCAGTGGGTCGCCGACGGGAACGATCCCTTCCTCCTCCGCGTGCAGCTCCACCACGCGCCCGGCCTTGGGCGAGGGGATCACCACGGCGGACTTGGTGGTCTCCACCTCGACCAGCGGTTCGTTGCGGCCGATCACGTCGCCGACCGCCACCTGCCACTCCAGTACGGTCGCCTCGACCAGTCCCTCCCCGAGGTCGGGAAGGGTGAAGGTGATGTTCTCTTGTGCCATGTGGGCTAGTACTCCAGGGTTCGCTGGACCGCGAGCAGGACGCGGTCGATCGTCGGCAGGTACTGGGACTCCAGGGGGCCGGCCGGGTAGGGGACGTCGAAGCCGGTGACCCGCTGGACCGGGGCGGCCAGTTCGCGGAAGCAGCCGTCGGTGATCAGGGTGGCGACCTCCGCTCCGAGCCCCGCGGTGAGCGGTGCCTCGTGGACGACCACGGCGCGCTTGGTGCGCGAGACCGAGGCCACGAGCCCGGCGGCGTCGATGGGCTTGAGCCAGCGAAGGTCCAGGACCTCCAACTCCACACCGTCCTCGGCCGCAAGTTCGGCCACCCGTACGCACTTGTGCACCATGGCGCCCCAGGCGACGAGGGTGGCGTGCCGGCCCGGGCGGACGATCCGACTGGTTCCGATGGGGTCGGTGGGCTCGCTGAGCCGGACCGGTCGGCGGTCCCAGTAGCGGGCCTTGGGTTCCATGTACACGACCGGGTCGTCGGAGCGCACCGACTGCAACAGCAGGCTGTAGGCCTCGCCCGGGTCGGAGGGGGCCACGACCTTCAGGCCGGGGGTGTGCGCGAAGAGCGCCTCCAGGCTCTCCCCGTGGTGTTCGGGGGCCTGGATGCCGCCGAAGGAGGGCAGCCGCAGGGTGATCGGCATGGGCGCGGCGCCGCGGGTGCGGTAGTTCATGCGCGCCACCTGGTTCACGATCTGGTCGATGGCGGGGTAGGCGAAACCGTCGAACTGGAGCTCGGGGACGGGCCGCAGTCCGTTCATGGCCAGGCCGACCGCCATGCCCATGATGGCGGACTCGGCCAAGGGGGTGTCGAAGACACGCTGCTCCCCGAACTCCTTCTGAAGCCCGTCGGTGACGCGGAAGACACCGCCCAGGGCGCCGACGTCCTCACCGAAGACGAGCACCTTCGGGTCCTCGGCGAGCAGGACGTGCAGGGCCCGGTTGATGGCCTGCTGCATGGACAGTTCGACCGCCTCGCCCCGCGGGTCCGGGGCGGCGGCGCGCTCGATCAGCTCGGTCACAGCTCGACCTCTTCCTGCCAGGTTCGGTGCTGCCGGGTGAGTTCCTCCGTGGTCTCCCGGAACACGTGGGTGAACAGTTCGGAGCCGTGGGGCTCGGGGGCCTCGGCGACACCGTCGCGGATCTCCTCGGCCCGTTCGGCGGACTCGGCGTCGATCCGGTCCAGGTCGGCCTCGTCGGCGTGACCGGCCTCGACCAACGCGGCGCGCAGCAGTGTGAGGGGATCGCGTTCGCGCCAGCGGGCGGCCTCCCCCTCGTCCCGGTAGCGGCCGGGGTCGTCGGAGGTGGAGTGCGGTTCGACCCGGTAGGTGAGGGCCTCGATGACGGTGGGGCCGCCACCCTCCCTGGCCCGCTGGACGGCCTTGGCGGTCGCGGTGTAGACCGCGCCGACGTCGTTGCCGTCCACCAGGACGCCCTCGATGCCGTAGCCCTGGGCGCGCGCCGCGATGGAACCACCGGCGACCTGGCGGTGGTTGGGCACCGACAGCGCCCACTGGTTGTTCTGGCAGAAGAAGATGACGGGCGCCGTGAAGACCCCCGCGAAGTTCATGGCCTCGTGGACGTCGCCCTCGGAGCTGGCGCCGTCGCCGAAGTAGGCCATGGCAACGCCCTCGCCACCTCGGAGTCTTTCGCCGATCGCCCAGCCGACGGCGTGCGGCACCGGTCCGCCCACGACCGCGTTGACGGCGCCGAATCGGGAGTCCATGACGTCGTATAGGCCGCCGTGCCACAGGGCTCGGTGGGTGGCCATGTAGCCGACCATCTCGACGCCGTAGGCGAGGGCGGCGGCCATCTCTCGGTAGGTGGGGAAGACGAAGTCGCGGGTGGGATCGAGCGCGGTGGCCCCGCCGACCTGTGCGGCCTCCTGTCCTCGGACGGAGACATAGGCGGGGAAGACGCCCTGGCGTTGCAGGGCGATGGCCTCGGTGTCCAGGTCTCTCGCGGTGCGCATGTCGCGATAGAGACCGCGGGTGAGTTCGGGTGACAGGTGTTCCACGGTGATGGAGTCCTGGCCCGTCGACTCTCGGGGTGGCATGGCGAGCGGCTCCCAACATGGCCCTTGGGCGCGCGGTGGCACGCCACCGGGCTCGGGGTGGTCACGTTCCTGCCCTAGATTCTCCGCACGACTGGACGGTTCCGCTAGATACAGCCGAACAGTCGAGACGTTCAAGCACATTGAAAGCAGAATCGTTCGCTGATGTCCAAGATTTGAGGTCCAGAGAAGCGGAAAACGACACGCTACGCCAAACATCACGAATCATGATCAACCGCCCGTGACGCGGGCCGTCCGACGCGGCGGCCGACGACCGCTCGCCGGCACCCCGTTCGCCCCGGAACGGACACCGACGCGTTGCGATCCGAACACGAGGGGTGCCTGAGCGGCACCGGGCCCCGTACCTTCGGAACCCCGCCCACTGGAGTCGTTGCATGTCCACACAGTTACGACAAATAGCACCGAAATGGCCGATTCGGCGAGAAAATATGTCTGATTCAGGACACCGCGGTGTAGTTACCGACCAGTCGGGGGAAACCCACCACTCATCCCGCGCGTCAACCATGAGTACAGTCGATCGTCCACCAACGCGTTCGCCGCTTGGTGATTCGCACAAGAGTTCCGGAGCGCATCCCCCGTCCCCCGACCCTCATCGCCCGAACCCGCGCCCGTATCTCGCCGACTGAGATTTCAATGGACGAGAACAACGTTCACCTGGTATTTCCTTAGCTCCCTGTCAACGTTGACAGCAAGGAGCCGAGCACTACGACAAGAGCACACGAGGAGCACGCAATGGCCATGGGCGACCAGCGCAGGAACGGCCGGCGGCCGGACTCGACCGACCAGACCATCCTGAGCGCTCTCGCCAAGGACGCTCGAACCGGCATCACGGAGATCGCCGCACTGGCCAACGTCTCCCGCGCGACGGCCTACAATCGGATCAAGCGGCTCACCGATGAAGGCGTCATCCGCGGCTACTCCGTGGTGACCGACCACTCCAAGATGGGTCTGGGCGTCACCGCGCTCGTGCTCATCTCCGGCAGCCAGCCCGACTGGCGCGCCAACCGGGAGATCCTCTCCTCCTACCCGGAGATCGAGTACTGCTGGTACGTGGTCGGATCCGCCGACATCGTCCTGCTCGTCCGGGTCGCCAACACCAACCAGTTGCGCGATCTGATCCTGACCCGGCTCCAAGCGCTCCCCGGAGTCACCTCGACCCAGACCCTCACCGTCATAGACGAGGTCGTACACCGCCCCGTCGTCGAACCCACCGAGGACACGGAGTGAACCCCGCCCCGATCATCCCCTGACCACTTCGGCGACCGAGGCCATCAGCTCGGACAGCACCTTCGAGCCCTGCGCGCGGATGGCCGCGACGTCGCCCCCGACCCCCGACACCACCTCGGCGTAGGCCTTCAGCTTGGGTTCGGTACCCGAGGGGCGCAGCGTGACCCGCCCCCACACCGCGCCCTGGAGTTCGAAGCGCAGCGCGTCCGTCGGCGGCAGCCCCTCGTGACCGCCGGCGAAGTCGACGACCCCCGACACCTTCAAGGGGCCGAACGCGGTGGGCGGTTCGGCGCGCAACCGCCGCATCGCCGCGGAGATCTCCGACAGGTCCCGCACCCGCACCGAGAGCTGATCACTCAGGTGCAGGCCGAACTCGCGGGCCTGCTCGTCGATCAGGTCCAGGAGGGTTCGCCCTTCGCGCTTGGCCGTCGCGGCCAGGGCCATCGCCATCAGCGCGGCACCGATCCCGTCCTTGTCCGCGACCGGCCTCCCGGTGTCGCCGCCCACGCAGTAGCCCAGGGCCTCCTCGTAGGAGAACACCCGCCGCTGTCCCGGCGCGCCGGCCCTGGCCAGCCACTTGAACCCGGTGAGGGTCTCCTCGTAGTGCACGCCACGGGCGCGGGCGATCTTCTCCAGCAGGCTGGAGGAGACGATGGAGGTGGCCACGACCCGTTCGGCACCGTTGGTGTGGTCGAGGACGTACCGCGCGAGCAGCCCGCCCACCTCGTTGCCGGTGAGCATCCCGTATCCGGGGACCCCCAGGGCGAGCCGGTCGGCGTCGGGGTCGTTGGCCACGATCAGGTCCGCGCCGGTCCGCTCGCCCAGGGCCAACGCCAGATCCATGGCGCCGGGTTCCTCCGGGTTGGGGAAGTCCACCGTGGGGAAGGCGGGGTCGGGTTCGAACTGTTCGGCGACCACCGTGGGGGCGACGAACCCGGCGCGACGGGCCGCCTCCACCAGCACCCGGCCGCCCACACCGTGCATGGCCGTATAGACCACCGACAGGTCCCGGTCCCGGCCCAGGGGCAGCGCGGTGACCGCGTCCAGATAGCGCTCCAGCGCCTCGGGTCCCAACACCGTCCAGTCCCGCCCCGACGGCAGGTCGCCCACGGGACCGACCGCGTCGATGGCGGCGGAGATCTCTGCGTCCACCGGGGAGACGATCTGGCTGCCGGCGTCGTCCCCGGGACCGCCCACGTACACCTTGTAGCCGTTGTCCTTGGGCGGGTTGTGGCTGGCGGTGACCACGATCCCCGCGTCCGCGCCCAGGTCGCGCAGGGTGTACGCGAGCACCGGGGTGGGCAACGGCTCCGCCAGCAAGGACACGCGGTGACCGGCCCCGGTGAGGACGGCGGCGCTGTCGTGGGCGAAGTCCGCCGACCGGTACCGGGCGTCGTAACCGATCACCACGTGCTTGCCGCCCTTCCCCAGCCAGGATGCGATGCCCGCGGCGGCGCGCATGACCACCACCCGGTTCATCCGGTTGGGCCCGGCCCCGAGCTCACCGCGCAGACCGGCCGTGCCGAACTCCAGCTTGGTGGCGAACCGGTCCCCCAGGTCGGCCAGGGCGGCGTCGTCCCCGGTCTCGGCTCGGACGATCAGGTCGGACAGTTCGTCCCGGGTGACGGGGTCCGGGTCCTGGGCGTACCAGTCCCGGGCCCGGGCGAGGAGTTCGGTGGCGGTCAAGGCAGAACCTTCCGGATGGAGCCGCTGATGGTGGGGCGTGCCGATGATCTCGCCCGCGGTGCCGCGGGCGAGATCGTTCGGTCAGACCTTGGCGACGATGTCGGCCAGCACGCGACCGACGGCCTGGGCGGAGTCGCGTCCGGTCGCCAGGACCTCCTGGTGGTCGAGGTTGGCGCCCTCCAGACCCGCGGCGATGTTGGTGACCAGGGACAGGCCGAGCACCTGGGCGCCGGCCGCGCGGGCGGCGATGGCCTCCAGCACGGTGGACATACCGACCAGGTCGGCGCCCAGGGCCCGGAGCATGCGGACCTCGGCGGGCGTCTCGAAGTGCGGGCCGGGCATGGCCGCGTAGACGCCCTCGTGCAGGTCCGGGACCACGTCATGGGCGATCGCGCGCAGTTCGGGGCTGTAGGTCCGGCTCAGGTCGACGAAGTCGGCGCCGGACAGCGGCGACTTCGCGGTCATGTTGATGTGGTCGGAGATCAGCACCGGGGAACCGACGGCGTAGTCGGTGTTGATGCCGCCCGCGGCGTTGGTGAGCACGATCTTGCGGGCCCCGGCGGCGACGGCGGTGCGCACACCGTGCACGACGGAGTCGGTTCCGTGGCCCTCGTACAGGTGGGTGCGGCCCAAGAACGCGAGGATGTTCCGGTCGCCGTCACCGATGGAGCGAATGGTGCCGCTGTGGCCGTCCACGGCCGGTTTCAGGAAACCGTGCAGCTCCGAGGAGGGCAGCTCGTGCTCGGCGTCGCCGAGCAGGTCGGCGGCGGGCGCCCACCCCGAGCCCATCACCAGGGCGATGTCGTAGCCGTCCACACCGGTACGTTCACGCAATTCGGTTGCGGCCTGCTCGGCGGCGGCCTGGGGTGTGCGAGTCACTGCGGGTTCTCCGTTCGTCGGTGGTCTGCGGCGTGGGGGGGGGGGGCGGGGGGGGGGGGGGGGGCCCCCCCCGGGGGGGGGGGGCCCCCCCCCCGGGGGGGGGGAAAAAAAAAAAAGAGGCAACCCACCACAACAGGAG
>NZ_JBSHJJ010000004.1:0-189892 GCF_053619415.1 Nocardiopsis sp. NPDC055551 | reverse complement strand
GGCTCGGAGATGTGTATAAGAGACAGGGACCGGGCGCACGCCGGGACGTTCATGGGGCCACGGTCAACGCGGCTCCGGGAGTCGTGGCACCGGGTGCGATCCGGTCTGTAGTGGCCGGGCGAACACGCGCTGGGGCCCGTGTTCGCTGGCGTCGTAGTGGCGACCGGTCGGTGCGAACCCGGCGGCGAGGTAGGTGCGTTCGCCGTCCTCGTTGCCCTCGTTGAGGCACAGGACGATCTGTTCGGCGCGGGGGGCGACCTGGACGACGAGCAGGTCGAGCAGCGGGGCCGAGCACGCGGTGCGGCCGATTCCCTTGCCCTGGTGTTCGGGTGCGATGTGGAAAGCGCGCAACAGCACCGCCTCGTCGGGTTCGTCGACGATCTCGCGCAGGACCCCGCGGCGGTCGACGATGCCGAACCCGACGCAGGCCCTCAAGGCGCCGGCGTGGTCGGACAGGTCGCCCTCGGTGAGGACGATGGCGTACGGGAAGCGTTCGGGGTCGTCGTCGGCACGGGGCAGGGTGTGCACCGCCTCGTCGACGAACCTGCGCTGCCCGGGGGCGACCCGTTGACGGGCCACCACCTCACGCAGCAGTTCGACCTCGGGGTTGTTGCGGTCCAGACGGACCAGGCGCAGTCCGGGGACCGTGCGGTGTTCGGGGACGGGGGGCTGAACCTCTTCGGGGGTGTTCACCGGCACCTTCATCCTCCACTCGCTGTCGGAGCGGACCCGCCTCGTTCGCGAAGCGGGCCCGACCGTCAGTCTTACACTCCGACCGGATGCCAAACCGTCTTGGTCTCCAGGAACGGCGTCAGGCGAGAGGTGCCGGGGTCGGTGTCGAGCCAGGCCTCCTCGCCGCCGTCGGCCTCCGGCCCGGGGCGCAGCACCCGGGTGAGGGTGGTGGCGGCGGCCTTCTCGAACTCCACGGCCCGGTCGCCCGCACCCGCCAGGTCCAGGGCGTCGACGTCGGCGTGCGCGGTCAGGTGCGGGCCGAGTTCACCCACGTTCCCGGTGAGGATGTTGACGACCCCGCCGGGAACGTCGGAGGTGGCGAGCACCTCGGCGAGCTCGATCGACGGCAGCGGAGCGGTCTGGGAGGAGACCACCACCGCGGTGTTGCCGGTGGCGATGACCGGGGCCAGCACCGAGGTCAGGCCCAGCAGCGGCGCGCCCTGGGGCGCGAACACCACGACCACACCGGTCGGTTCGGGCGCCGAGTGGTTGTAGTACTGCCCGGCGACGGGGTTGGCGCCCCCGATGACCTGGGCGAACTTGTCGGTCCAGCCAGCGTAGTACACCCAGCGGTCCACGGCGGCCCGCACGTAACGGTCGGCCTTGGCCCGGGTGATCCCCTGGGCGGCGACCAGTTGCTCGGCGAACTGGGTGTGCCGTCCCTCCATGACCTCGGCGATCCGGTAGAGGATCTGGCCGCGGTTGTAGGCGGTGCGTCCGGACCAGCCGCCGAAGGCCTTGCGGGCCGTGGCGACGGAGTCACGGGCGTCCTTGCGGGAAGCCAGTGAGGCGTTGGCCAGATGGGTACCGTCCGCTGAGGTCACGGGGTAGCTCCTGCCCGACTCCGAACGGGGGAAGGCCCCGCCCAGGTAGAGCTTGTAGGTCTTCTTCACCGCCAGGCGGGCCGGGACCTCGGCGTCGACCTCGGCCGGGGCCCCGCCCTTCTTCTTGTTCTCGCGCCGCTCAGCCAAGGTAGGCCTCCAAACCGTGTCGCCCGCCCTCGCGGCCGTATCCCGACT
This sequence comes from Nocardiopsis sp. NPDC055551, assembly GCF_053619415.1. Lineage (NCBI taxonomy): Bacteria > Bacillati > Actinomycetota > Actinomycetes > Streptosporangiales > Nocardiopsidaceae > Nocardiopsis > Nocardiopsis sp. NPDC055551. Next base: position 188,141 of record NZ_JBSHJJ010000004.1, on the reverse strand, counting down.
CCTTGTAGCCACCGAAGGGGCTGGTCGGGTCGAACTTGTTGAACGTGTTGGACCAGATGACGCCGGCGCGCAGACGCTCGGCGGTCCAGAGCATGCGCGAGCCCTTCTCGGTCCACACCCCGGCGGAAAGCCCGTAGGGGGTGTTGTTCGCCTTGGTCACGGCCTCTTCGGGCGTGCGGAAGGTCAGCACCGAGAGCACGGGGCCGAAGATCTCCTCGCGGGCCACCCGGTGGGCCTGGCTGACGCCGGTCAGCACGGTGGGCGCGAACCAGTAGCCGGACTCGGGCAGGTCGCAGGCCGGCGACCAGCGCTCCACGCCCTCCTCGTCGGCGGTGGCGGTGAGCTCGCGGATCCGCTCCAGCTGGGCGGCGGAGTTGATCGCGCCGATGTCGGTGTTCTTGTCCAGAGGGTCGCCCAGGCGCAGCTTGGCGATGCGCGCCTTGAGCCGGGGCAGGAACTCCTCGGCGATGGACTCCTGGATCAGCAGACGCGAGCCGGCGCAGCACACGTGGCCCTGGTTGAAGAAGATCCCGGTGACCACGCCCTCCACCGCCTGGTCGATGGCCGCGTCGTCGTAGACGATGTTGGCGCCCTTGCCGCCCAGTTCCAGGGTGAGGCGCTTGTCGGTGCCGGCCACGGACCGCGCGATCTGTCGGCCCACCTCGGTGGAGCCGGTGAAGGCGACCTTGTCGGTGCCCGGGTGCTCGACCAGGGCCCGGCCGGTCTCACCCGCGCCGGTGAGGATGTTGACCACGCCCGGGGGCAGGTCGGCCTCCTGGCAGATCTGGGCGAAGACCAGCGCGGTGAGCGGGGTGGTCTCGGCCGGTTTGAGCACCACGGTGTTGCCGGTGGCCAGCGCCGGGGCGATCTTCCACGCCAGCATCAGGAGCGGGAAGTTCCACGGGATGACCTGGGCGGCCACGCCCAGCGGTCTCGGGTTCGGGCCGAATCCGGCGTGGGCGAGCTTGTCGGCCCAACCGGCGTAGTAGAAGAAGTGCGCGGCGACCAGCGGAACGTCGACGTCGCGGGTCTCCTTGATGGGCTTGCCGTTGTCCAGCGTCTCCAGGACGGCCAGTTCGCGCGAACGCTCCTGGATGATCCGGGCGATGCGGAACAGGTACTTGCCGCGTTCGGCGCCGCTCATGCGGCCCCACACGGTCTCCTGGGCGCGGCGGGCGGCGGCGACGGCGCGGTCGACGTCGGCCGCCCCGGCCACCGCCACATGGGCGAGTTCCTCCTCGTCGGCCGGGTTGAGGTCGGTGACGTACTCACCGCCCTGGGCCGGGGTGAACTCGCCGTCGACGAACAGGTCGTAGGTCTCGCGCAGGCTGACGACGGAGCGGGACTCCGGTGCGGGCGCGTACTCGAAGATCACGGCTAGTCCTGCGTGTAGTAGTCGGGGCCCGGGTAGGTGCCGGTGGACAGCCTGGTGCGCTGCATGAGCAGGTCGTTGAGCAGGCTGGAGGCACCGATCCGGAACAGGTCCGGGGTGAGCCACTCGGGCCCGGCGGTCTCGTTGACCAGCACCAGGTTGCGGATGGCGTCCTTGGTGTTGCGAATGCCGCCGGCGGGCTTGACGCCGACGCGACGACCGGTCGCGGCGTGGTGGTCGCGCACGGCCTCCAGCATGATGAGCGTGACCGGGAGCGTGGCGGCCGGGGCCACCTTGCCGGTGGAGGTCTTGATGAAGTCGCCACCGGCGCGCATGGCCAGGTGGGAGGCGCGGCGCACGTTGTCGTAGGTGTTCAGCTCACCGGTCTCCAGGATGACCTTCAGGTGGGCGTCCCCGCAGGCCTCCTTGACCGCGACGATCTCCTCGTGCACCTTCAGGTAGTCGCCGGACAGGAACGCGCCGCGGTCGATGACCATGTCGATCTCGCTCGCGCCGTCGGCCACGGCCCGCCGGGTGTCGGCGAGCTTGACGTCCAGGGGCGCGCGCCCGGCGGGGAAGGCGGTGGCGACCGAGGCCACCCCGATGCCGGTGCCGCGCAGCGCCTCCACGGCGGTGGCGACCATGTCCGGGTAGACGCACACGGCGCCCACCTTGGGCACGGTGCGGTCGGCCGGGTCGGGCAGGGCCGCCTTGGCGCACAGGGATCGGACCTTGCCCGGGGTGTCGGCGCCTTCGAGGGTGGTCAGGTCCACCATGGAGATCGCCAGGTCGATGGCGACCGCCTTGGCGGTGGTCTTGATGGACCGGGTGGACAGGTCCTGGGCCCGGGCCCGGGCGCCGACCTCGTCGACACCGGGCAGGCCGTACAGATAGGCCCGAAGCGCGTGGTTCGTGGTCGCCTCGGGCGCGGTCGCGGTGTGTGACACGGGCACCTACAGCTTCGTCGGTTCACTGTGACCGTCCGCCACCGGTTGGGCGGGGACGGCGGGTCCCGGGTCGTCCGCGGGGGCTCCGCGTCCCGGCCGGGGCCGTCAGGCAGTCACCATAACCCCGGGCCCCGTCGGTGGCATCGCCTCGTGTGTTCGGGGTCATCAAGGTTGGAGAAATCTCTAAGGCTCATGCCATGTGATCGTTGTCCCTTCCTCCCAACAGGCGCTCGAAAAGCCCCAGAACGGCCCTTTCACCGGCCTGGTCCCCCGCCCTCGCCCCAGGCGCGGTCTAGACCGGACCACTCCCCTGAGCGACTCGGAGCGAGCGCGAACGTCGCGCCTCGCGGCTACGCTGGGCGCCATGGCGGAATTCCGGATCAGCAGCGACGACACCCAGGTCGACCTGCGCAAGATGGCGCTCGCCCTGGCCGAGTCCCAGGGGTGGGCGCGCGACGACGTGAGCGTCTGGGACAACCGGCGGGGTGAGGTGATCGTGACCGTCGACGACGCCCTGCTGCGCAAACCCGTCGCGGACCCCGAGCACCGACCACGGCACACCCCGCACGCCGTGCACGAGGCCTGTGAGCTGATCCGCCGGGAGGACCCGTCACTGCGGGGGGTGGACTTCGCCTTCCTCAAGGCCGAGTCGGCCCGCTTCTTCTCCGCCGGGTGGACCCTGGCCGACCTGCGGCACGCCCTCCTCGAACGCCCCGACGGGTCGGTCTGGGACCGGGGCGAGGAGTTCCGGGGCGGGCGTTGGTTCGTCCATCGTCTGGCCGCCTGGAAGACCCCCGACGGCGACATCCGCCCCTCCCTTTCCCAGGAGGCCTCCCAGCTGAGGGTGATCGGCAGGGCCGGGCTGCCCATGGACATCGGGCTGCCCGAGGACGCCGAACTCGCGCAGCGGCCGGTGGCCCGCCCGGAGGTGGCGCGCTCGGCCGCCGACGACGCCCGCCGACTGATCCGGCAGAACACCCGGACTACCACCGACTCGCTCGCCCACCGGGACCGCACCTCGGCCAACATCCGACGGCCCGAGGGCCGCTGAGCGCCTCGCTCGGTCGTCTCCCTCAGCCGCGCCGGTCCCGGCCGCCGGCCTCGTCCATCAGCACCACCGCGCTCTCGGCGACCTTGCCCAGACCGAGTTCGAGCGGTCCGCGCCCCAGCAACGGGCGCCACAAGGTCGCGAACACGAACGAGCCGAGGATGAACCACTCCAGGTAGAACGGTCCGCCCGCGGCGTTCTCCGGGTGGAGGGCGACGATGACCGCCAGGACGAGGATGTGCCCGGTGTAGACGGTCAGCGGCATCCGGCCCACCGAGGTGAGCGGGTACATCACGCGCGGCAGCCGCTCGGCCAGCAGCACGCAGATCACCAACACCAGCAACGCCTGGCCAACGGCCTCGAAGATCTCGAAGGTGGTCCCGGTGTGGGGGGTGCCCACCGCCAGCCACCACCAGCTGTCCGTGTGCACCTGCCCGCTGATGCTGTGCATGGCGTCGATGGTGTTCCAGCGCAGTTCCTCGGCGGTCCCGGCGTCCACCGAGCTCAGCGGCGAACCGTTGAGGAAGGTGCTGTGGGCCTCGGTGAGCCGGTCCAGGCCGCCCATCGGGTAGAGCAGCACCCACGGCCCCAGGTAGCCGATGGCGGTCATGATCGCGCCGCCCACGGCCATGCGCACGCGCACCACCGTCGCGGTCAGGTCCGTGCGGCCCACCGCCATACCCGCGAACATGAACGCCATGAAGGTGATGGCCGGGTAGTAGCCGGTGAGGAAGAACTCCGAGAAGGAGGTGACGGCGCCGGTACGCGGCTGCGCGGGGAACAGGTCCTGGCGCAACAGGAAGGACACGATCGGACCGAACACGGCCAGGGTCGCGGCGGCGACCCACAACACGACCGCCCGAGCGCGGATCAACGGCAGCGCCAGGACGAAGAACCCGGCGTAGTAGGTGAGGATGATGGCCACCGGAACCGCGAGCGAGTCCAGGAACAGGCCGAGCAGACCGATGACCAGCGACCGGGCCACGATCTTGACCATCACCCGATGCAGCGGCCGGCCCGAGACCGGTTCGGCGCGTCCGCTCATCAGGGCCAGGGACACTCCCGCGAGGAAGGCGAAGAGCGCCGAGGAGTTGCCCCGGACCAGTCCGTGCAGCTCCCAGCCCTGTTCCTCGGGCAGCAGCCCGAAGGAGACCACCCCGAGGTGGACCGCGAACATGCCGAAGACCGCGAGCGCCCGAGCGGCGTCGATGCCGTCGACACGATTCTTGGCGGGGGGACGGTCGTCGGGAAGGGTGCCGGTGTCGTCAGACTGGTTCTGTGCCACGTTTGTCAGGCTATGCCGACCGCGCGTGGGTCTCCAACGCCCTGACGTTCTCCTAACGGCCACACTCGGCCGGCCGAAAGGCCCGCCCACCGGGCGAACCTCGGGGCGTGGACCGCGTCCCCCGCCGAGCACCGGGTCCGGTGTTGGGCGGGGGACGACCGTTCGTGGGCCGGATCAGCCCCCGTCGACGATCTCGCTGAAGTGATCCAACGCCTCGGGGTTGGCCAACGAGTCGCGACTGGCCACCTTCTCCGGGCTCTCACCCATGAGGATCCGCTTGACCGGAACCTCCAGCACCTTGCCGGACAGGGTCCGTGGCACGGCGGCGATGGCGCGGACCCGGTCCGGGACGTGTCGGGGCGAACAGTCGGTGCGGATTCTGCGGGCGATCTCCTTGGGCACGTCGCCCTCCAGGTCGGCGCCCTCGCGCAGCACCACGAACAGTTCGATCCGCGAGGAGCCGTCCTGCTGCGGGACGTCCACCACCAGGGCGTCCAGGACGTCGTCCAGGGCCAGGACCGCCCGGTAGATCTCACTGGTGCCCATGCGCACGCCACCGCGATTGATGGTGGAGTCCGAGCGGCCGTAGATGATCGCGGTGCCGCGGTCGGTGATCTCGATCCAGTCGCCGTGCCGCCAGATCCCCGGGTAGACGGCGAAGTAGCTGTCGCGCAGGCGTGAACCGTCGGCGTCGCCCCACAGGAACACCGGCATGGACGGCGCGGGTTCGGTGACCACGAGCTCGCCGACCTCCCCGACGAGCTCCTTGCCGTCGGGGTCCCAGGAGGCCACCGCCATGCCCAACCCGCGAGACTGGATCTCGCCCTCGTACACGGGGAGGGTGGGGGTGCCGCCGACCAGGCAGCTGCAGATGTCGGTGCCACCACTGGTGGAGAAGAGCCACAGGTCGGGGCCGAGTTCCTCGTACACCCAGGAGAACGCCTCGGGGCTGAGCGGGGAACCGGTGGAACCGATCGCCTTGAGCGCGGACAGGTCGCGCCCCTCGCGCGGGACCACGCCCTCCTTCATGCAGGAGGACAGGTACCCGGCGCTGGTGCCGAACACGGTCACCCCGGCCTCGGCCGCCAGGTCCCACAACGCGTCCATGTTCGGGGCGGCGGGGCTGCCGTCGTACAGGACGATGGAGGCCTTGGTCAGCAACACGCTGACCAGGAAGTTCCACATCATCCACCCGGTGGTGGTGAACCAGAGGACGCGGTCGTGCTCCTGGGCGTCCAGGTGCAGGTTCAGGTTCTTGAGTTGTTCGAGGAGGATGCCGCCGTGGCCCTGGACGATGGCCTTGGGCAGACCGGTGGTGCCCGAGGAGTAGAGCACCCACAGGGGGTGGTCGAAGGGAACGGGGGTGAAGGTCAGTTCGGCGCCCGCGCCGGAGGCCACCAGGTCGGCCCAGGGAAGGGCGCCCGCCGACTCGGCGTCGGGGGTCAGGTGGTCGAGCAGGACCGTGCGTTCCACGGTGGGCAGGGCTCCGCGCAGTTCCTCCACCACGGAGCGGCGGTCGAAGTCCTTGCCGCCGTACCGGTAGCCGTCCACGGCCAACAGCACCTTCGGCTCGATCTGGGCGAACCTGTCGATGACGCTGCGCACGCCGAAGTCGGGTGAGCAGGAGGACCAGATGGCGCCGAGGGAGGCCACGGCGTAGAACGCGGCGGCCGTCTCGGGCAGGTTCGGCAGGTAGGCGGCGACCCGGTCGCCCTCGCCCACACCGAGTTCGCGCAGCCCGGCCGCGATGGCGGCGGTGCGCTCGCGCAGCTCGCCCCAGGTCCACTCGCCGAGTCCGCGCAGTTCGGTGGCGTGCCGGATCGCGACGGCGTCGTCGTCACGGCCCTCGAAGATGTGCCGGGCGTAGTTGAGGGTCGCGCCGGGGAACCACCGCGCCCCGGGCATGCTCCGGTCGGCCAGGACCGTCTCGTAGGGGGTGTCGGCCCGGACCCCGTAGTAGTCCCAGATGGAGGCCCAGAACCCGTCGACGTCGGTGACCGACCAGCGCCACAGGGCGTCGTAGTCGAAGTCCCTTGCCTCGGTGGAGTCGCCGCCGAAGGCATCGACGCCCTTCTCCCGTGCGGCCCATCGTGCGAACGCCACGATGTTGGCGGAGTCGATCCGCCGCTCGTCGGGTTCCCAGAGCACACGGGGCACGCTGCTCTCCGTCATTGGCCCGCCTTCCGATCGCGTGGCTTTGCGTTGCTTCGAGACCCATCTAACAGCACGCCGTGCTCGCGATCACGGGCCGGCCCGACCTAGTGGATTCCATGGAGTTCGCAGGTCACCACGGTCGTGGAAGTACGTGGGAACCCCACTTCCGAAGTCCTGGAAAGAGTGGGGTTCCTACGTTGACCCACGGCCGGTGGGCTCAGTTGAGGGACATAACGATGGCGACGGCTTCGGCGGGCGAGTCGACGACCACGGCGCCGGTGGCCTCCAGGCGCTCCCGGGACATCAGTCCGCCGGCGACCAGGATCGGCTGCGCGCCGGCCTCGCGGGCGGCGCGGGCGTCGTCGTCGATGTCGCCGATGAGGACGACCCGGGTCGGGTCCAGTTCCTGGTGGCGCAGGTGGTGGATCAGGTGTTCGGCCTTGGAGTCCTGTTCGGTCTCGAACCTGCGCCCCTCGACCCGGGTGAAGTGCGAGGTGAGTCCGCGTTCACCGATCAGCGGGACCAGGTGGTCGTGGGAGGCCATGGACAGCAGCGACTGGGTGCCGCCCGTGCCGGTCCAGTCGTGCAGGACGTCGGGGACACCGGGTGCGAGGTCGCACGTGGGCAGGTGCTTCACGTAGTTGGTGTCGTACAGTTCCTCGGCCCGGTCCCACTCCCCTTCGGCGAAGGAACGTCCGAGGAGTTCCTCGTAGCAGGAGACGAGCGGGCGGCGGAAGATCGAACGCCAGTACTCCAACTCGACGGGTTCGCGGCCGAACCCCGCGCAGACGGCGTTGACCGCGGCGAGGTTGGCGTGGTTGTCGTCCAGGAGGGTTCCGTTCCAGTCCCAGACGATGTGGCGGGGGTCGCTGTTCTCGAAAGTCATCTCAGGCATCGGATGCACTTTACGGCCACGGGCCGATTTCCGGTATGCGGTTTCGGCCACCCTCAGGCGGGGTCTCCCAGGTCATGGCCTTCCCGATCGACCGACCGACGTTCCGCGCGGATCCGTCGGCGTCGGCGCACGACCCACACCGCGAACAGCACCATCAGCGGGAACACGATGAGGATGAGCACCGGTAGCAGGATCGCCATCACCGAGGTCAGGAAGCTGACGACGTCCTCCAGGAAGGAGACCACCGGGGCGGCCACGCCGAAGCTCATCGCGTTCATCACCGGCCGGGCCAGCGCCTTGACCACGTGGAAGGCCAGGGCGATGAGGGCGCCGGCGATGACCGCGCCCCACGCCACCCCGCCGGAGCCGGCCGCCGCCCCGGAGGCCTCACCCGTGATCTCGGCCAGTTCCACCGTCGAGGCGCCCGCCCCGAACGTGATGCCACCGGCGGACGGCCGGACCACGGTCTGAACGGCGTCGTTGAGGCTGTCCAACGCGGGGATCTTGTCCGCCGCGAACTCCACCACCAACAGAACGGTGAGGCTGATCAGGGTGATCGGGTGTTCCAACCAGGTCCAGGAGGGGCCGAGCGGGACCAGCTCGGTGAATCGGGCGATCAACCCCACCAGAAGCAGGGGGACGTAGGCGTTGAGCCCGGACGCGGAGGCCAGGCCCAACCCGGTGAGGGTGGCGAACATGCGGTTCCTTCGTGCACGACGGACAGGAATCGGCGCCGGCTCCTCGAAGCCGGCGGTCATCCATGTTGACGCTCCGGAAGGGCCTCTGGTTGTGGATTGCGCGTAACGGCCGGCGCCGAGTCACTGTCGGTAGTTCTCGACCTCGGAGACCGGCCGGACCTCGGCGTCGTCGGGGTCCCGCCCGAACTCGTCCTTGGCCCGTCGCTGACGCAGCAGGTCCCAGCACTGGTCGAGCGCCTCCTCGACCTCCTTCATCCGACCGCGTTCGGCCGGTTCCAGTCCACCGGGTGTGGAGCGGAGCGCGTGCTCCTCGTCCATCAACCCGCGGATGGTCGTCATGATGTCCTGTTCGGCGCTGTCGCTCATAACGCCATGGTCCGCGCGCTCCGGAGACCGGGGCAAGGGCCGGGCACCCCGGGTTGTCCGGTTCGGACCGAACATTTACGCGAGGCCGGGAACGACGTCGGTCCCGTGACCCGGGGCCGAAGGTCCCGGCGGTCTGGGAAACTCCTACTACGGCCGCGTTGGTGGTGTTTCGTTCCGGGTCGGCGGCCGGCCGAGCGGAATAGACCACGAGGCCCCGCCCTTGAATACCTTTAGGGGGTATTGTTATGGCAGTTGAGCAGGCAGAAGAGGGAAACGGCGGCATGACGGCGAACCACGGTTACAGCCACGACAAGCAGAGCCACATCAACCGGCTCCGCCGCATCGAGGGCCAGATCCGTGGCCTGCAGCGCATGGTCGAGGACGACCAGTACTGCATCGACATCCTCACCCAGACCTCCGCGGTCAACAAGGCGTTGCGCTCCTTCGCCCTGTCCATGCTCGACGAACACCTCAAGCACTGCGTCGCGCACGCTGTGGCCAGCGGCGGCGAGGAGGCAGAGGAGAAGGTCCGCGAGGCCTCCGAGGCCATCGCCCGCCTGGTCCGTTCCTGACGACCGTCCCGCGTCCCGCTCGGCCGGACCCGGCCACGGGTCGCCGGCACCATCCCTGATCAGGCTACGTTCTCGCCATGGCCCCCGAACAGAACACCCTCTCCACCACGCTCGAACGCCACCTGGCGATCCCCGTCCTGCTGAGCGCCGCCCTCTCCGTTCCGGCGGTCTTCCTCTCCCTGTGGGGCGAGGGGATCTGGTCCGAGATCGGGGCGCGGGTCAACTGGTTGGCGGGGTTGGTCCTCTGGGCGGAGTGGATCCTGCTCATCGCGCTGGCCGAGAACAAGCTCGACTGGCTGCGTACCCACCGGTGGAGCACCTTCGTCGCGGTGTTGACGGTGCCGGCGATCGTCTTCACACTCGGCCCCGCCCAGCTCCTACGGTTGGTCAGGATCGCCGCAACGCTGCGGTTGGCCCGGGTGACCCGCATCATCGAGGCGGGCGGGGTACTGCGGCGACGTATGGGGTTGCGGGGGCTCTGGGGGAAAGTGGCCCTGGTCGTCACCATCGCGCTGTCCGCGGTGTTCGTCGCGACGATCCTCGCCGACCCCGACTCCCCGATCCGTCGTTTCCTGGCCGACCCGCCCGGCCTCTTCGACCCGTGGAAACTCCTCTTGGCGCCGGCCCTGATCGCGGTCGCGGTCGTCCTCATCATCGTCATCCGTCGGCGCGGCGCCCGGAACGCGAAGGGCCCCGGAACCACGTCCTCCGACGTTCCCGGGGCCCTCGACGAGGGTTCGACTCAGTCTCCGTAGCGATCCTGTTCGTTCTCCCGCAGGCGGGCGCCCGTCTTGCGAGCGCTCTCCGCGTCCAGGTAGTCCACCTTCTCGTTGGCCACGAACGACGACGGGCGCCCCTCGTCGGCGAACCCCATCCGGGCGACCTCTCCCCCGGTGACGGCGCGGATCCCCCAGTTGGCGACGATCCGCGCCCGTGCCGTGGCCGAGGGCACCGCCATCACGTGGTAGCCGCGGGTGACGCCCAGCGCCGGCAGACCGCTCAGGTCGAACCTCATGATGCGGGCGAGCGCGTCACTGCCGCTCAGGTCCACCACCAGCCCCATGTCCTTGTGCCGGAACTCGCTCAGCGGCCGTCCCAGGATCGAGTTGACCACGTTCTGCGCCACGGTGGCCGCCTGCCTGCTGGCGTACTGGGCCGTGGGCGGGCAATAGGCGCTCTCGGCGCTCGACAGGTCGGGCACGGCGGCCGCGTCACCGATCGCGAACACGTCCGGCTCTCCGGGAACGGACAGGTCCGCGCCGACCTCCAGTCGGCCGCGCATCGTCGGCTTGCCGAGTGTCTCCATGAGCGGGCTGGGAGAGACCCCCGCGGTCCAGATCAGGGTTCGGCACGGCAGGGCGCGCCCGTCTGTCAGCACGACCTTGTCGGCGGTGACCTCACGGACGGTCACCTTGAGCTTGACCTCGACGCCCAGGTTCCGCAGCAGGTTCAGGGCCTTGCGGCCTAGTCGGTCACCGAGTTCGGGCAGGACCTTGGGCGCGATGTCGATCAGGTGCCAGCGGATCACCGAGCGCAGTTCCGGATAGAGGCGGGCGGCCTCCTCGCACAGGCGCTTGAGCGAGGCCGCGGTCTCCACACCGGTGTAGCCGCCACCGACCACCACGAAGCGGCAGCGTTCCTCCCGTTCGAGCGGATCCTTGGAGTCGTTGGCCAGTTCCAGCTGGCCCAGCACGTGGTCACGGAGCAGGACCGCTTCGGCGAGGGTCTTGGCTCCGTAGGCGTACTCGGTCAGGCCGGGGATGTCGAACTCCCGGGTCAGGCCACCGGGCGCCAGGACGAGCCGGTCGTAGGGCACGGGCGCGAGTTCGCCGGTGGGGCGTCGCACCACCACGGTGTGGTCCTGGGTGTCCACACCCACCGCGTGCCCAGGCACGAACCGGGTCTTCTTCATGAGCCGGTGTACCGACATGGCCACCGACTGCGGGGTGAGGAGCCCCGAGGCCACCTGGGGCAGCAACGGGCTGTAGAGCATGTAGTCGTTCGGTGCGACCAGGGCGATGTCGGCCGCACCGTTGGGAATGCGGCGTTCGAGGTGGCGCACGGTGTGAAGTCCACCGAATCCCGCACCGACCACCACGATCCGAGGCCGAGACATGTGTTCACCGCTCCTTCTTCGTATCGGGGGCGGGACGTCCTTCGCGTCTGCGGGCCGTCGGACGCAGGAGTACCCACTTCACCGCCGTCGAATGTACGAGCACGCGTCCCGTTTTCCCCAGAACCCACACGGAACGTTCCCGGGACTTTGTGCCGCATTGGACCTTCCGCGTGACGGCATACGGGAACTTCGCTGGGACGAAACCTCCCCTTTGTTGCCGGAGCGGCCATCCGACATACATGGTTGGTCACTGTGTGTAGTCATTCACGTATGGAACGTGTTGACCCGTGACAGGAGAGGGGCAAGGAACTCGTATGCGATCGTTCACCAGGATCGCCGCCACCACCGTGCTGGCCGGAGGGCTGACCGTGTTCGGAGTCGGGGCGGCCTTCGCCGACCCGCCGGACGAGGTGACCGAGCCGAGCGAGGAGGTCACCGACACCACCGACGAGGTCGCCGAACCGGGCCAGGAGCTGTCGCCCGAGGCCGCGGCGCTCCTAGAGGACCCGCAGGTCCAGGAGCTCCTCGCGGATGAGGACGCCGTCGAGCTGCTCAGCGACCCCGAGGCGCTGGAGATGTTCGGGGCCCTCCTGGAAGCGAAGGGCCCGGCGGAAGCCCTGGAGGAGCTCGACCTTCCGGCGTTCGGCGACGACGCTCCGGAGAACGAGGCCCCGGACGAGACCGAAGAGGCTCCGGAGGCCGAAGAAGCCGGGGAAGCCGACGAGGTGACCGGCGACGCTCCGAACGAGAACGTCACCCAGCCGGTGGAGAACGTCACCGAGGACACGGAAACCTCCTAGGTTCCCGACCCGCGTGAAGGGGGAGGGCGGCACTCGGGCCGCCCTCCCCCTTCACGCGGGTCCGGTCAGGTGTCGTCGGCGAGCAGGGCCGCCGCACCCATCCGCAGGAGCAGGTCGGCCATGGCCTCGCGGGAGAGCGACCCGCGGCTGTGGGGGGTGGAGTTGAGCAGGCCGAACGCGGCGTGCACCGAGGCGCGCAGGGTGGACGCCGGGGTGTCGGGACGCAACCTGGCCAGGACGCCGACCCATTCCTCCACGTAGCCGCGCTGGAGCCGACGGACCCTGCGCTGGTCTTCGGCGGTGAGGTTGCCCAGTTCACGGTCGTGCACCGTGATGAGGTCGGGTTCGTCGAGCGCGAAGGCGATGTGCCCGCGCAGCAGTGCCGTGAGGGCCTCGCCTGGATCATCGGACCCGGATACGAGGTCGCGACCGCGTTCGGCGAGACGTTCGCTGATGTCCACCAGGACGGCGCCCAGCAGGGCCTCCTTCCCTGGGAAGTGTCGGTAGAGCGCGGGACCGGTGGTGCCCACCGCCCGCCCGAGGTCGTCGATGGTCACCCTCCTGTAGCCGTGAGCGGCGAAGAGCCGGGCCGCCGCGCCCAGGATCGCCACCCGTCGCCCAGCCGTTCTGGGTCCCACAGCCCTCGCCGCCATCCGCCCGCCTTCCGAGTCGCGCCAACCCTGGACAGCCATGTTAGTAGTTACTAACATCACCGTTGTTAGTGAGCATTAACATCCCTCCACGAGAGGACAACATGAGCAGGGCACCTGTGCTCGGTTCGGCGGTGGACACCGCCGGACCCGCGTTCGCCGCCAACGAGGCCGCGAACCGCGCCCTCGCGTCGGAGCTGCGGGAGCGGATCGCCACCGCGGCCCTCGGCGGCCCGAAGAAGACCCGCGCGCGTCACGTCGAACGCGGCAAGCTCCTCCCCCGCGAGCGCGTCGACCTACTCCTGGACCCCGGATCCCCGTTCCTGGAGATCGCCCCGCTGGCCGCCTACGGTCTCTACGGCGAGGACGGTCAGGACGCGCCCGGCGCCGGAATGATCGCCGGGATCGGACGCGTGGCCGGCCGCCCCGTGGTGGTGGTCGCCAACGACGCCACCGTCAAGGGTGGCAGCTACTACCCGATGACGGTCAAGAAGCACCTGCGCGCTCAAGAGGTCGCGCTGCACAACCGGCTTCCGTGCGTCTACCTGGCCGACTCCGGCGGCGCCTTCCTGCCCATGCAGGACGACGTCTTCCCCGACCGGGAGCACTTCGGCCGCATCTTCTACAACCAGGCCACCATGTCCAGGCAGGGCATCCCGCAGATCGCCGCGGTCCTGGGCTCGTGCACCGCCGGCGGCGCGTACGTGCCCGCCATGAGCGACGAGGCCGTCATCGTCCGCGAACAGGGCACCATCTTCCTCGGCGGCCCTCCCCTGGTGAAGGCCGCCACCGGCGAGGTCGTCACCGCCGAGGAACTGGGCGGCGGCGACCTGCACTCGCGGGTCTCCGGCGTGACCGACCACCTCGCCGACGACGACGCCGACGCCCTGGGCAAGGTGCGTCGGATCGCCGACACCCTCGGCCCGCTCGACCCACCCGCCTGGGAGACCCGCGCCCCGCGTCCACCGAAGCTGGCCCCCGAGGAGCTGTACGGGGTGGTGCCCGCCGACACCCGCACCCCCTACGACGTGCGCGAGGTCATCGGCCGTGTCGTCGACGGCAGCGAGTTCACCGAGTTCAAGTCCGAGTACGGCACCACCCTGGTCACCGGATTCGCGCACATCAACGGACACCCGGTGGGCATCGTCGCCAACAACGGCATCCTGTTCGCCGAGTCCGCGCTCAAGGGCGCCCACTTCATCGAACTGTGCGACCGCCGCTCCATCCCGCTGGTGTTCCTGCAGAACATCTCCGGGTTCATGGTCGGCCGCGACTACGAGGCCGGCGGCATCGCCAAGCACGGCGCGAAGATGGTCACCGCCGTGGCCTGCGCCCGCGTGCCCAAGTTCACCGTGGTGATCGGCGGCTCGTTCGGCGCCGGCAACTACTCGATGTGCGGCCGCGCCTACTCCCCCAGGTTCCTGTGGATGTGGCCCAACGCCCGCATCTCCGTCATGGGCGGCGAACAGGCCGCCTCCGTGCTGTCCACGGTGCGCCGCGACCAGAAGGAGGGGCGTGGCGAGGAGTGGTCGGCCGAGGACGAGGAGGCCTTCAAAGCCCCCATCCGCGACCAGTACGAGGAGCAGGGCAGCCCCTACTACTCCACCGCACGGTTGTGGGACGACGGCGTGATCGACCCCGCCGACACCCGCGACGTGCTCGCCATGGCCCTGTCCGCCGCCCGCCACACGCCCCTGGAACCGGTGGGCTACGGCGTCTTCCGGATGTGAGGAACCCTTGAGCACGACACCACGAACCAGCCCGGGGACCCGCGTGCCCTCGCGCGTGCTGGTCGCCAACCGGGGCGAGATCGCACTGCGCGTCATGCGCACCCTGCGCCGAATGGGCGTCGGCACCGCCGCCGTGTACACCGACGCCGACGCGAACGCCCCGCACACCCTCGCCGCCGACGTGGCGCTGCGGGTGGAGCACTACCTGGACGCCGACGGGATCGTCGCCCTGGCCCTGGACTGCGGGGCCACCGGCGTGCACCCCGGCTACGGTTTCCTGTCGGAGAACGCCGACTTCGCCCGCGCCTGTACCGACGCGGGGCTGGTCTTCATCGGCCCGCCGGCCTCCGCCATCGAGGCCATGGGCGACAAGATCCGCGCCAAGGACACCGTGGCCGCCGCCGGCGTGCCCGTACTGGGCGGGTTCACCGAAAAACCCGGACGACCCTTGAGCGACGAGGAGCTGTTGCGCGCCGCCGAGGAGACCGGCTACCCACTGCTGATCAAGCCTTCGGCCGGGGGCGGGGGTAAAGGCATGCGGGCCGTGCGAGCGGCCGACACGCTAATCGCCGACGCCGCGTCCGCCCGCCGCGAGGCCCTGGCCTCCTTCGGCGACGCGACCCTGCTGGTGGAGCAGCTGGTCCAGCGCCCCCGCCACATCGAGGTCCAGGTTCTGGCCGACACCCACGGCAACGTCCTGCACCTGGGCGAACGTGAGTGCAGCCTGCAACGCCGACACCAGAAGGTGGTGGAGGAGGCTCCCTCTCCCCTGCTCACCGACGCCCAACGCCAGGTCATGGGCGAGGCCGCCGTGGCCGCCGCCCGCTCCTGCGGGTACGTGGGCGCCGGCACCGTGGAGTTCATCGCCGAGACCGGTCCGGACGGGGAGCTGTCGTTCTCCTTCCTGGAGATGAACACCCGGCTTCAGGTGGAACACCCCGTCACCGAAGAGGTCGTCGCGGTACGGGACGAGCGCGGCGTGGACCTGGTGGAACTCCAGGTGGACGTGGCCTACGGGGAGGCACTGCCCTTCACCCAGAAGGAGGTGTCCTGGATCGGACACGCGGTGGAGTCCAGGATCTACGCCGAGGACGCCGATCGAGGATTCCTCCCCTCGGGCGGACCGATCCTGCTCCTGGACGAACCCGACGGCCCGCACGTGCGCGTGGATTCGGGTATCGCCGAGGGCGGGGCGGTCACCTCCGACTTCGACCCCATGCTGGCCAAGGTCATCACCTGGGGCGCGGACCGGTCCGAGGCGCTGAACCGGATGGACGCGGCGCTGGCCTCCTACACCCTGCTGGGCTGCGTGACCAACACCGCATACCTACGCCGGTTGCTGCGCCATCCGCGCGTGTTCGAGGGCGATCTGAGCACCGACCTCATCGCCTCCGACCCGCCCGAGCCGGCGCCCGACCGTCTGCCCGAGGTGTACGTCGCCGCGGCCCTGGACCACCAGCTCGACCTGGAGAACGGCCCGACCGCCGACCGGTTCGCGGTTCCGGACGGCTGGCGGATGGGCGGACCCGCATGGACCCCGTGGCGGCTGCGGGTTCCCGGACATGACGCCGTCATCGTCCGGGTTCGGCGCGACGGCGGCCCGGGCCTCTATCAGGTGAGCACGCAAGACCGGGAGCCCGTCTCCCTGCGTGCCCGCCGTTCCACGGACGGCACCCGGCTCACCGTCACGACCCCCGAACACACCCGCACCTACCTGCGCGCCGACGACCCCGATACCGATCACCGGTGGCTGGGCTCGGCCGGCGCCGCCTGGAGCGTGCACGAGGAACCCGTCACCGCGGCCTCGCGTGAGGACGACGCGACCGCCGACGGCACCGTGCGCAGCCCCATGCCCGGCACCGTCCTGGACGTTCCCGTCCAAGTGGGCCAACGGGTCACCGCCGGCACCACCCTGGCGGTGGTCGAGGCGATGAAGATGGAGCACTCCGTGCCCGCACCGATCGACGGCACCGTCGCCACCGTGGCGGTCCGTCCCGGTTCCTCCGTGCCCATGGACGCCGTCCTGGTCACCGTCGAGGCCGATGCCCCGGCCGACACCCCTTCCACCTCCATCGAGGAGCAGCGATGAAGCGCCACGAACTGTCCACCGAGCACGACGACCTGCGGTCCGCCGTGGAGACCTTCGCCCAGACCGAGGTCAAGCCGGTGATCGGCGACTTCTACGAGCGGAACGCCTTCCCCTACGATCTCGTCGCCAAGATGGGGACGATGGGGCTGTTCGGGCTGCCGTTCCCCGAGGAGCACGGCGGGATGGGCGGCGACTACTTCGCCCTGTGTCTGGCCCTGGAGGAGCTGGCCCGAGTCGACTCCTCCGTGGCGATCACCCTGGAGGCCGGGGTTTCGCTGGGCGCGATGCCGATCTTCCGGTTCGGCACCGAGGAGCAGAAGAAGGCCTACCTGCCCAAACTGACCTCCGGTGAGGCGCTCGGCGCGTTCGGTCTGACCGAACCCGACGGTGGTTCGGACGCCGGGGCGACCAAGACCACCGCGCGGTTGGAGAACGGTGAGTGGGTGATCAACGGGACCAAGTCGTTCATCACCAACTCCGGGACCGACATCACCGCGCTGGTCACCGTGACCGCCGTGACCGGGCGCCGCGAGGACGGGCGTCCGGAGATCTCCGCCATCCTCGTACCCAAGGGCACCCCGGGCTTCTCGGTGGGACAGAAGTACTCCAAGGTCGGGTGGAACGCCTCGGACACCAATGAGCTGGTGTTCGAGGACTGCCGGGTCCCCGAGGCCAACCTCGTGGGCGAGCGCGGTCGCGGGTACGCCCAGTTCCTGCGGATCCTCGACGAGGGACGCATCGCCATCGCGGCGCTCTCCGTGGGGCTGGCCCAGGGCTGCGTGGACGAGAGCGTGCGCTACGCCCACGAGCGCCAGGCCTTCGGCAACAGCATCGCGGCCTACCAGGCGATCCAGTTCAAGATCGCCGAGATGGAGGCCCGCGCGTACACGGCACGCCTGGCCTACTACGACGCGGCTTCCCGGATGCTGGCCGGCGAGCCCTTCAAGAAGGAGGCGGCGATCGCCAAGCTCATCGCCTCCAACGCCGCGATGGACAACGCCCGCGACGCCACCCAGGTGTTCGGTGGATACGGGTTCATGAACGACTACGCGGTGGGCCGGTTCTACCGTGACGCCAAGATCCTGGAGATCGGGGAAGGGACGAGCGAGGTGCAGAAGATGCTCATCGCCCGCGAACTCGGATTGCCCGCCTAGCCACAAGGCCACGCGGCGCCGGGGCGCCATCGAAACCCGACGGCGCCCCGGCGCCGCTTCTTGCACCCTGTAGCACGATGAGACACACGGGGCTACACTTGGAGTATGAAGACCATCACCCAGAGGGAGTTCCGGAACAAGGCCGCCTCTGTCATGGACGCGGTGGAGGCCGGAGAAACCTTTCATGTCACCCGAAACGGAGTCGAAGTAGCCGAGGTTCGACCGGTCCCCCGTCGGCGTAGGCTCAGCGCGCGAGAGCTCGTCGAACGTCACCGGCATCTACCCAGGATCGACCACTCCGCGATGAGAGCCGAAGCCGACGAGCTGTTCGGGGACGAGGACCGGGTCGACGAAGGCGAAGATGACTGAGCCACAGCACACGTCAGGGGTACTCGACACCTGCGCTTTCATCGACCTTCCAGATCTCGACCCCGCAGCCTTGCCCGATTATCCCGAGATCACTTCCATCACCATGGCCGAACTTCATCAAGGAGTGGCCATGGCGAAGGATCCGGTGACCAGAGCCGCACGTACCGAACGGCTCCAGATCGCAGCCGTGGATTTCGTCCCCCTCCCATTCAGCGGAGAAGCCGCCGCTCGATACGGCACCCTCGTAGCGCTGACCATGGCCGCGAACCGAAGCCCGAAGCCACGCAGGATGGACCTGATGATCGCCGCTATCGCCGCCGTCCACGGGCTTGCCCTGTACACAAGGAACGTGGACGACTTCAAGGGGCTCGAAAGCGCGCTGGACATCGTCGAGGTCTGAACCCGAGGAAGGCCGTATGGGTGAGGAAGGGGCCCCTCACCGGCCGGCGGGACGCGCGCGCTGAGAGTATGGGCGTGCTCGATGTACCCGCCCTCTCCCCCCGAGGACTCGGCACCGTGCCCACGCCTCTCTTCTCGACGTCGCACGACCCCAACGGCGCGGCCCCGCTCGGGGCGCACGATCCCGCGCGCCTGGGCCCCTACCGCTTGCTCGGCAGGCTCGGGTCCGGCGGTATGGGGACCGCCTATCTCGCGCGGTCACGCTTCGGACGGTTGGTGGCGGTCAAGGCGGTCCACCCCGAACTGGTCGACGACCCCGAGTTCAGGGAACGCTTCACCCGGGAGGTCGCCGCCCTTCGTAGGGTGCGCAGCCGCTTCGTTCCACGGTTCGCGGGGGCCGCGCCCGGAGCGGTCATCCCCTGGTTGGCCATCGGGCACGTTCCCGGCCCCACCTTGAGCGAACAGGTGCGCGACGTGCGTCCGCTGCGGGACCGCGCGCTGGCCCGGGTGGTCACCGGAGTCGCCGCGGCGCTGGCCGACATCCACCGGGCCGGAATCGTGCACCGCGACCTCAAACCCGGCAACGTCATCCTCTCCCCGCGCGGCCCCCGCGTGCTGGACTTCGGGGTGGCCGCCCGGCGCGCCGAACAGACCCCGCACGGCCCCGTCTGGGGCACCCCCGGGTGGATCGCGCCGGAACGCCTGCGCGGAGCTCCCGCCTCGGCCGCCTCGGACGTGTTCGGCTGGGGTCAACTGACCGTCTACGCCGCCACCGGACGCAACCCGTTCGGGTCCGCCCCGGAGGCGATCACCCGGAGGATCCTGCGCGCGGAGGCCGACCTGATCGGCCTGCCCGGTGAATACCTCTCCACGGTGCGCGCGGCGCTGGCGAACACCCCCGAACTCCGTCCGTCCCCCGAGCGGATCCTGCTGTCCCTGGCCCGAAACGGCGTCATGCGCCCCTACTGATCGTGGCCACATCCGGACAGAGTTCACACTGCGATGGTGGCGGGTCGCCCACTGTGAAGGTCGTGCGTGGCCGGTCATGGCGCAGGTGGGGTGGATGTGCACAGTGCGACGAAAGTGTGTGTGGTGACGTCAGGGAACACTCCCGAGGGGTGACAACCAGCGACAAACGGCACAGAATGGGCGTACATGGCCGGCGCGGGCCCCCTGCTCTTCCGGGCGCGCGTCCGATCCGGACAGCGGCGCCCCCGCCCCGGATCCCAGGGCTCTCCCACAGTCCTCATGAGGAGACACCGGATGGAAGGCGCCCTGCCGATGATCGCCCTGGCCACCGTCGTGGTGTCCGCTGGCGCGATCATCGTCGCCGCGCACTTTCGCAAGGAACGCGTCACCGAGCTGAACGCCTGGGCCCGTGAACACGGCTGGGAGTACGTCGAACAACGGTCTTCGCCCCTGGAGGGCGCCACCCTGCCCGACGCGCTGCGCGGTCACGACCCCCGCGCGCACCACGTTCTGATCGGCCACCGCGACCGCCACCAGGTCACCGCCTTCGAACTCACCCACGCCCCCGACCGACGTGGCGGCGAGGGCACGACGCACCGCGTCGTGGCCGTGCGCACCCCCGGACATGGGGCGGACCTGGAGATCCACCGCCGCGACCTGGCCAGGGCCGTCTCCTTCGACGGGCGGGGTGAACCCGCACAGGTCGAAGTCTCCTTCTCCGGCGCCTTCCGCACCGTCGGCGCCGACGAACACTTCACCCGGGCCGTGCTCGACCACGCGACCGCCGCGTGGCTGTTGTCGGACTGTCGATCACGGTCGCTTCCGATCCGGTTCACCGGGGACCACATCCTCACCTGGGCGCCGATGCGCCTGGACCCCGACCGCGCGCTGACCGCGGCGGACTACCTGATCGACCTGGTGAACCGGATCCCGGCCCATGCCTGGCAACCCCATACCGCCGACCCCTGATCCCGCCGCGACCGTACGTGCGCGAATCCGGACGTTCGGCCACACTGTGAGCTGCGGATAAAATCCGGGTTGCCCCGAACCTCCAAGGAGTGGACCCATGAGCGACCCCAATTCCACGCACCGCATCTCACGCGCCGACCTCTTCAAGGACGACGAGGAAGAGGCCGCCCCCGACCCCAACGCCACCGCGCAGATCTCTCGCGATGACCTCTTCAAGGACGACGAACCCCGTCGCCCGCGTGAGCGATCCTGACCGGCCCCTCCGCGGCACACGAAAGAGCGCCCGACCCCGCAAGGGACGGGCGCTCCGTGCTTTCGTGGAACCGGATCAGCGGCGTTCGCGGACGGCCTCGACGATCTCGGCGACCGCCTCGTCGACCGGTACGCCGTTGTTCTGCGAACCGTCCCGGTAGCGGAAGGACACCGCGCCCTTGGCGATGTCGTCGTCACCGGCCAGCAGCATGAAGGGGATCTTCTGCTTCTGGGCGTTACGGATCTTCTTCTGCATCCGGTCGTCGCTCGCGTCCACCTCAACGCGAATACCCTCGGCGCGCAGCTTGGCCTCGACCTCTTGGAGGTAGGGCACGTGCTCGTCGGCGATCGGAATGCCCACGACCTGGACCGGGGCCAGCCACGCCGGGAACGCGCCCGCGTAGTGCTCCAGCAGCACCGCGAAGAACCGCTCGATGGAACCGAACAGGGCACGGTGGATCATCACCGGGCGCTGACGGGAGCCGTCGGCCGCGGTGTACTCCAGGTCGAACAGCTCGGGCAGGTTGAAGTCCAGCTGGATCGTGGACATCTGCCAGGTCCGGCCGATGGCGTCCTTGGCCTGGACGGAGATCTTCGGTCCGTAGAAGGCGGCGCCGCCCGGGTCCATGACCAGGTCCAGCCCCTGCTTCTCGGCGGCCCCGCGCAGGATCGAGGTGGCCTCATCCCAGACGTCGTCCTCACCGACGTACTTCTCCGGGTCCTTGGTGGACAGCTCCAGGTAGAAGTCGTCGAGGCCGTAGTCGCGCAGCAGGTCCAGCACGAAGGTGAGCAGCGAGTCGAGCTCGCCGGCCATCTGCTCCTTGGTGCAGTAGATGTGCGCGTCGTCCTGGGTGAAGCCGCGCGCGCGGGTCAGCCCGTGCACCACGCCGGACTTCTCGTACCGGTACACGGTGCCGAACTCGAACATGCGCAGCGGCAGCTCACGGTAGGAACGCCCGCGCGCGTCGAAGATCAGGTTGTGCATCGGGCAGTTCATCGGCTTCAGGTAGTAGTCCTGACCGCCGTCGAGCTGCATCGGGGGGTACATGCCGTCCGCGTACCAGCTCAGGTGCTGGGACTTCTCGAACAGGGTGCTCTTGGTGGCGTGCGGGGTGTAGACGAACTCGTAGCCGCTCTCCTCGTGGCGCTTGCGCGAGTAGTCCTCCATGACCCGGCGAATGATGCCGCCCTTGGGGTGGAAGACCGCCAGGCCGGAACCGATCTCGTCCGGGATGGAGAACAGGTCGAGTTCGGAGCCGAGCTTGCGGTGGTCGCGCTTCTCGGCCTCCTCCAGGAAGGTCAGGTACGCCTTGAGCGACTCCTTGTCCTCCCAGGCGGTGCCGTAGACGCGTTGCAGCTGCGGGTTGGTCTCCTTGCCGCGCCAGTAGGCGGCGGCGGTGCGCATCAGCTTGAACGCGGGGACGACCTTGGTGGTCGGGATGTGCGGCCCACGGCACAGGTCCTTCCAGCACAGCTCGCCGGTGCGCGGGTGGACGTTGTCGTAGATGGTGAGCTCACCGGCGCCGACCTCCGCGGAGGCGCCATCGGCGGCCTCGGCCGCGCCGCCCTTGAGGTCGATCAGCTCCAGCTTGTAGGGCTCGGTCGCCAGCTCGGCGCGGGCGGCGTCGTCGGAGACCACCCGGCGGTCGAAGCGCTGTCCCTGCTTGACGATCTGCTGCATCTTCTTCTCGATGCTCTTGAGATCGGCGGGGGTGAAGGGCTCGGCGACGTCGAAGTCGTAGTAGAAACCGTTCTCGACGGGCGGGCCGATGCCCAGCTTGGCCTCGGGGAAGAGTTCCTGGACGGCCTGGGCGAGGATGTGCGCGGTGGAGTGGCGCAGGATCGCCCGCCCCTCCTCGGAGTCGATCGTGATCGGCTCGACGGTGTCGCCATCGGCCAGTTCCCGGAAGAGGTCGCGGGGCTCGCCGTTGACCAGGGCGGCGATCACGGTCCTGCCGTCCGCTTCCAGGGCCTGCCCCGCGGTGGTCGTGGCCGCCACCGCACGCGGGGTTCCGGCGAGGGTGATGTGCAGCTCAGGCGCGGCGGACACGGTGACTCCTAGGGATACGTCTCGGTTGATGGGTGCGTCTCGGTTCGACACCGGCCACCGGTGCGGCGGCCTGGTGTTCCGTCTTCGATGCTAGCGGCTTCGAGAGGAGGTCGACGCGTTGTCCACAGGGTCGAGCGACCGGAGGAATGGGGCTCTTGTGTTCGGGAAGGACGATGGGTGCGGGGGTGAGGGCCGGCCGTCCTGATTCGGTCGGTGGATTCGGCCATCGGCCGACCGGGTCCGTCGAAGTTCTCCGGAGAATCCGGCCTGGTCACACACAGACGTATATGCCCTGGAAGGTCGGCTTCCTCCTGATTCTTCTCGGGTTCGGCGCCGGCCCATTGATCACTCACCCGAGATCAGTGAGAATCGGCAGACCACCGACCCGCCCCGAGTATGACCCGAATGCCGAGCCGAGCTTCGACCGAATACTGTGAGCGCATGTCAGCGAGTCCATCCGACGGACCTCCGACACAGGAGACATCCCCTGGTCACCGAGCCCACGTACGCCGGTGGCGTCGCCTTCGAGCACGACTGCGCCTGTTCCGGAGGTACATGCACACCCACCCGGTCCTGCACATGCCCTGGCGCCTGCTGGTCGGCACCGTGGGAGCGGTGGTCATCCTCGCCGGGATCGTCATGTTGGTGGTCCCCGGACCGGGCATCGCCTCGATGCTGCTCGGGCTGCTCATCCTCAGCACCGAGTTCCGCTGGGCCCGGCGGCTGCTGCACCCGGCGAAGGTCTGGACGATGCGCGGCGAACGGTGGGCCACACGGCTCAAGGACGACTACCTGCGAAGGTTCCGCGAACATCGCGCCCGACGCAAGGCCCTCCGCCGCTCACGCTAGTGCCACGAAGCAGGGCCCGGGCCTCCCCGGAAAATGGGCGCGGACGTTTTCCGGGACGGTCGGCGCCGAAACCGACACCCCGACGCAAAGGCGCACGTTGCCCGGGGTTGGGGCGACCAAAACCAGAAAAAGAAGGACCGGATCCGCGTGATACGGATCCGGTCCTTCTTGGTTGTGGGCGATACTGGACTCGAACCAGTGACCTCATCGGTGTGAACGATGCGCTCTAGCCAACTGAGCTAATCGCCCCTGTCGGGCTTGTGCCCCCGTCCGGCCTCGTCGGCCTGACAAGAAAAACTTTAGCGCATGTTCTGGAGTGCTCGGCACACCACGGACCGCCCGGCGGATTCACTGGAGCGTGACGGAGGTCACATAACGTCGTTCGGGTTCCCCCACAAGGGGACGCCCACGGCCGCGATCCCCGCAATGAGTAGGAGTTCCCGGTTTCGTGGACCCGCCCGAGACAAGCGCGAGTCGACCTTCGCGTGACACGGGACACTCGACATGGGGAAATCTTTGGTTTCTCCTGGTCATTACAGTGACGAAGGATCGTGGTGCCGCCCCGCGGCGCGCTGGACCCGCTGGGCGGGCAGCGAGACCTCCGGTCCCATCGACCAGAAAAAAGTCTCCGTACTCACGTCATGATCCGCGGCCAGCCGCGTCGAACCAAGTGAGACGGCAACCGGCCGGCGCCCCAGGAACGCCTGGGCCGGACGAGAAAAGGTTTGGCGAACATGAACAGTAGCGACACGACTGCCACCGCCGAGCTGGGCCTGCGACTCGTGGTCCCGGAGCGCACCGCGGTTCCACTGGTCGCGCGACTCGACTACAGCTCCGACGACCCGTACGCGATTCGCGTGGCCTTCCACACCGGCGAGGACACCCCCGTCGAGTGGATCTTCGCGCGAGAACTCCTCACCGTGGGCATCGTGCGTCCCGTCGGTGAGGGCGACGTGCGCGTGTGGCCCTCCAAGGACGAGGAGGGCGAGCGTTCGGTGAGCATCGCTCTCTCCTCCCCCTTCGGTCAGGCCGAGTTCGACACCCAGGTGTCCCCACTCGCCGAGTTCCTGCACCGCACCTACGAGATCGTCCCCGCCGGCCAGGAGGGAACCTTCGTCGACCTCGACGAGGAGATCCAGCAGCACCTCCACTCCTGAGTGATCGGTCGGTGTGGGGCATCCTCCGCGGGGCGGCGCGATCTTCGGACACCACCGACACCACGGGGAACAGGGTGAACGAGTAGAGGAGGGGACGGCGCCTGGGCGCCGTCCCCTCCTCTCGCCGTCTCAAGCGGGGATCACGGGTCCAGGTCCGCGGCGGAACGCTCGGCGAACACCGCCATCGCCTTGAGCGTGATCGGCCCGGGTTCGGCCGACACCCGCCGGTCGTCGATGTGGAGCACCGGCTGCACGTCACGTCCGGTCGAGGTCAAGAACGCCTCGGTGATCTCGGGCAGACGCTCCATCGGCACGTCCTCCTCTTCTCCACCGTGCCACTCCAGGACGAGCTCACGGGTGATCCCGGCCAGCGGGCCGGCCGACAGCGGCGGCGTGACGAGTCGCCCGTCCAGCACGACGAAGATGTTGCTCCCGGTGCCCTCGCACAGGTTCCCCGAGACGTTGCGGAAGATCGCCTCGGTGGCGCCGCGCTCTCGGGCGTAGGCCAAGGCTCGCACGTTGTCGGCGTAGGAGGTGGTCTTCAGCCCGGCGAGGGCGCCGAACTCGTTGCGCGGCCACGGGGCCAGGGCCACGTTCGTGTGCGCGGGGATGCCGGGGAAGGGACCCAGGACCACGATGATGGTCTGTTCGCCCTGGCCCCGGTCCGAACCCAGCGGCCCGATCCCGTCGGTGACGGTGACGCGCACCCGCGCGTCGGTCATCTCGGGGTTGGCCGCCACCGCTCGGGCCACGCCGTCCGCGATCAGTTCGAGGTCGGGTTCGTCCATACCCAGACCCGCGGCGGAGCGGGCCAGGCGCCTCAGGTGCCGCGTCAACGCGAACGGTCGACCGTTCTGGGCTCGCACCGTCTCGAACACTCCGTCGCCGACGGTGATGCCGTGGTCTACCACGGGGATCCGGGCGTCCTTCTCCTCCAGCACGGCGCCGCGGCCGTAGCCGGCTCCGGCGATCCACACCCTCATCTCAACCCCCAACTCTCAAGGGCCCTGGTCGGGCCGGTGTTTCCCCTGAATCCTCCCACCATCGGGCCCGCCGCTACCTTCCGGCGGTACACCTTGGCAAGTGCGTTGACCGGCACCGGCCGTCGAGCGACGCCTCCGGGACTTTTTCCGCGCCGTCCTCACTGGTCAGGGCGGCATGTGGGGTGGCCGGCCCACCTGGTCCACGGGACGATGACCGGACAGATAAGTTACGAATGACTATCATCTGGGCAACGCTTATGCGGGACCGGAGGACAACGCCCCCGACACCCTTCCGCCCCGCACCGCGCGCCCCCGCAGAGCGCGTGCTCCACGCACGACCGACGACCGACACAGCGAAGAGAGACATGACCCCACCGAGCACCGCCCGCGGCGAACTCAGCTGGCTGCTGGACGACCTCCTGACTCGCGCCTCGGGCACACAGCACGCCATCGTCCTGTCCACCGACGGGCTCCTCATGGCCACCTCCAGTGGCCTCGACCGTCCCGCCGCCGAACACCTCTCGGCGATCGCCTCCGGACTGCACAGCCTCGCGGGAGGGGCCAGTAAGCAGTTCTCGGCCGGCGACATCCGACAGAGCATCATCGAGATGGACCGCGCCTTCCTCTTCGTCGCCGCGGCCGGCGACGGGGCCTGCATGGCCCTGATGGCGGACGCCGACAGTGACGTGGGCCTGATCGCCTACGAGATGAACAAGGTGATCGAACGGGTCGGCCAGTACCTGTCCGCGCCTCCGCGCCCCGACATTCCTTCCACACCCGCGCATGTGGAGAAGTAGCCCCTGCCGCCGCGGCGGGCCACGTCGGCCTGCCTCGGCAGGGCGCACAACCCCTTTGAGAAGCCGATTTCGTACTTGCCCGAACATCCGCTAGAGTTCTTAACGCAGCGAGGGACACGGTCAAGGCCGTGGCAAGCACTCGCCGCGCGGACGTGGCTCAGCTGGTAGAGCATCACCTTGCCAAGGTGAGGGTCGCGGGTTCGAATCCCGTCGTCCGCTCGGATGATCCGAAGCACTCACCCATCGGTGATAATCTCGGATCGGGCCTGGAACCTCGCGTTCCAGACCACACGCGGACGTGGCTCAGCTGGTAGAGCATCACCTTGCCAAGGTGAGGGTCGCGGGTTCGAATCCCGTCGTCCGCTCGGAGAAAGGCACATACGGGTGCCGTTCGGCGACCTCGTGCTTCGACCAAGCCGGCGTGGCCGAGTGGCTTAGGCAAGGGACTGCAAATCCCTGCACACGGGTTCGATTCCCGTCGCCGGCTCCAGATGTACCTCATCTCGCATGAGGGCGATTAGCTCAGTTGGCTAGAGCACTACCTCGACACGGTAGGGGTCACAGGTTCGAGTCCTGTATCGCCCACAGATAACGGAAGCGGGTTCCTTCGGGAGCCCGCTTTCGCTGTTTCCACGGTAGTGCTCTTCGAGCATCGGCGCCATACCGGACAACCGCTCCCGTTCCTTGTGGGTAAGAGCCGCCACGTTCCCTCACCACCGGGCTTCGAGCCTGAGTACACGCCGCCGCATCTGCGGCGTGACGTGCTCATAGACCCGACCCATCCCCGGCACACTGTGTCCCTGCCCGGTCCGGTGAGAGTGCCGTCCCGCCTCGTTGAACGTGATCCCTGGCAGCAGCGCTGATGTCCTGACAGAGGAAACCGGCCGTGATCACGTCGACCGGCTCGACCCGATTCCATCTCACGGCGGCGAGGTCGCCGAGGTTGGGCACGTCGGGGAAGTGAGGTCTGAGCAAAGAGCTGACGTGGGGGTCGTGGTCGGCGACCCATGCCAGTCGCGCCGATCCACCCAGTGCCACGGCCGCGCCCATGTAGACCGGTATGGCCGGTGCACAGCGAACAGCCCGGTGTTGCAACGACTGGTTGGACTCGCCCGACAGTGAGCGGCGGATCGGGCGTTGCGACCGCCTATGCACTAACCAGGATTTTCCGGAGAATGGTCGCGTCGGGGGTGATGATGGTCCTGGCCGAGGAGCACCGCGCCGCCCTCGTACAGTCACGCCGGCCAACGAAGAGAAAGTGAAACCTTTCCCGTGTCTTTTCTGCCAGCCCTTCCACCCCGGTCTTCCGACAGAGCTCGGCTATTCGCCGTCAGCGACCTTCACGTGTCTCATCCCGAGAACCGGGACATCGTCGATCAGCTGACCCCGTCGACCGAGGGTGACTGGCTGATCGTGGCCGGAGACGTCGGTGAGGTCTTCGCCGACATCGAACGGGTCCTCGGCACACTCGCCGCCCGCTTCGCCCGCGTGATCTGGGTACCGGGTAACCACGAGCTGTGGACCCACCCGTCCGATCCGATCCAGCTCCGGGGCGAGGCGAGGTACCGCGCCCTGGTCGACATGTGCCGCCACCTAGGGGTCCTCACCCCGGAGGACCCCTACCCCGTCTGGACCGGTGACGGAGGCCCAGCCCAGGTGGTGCCCCTCTTCCTGCTCTACGACTACTCGTTCCTCGCGCCGGGCACCGACTCCAAGGAGAGCTCGTTGGCCCTGGCGAAGGAGAAGGGCGTGGTGTGCACGGACGAATTCCTACTGCATCCCGATCCGTACCCGACCAGGGAGGCGTGGTGCGCGGCCCGGGTCCGCGAGTCCGAGCGCAGACTCGCCCTGTGCGACATCGACACTCCCAAGATCCTCGTCAACCACTACCCCTTGGTCGAGGACCCGACCCGTGTCCTGCGCTACTCGGAGTTCGCCCAATGGTGCGGTACCGTACGGACCGCCGAGTGGCACCTGCGTCCCGACGTGACCGCGGTCGTCTACGGCCACCTGCACATACCCCGGAAGACGGTCCACGACGGGGTTCCCTTCCGAGAGGTGTCGCTGGGTTACCCGAGGGAGTGGCGCCATTTCGGCGATCGGCGAAGGTGGCCGGTCCAGATCCTCCCTGTGTCGGCTCTGGACTGACCACGACCCGGCTCCGTCCATGATTCGCGCACTCGAGGAGAGCGGCCTCATTCTCGACGACGACTACTACGAGGAGGACTGGAATGCCGAGGACGAGCCCCTACCGGGGGTCGCCCCGGGTTCCCTGGCCAGTGAAGTCGGCGGCACGGCGCAGCCCTCGGGCCCGCGCCGTGCCGCCGTGGCGTGGGGCCGTCGCCAGGAGCCGCCCCCTGGCGGACGCGGTGCTGGACACGGACAGTTCCGCCATCCGGGCCAGGGCGGTGAACCAGAGGCGTTGCCGCTCGGGAGATCCCCCGTCTCGCGCCGGCGTTCCAGCGCCCATCGCCAAGCCCGATCCTGAAACGGAGACAAAGCAGGCATTCCATTGGGCTCCTCATTCGGATCGTGCACGATCTACAGATCGGTCTCAGTGCCCCTCCGCCCCCGATCATCGCCGGCAGCAGAACGGCCGTGATGGTGACCCATCGTGACCAACGGGAGGGCTCCATCCCGATCACCCTTTCCTGGTGACCGAGGGACCCCACGGGGAAGGAATCTCCCAGTCCGGTGTGAAGATCCCTCAACGGAACACTCTGACGTGCACGGATGCAGGTTTACGCAGGTCGTCCCGAGGCTGTGACCACCTCGACACGGTAGGGGTCACAGGTTCGAGTCCTGTATCGCCCACAGATAACGGAAGCGGGTTCCTTCGGGAGCCCGCTTTCGCTGTTTCCAGGGTCGGCGCGAAACCGCGTAGCATCCAGCGGACCACCCACGGCCGCGAACGAGGGGAATCAAGGCCATGCGCGTCTCTCTGCTCGACCGTTCACGGACCCGCGCGGGAGAATCCGACGCGGAGACGATCGCGACGACCGTCGAGAGGGCGGTGCGCGCTGAGGAGCTGGGTTTCCACCGGTTCTGGACCGCCGAGCACCACGCGGTCCCGGGCATCGCCGGCTCGGCCCCCGCGGTGTTGCTCGCCGCGATCGGAGCCCGGACGAACCGGATCCGGCTGGGCACGGGCGGGATCATGGTCCCCAACCACAGCCCGATGGTGATCGCCGAGCAGGCCCTGCTCTTGGCGGCGCTCTTCCCCGGCCGGTTCGACCTGGGGCTCGGCGGCTCGCTCGGTTTCACCACGCGGATCCGCAGGGCGCTGGGGCGGACCGCCCTGCGGGAGGGCGAGTACCCGGCCGAGGTCGAGGAGGTCCTCGAATATCTGAACGGGACGGCCGACATCACCGTCAGGCCGCGCGTCGAACCTCCCCCGGTGTTCATGCTCGCCATCAAGGGCGGGATGACCCTGGCCGCCGACCTGGGGCTGCCCGTGGTGGCCGGAGGGCCGCTGCTACGCGACCCGGATCGCCTGGCCGGCTACTTCCAGGACTTCCGACCGGGTCCGACCGCGCCTGAGCCCTACCTGGTCGTGAACGTGGACATCGCCGTCGCGGAGACCGCCGAGCGGGCCCGCGACCTGCTGCTTCCCGAGGCCTGGGCCTACGCGGACTCGCGGGAGGTGGGCGAGTTCCGGGCGCTGAGGCCCGTGGAGGAGGTCCGTCGACTGCTCGCTGGTACGACCAGCGCGATGAAGCTCAGGGCGGTGGACGACTGGCTGTCCGGTGCGATCGCCGGTACCCCGGACCAGGTGGTGGACTCGCTCACCGACCTCGTCGAGCGAACCGGCGCCGCCGAACTCCTCGCCAATGTCAGCACCTACGATCGCGCCGAGGTCGAGGGCATCGACGAGTTCCTGGCGTCACTCTGAACCTTTCAGCGCTTGCTCGTGCGACGTGGTGGCGCTACTACCGGTGACACCGGCGAAGCGAACCCTGTGACCGGCATCACATTTTCCTCCGTGAAGCATGCCGGAAAACCACACATACCGGGAAATTCGTGTGTTCCAGATCTCTGCGGCCCCAGTGTGTGAACTTTTGTGTCCTTCTCGTCTGGCATCATCGCTTTCGACCATGTAATCGTTTCCACGAGATGAGAGAGGGGTGTGGACGCCATGGTGAGCATCAAGGACGTCGCCGAGTCGGCCGGCCTGTCCGTGGCCACGGTCTCCCGGGCGCTCAACGGACACCCCTCGGTCAGCGACGACGCCCGCGAACGGGTCCTGGCCGCCGCCGGCACGCTCGGCTACCGCCCCAACGTCGTGGCCCGTTCGCTGCGCACCCACCGGACCGGAACCATCGGCCTGGTCATCAGCGACGTCCTCAACCCGTACTTCACCGAACTGGCCCGCGCCGTGGAGGAGGAGGCCCGCGAACTCGGCTACAGCGTCATCATCGGCAACGCCGACGAACGCGCCGACCTGGAGGACCACCACGTACGCGGCCTGTTGGACCGGCGCATCGACGGCCTCCTCGTCTCCCCCGCCGACGGCCGCTCCCCCATGACCCTGGAGGCCGCGGCCGGGGACACCCCGGTGGTGTTCGTCGACCGCTGGATCACCGGCGTCGACGTGCCCGTGGTCCGATCCGACGGCCGCACGGCCATCGCCGACCTCGTCGACCACCTGCACGCGCTCGGCCACCGGCGTCTGGCCATCATCACCGGGCCCGCGGCCACCACCACCGGCCGCGAGCGCGTGGACGCCTTCCGCGCGGCCCTGGCCGTCCACGGCCTCGCGCTGCCCGATGAGTACGTGGGCCGCGGCGACTTCCAGGCCGAGAGCGGACGCGTCTGCACCGAACGTTTCCTGAACCTGGCGGAGCCCCCCGACGTCGTCTTCGCCACCGACAACCTCATGGCGCTGGGCGCCCTGGACGAGATCGGTGCGCGCGGTCTGCGGGTCCCCGACGACATCGCCCTGGCCGCCTTCGACGACATCCCGTGGTTCTCGCACACCGACCCGCCGATCACCACGATCGCCCAACCCACGGCGGAGCTGGGCCGGGTCGCGGTGCGGGCCCTGACCGACCTCATCGCGGGGGCGCCCGCCTCATCCACCGTCCTGCCCGCCCACCTCGTCGTGCGCCGCTCCTGCGGCGAGCCGGAAACCAAGGGAGCCACACGTGAGTAGTACGGACGAACTCCTGCGCATCGAGGGGGTGCGTAAGGCCTTCCCCGGGGTGGTCGCCCTCGACGACGTCGACTTCGACCTGCGTCGGGGCGAGGTCCACGCCCTCCTCGGTGAGAACGGGGCCGGCAAGAGCACCCTCATCAAGGTGCTCTCCGGTGCCCACCGCCCCGACCGCGGCCGGATCCTCGTCGAGGATTCCGAAACCCTCATCCGGGACGCCCAGGACGCCGCACGGCTGGGCATCGCCACCATCTACCAGGAGTTCAACCTGGTCCCCGACGTCACGGTGGCGGAGAACATCTTCCTGGGCCGCCAACCCCGCCGGTTCGGGTTCATCGACCACCGACGCATGGAGGCCGAGGCCGCCGCGCTGCTCGAACGCGTGGGCGTGGACGTGTCCCCGCGCGCCAAGGTGCGCGGACTGGGCATCGCCCGTCTACAGATGGTGGAGATCGCCAAGGCGCTCAGTCTGAACGCCAAGGTCCTCATCATGGACGAGCCCACCGCCGTGCTCACCACGGAAGAGGTCGAGCGGCTCTTCACCATCGCGCGCCGCCTGCGTGAGGAGGGTGTGGGCATCGTCTTCATCACCCACCACCTGGAGGAGATCGGGGCGCTCGCCGACCGGGTGACCGTGCTGCGGGACGGCCGTTCGGTCGCGCACGTGGGCGCCGACACCCCCGAGGACGAACTGGTGCGCCTGATGGTGGGGCGCAGCATCGACGAACAGTACCCGCGCGAACGCCCCGGGACGGGCGAGTCGCTGCTGCGGGTGCGGGGGCTGACCCGGGTCGGTCACTTCGAGGACGTCGACCTGGAGGTCCACGCGGGCGAGGTCGTGGGGCTGGCCGGGCTGGTGGGTGCCGGACGCACCGAGGTCGCCCGCTCCGTCTTCGGCGCGGACCCCTACGATTCCGGAACGGTCGAGGTCCTGGACCGTCCATTGCCCGGCGGTGACGTCAACGCGGCCATGACCGCCGGTCTGGGGCTGGTCCCCGAGGACCGCAAGGGTCAGGGCCTGGTCTTGGACGCCTCCGTGGAGGAGAACCTGGGGCTGGTCACGCTGGGCCCCACCAGCAGGGCCGGGTTCGTGAACCTGGCGGGGCAGCGCGCCTCCGCCCTGCGGATCGCCGGCGACCTGGGCGTGCGCATGTCGAGCATCTCCCAGCACGTGCGCACCCTGTCGGGCGGCAACCAGCAGAAGGTCGTCATCGGCAAGTGGCTGCTGGCCGACTCTCGGGTGCTGATCCTGGACGAGCCGACCCGCGGCGTCGACGCCGGCGCCAAGGTCGAGATCTACCGGCTCGTCAACGAACTCACCGCCTCCGGTCACGCGGTGCTGATGATCTCCAGCGACCTCCCCGAGGTGCTGGGGATGAGTGACCGGATCCTCGTCATGGCCCAGGGCCGCATCACCGGGGAGCTCTCCGCGGAGGACGCCACACAGGACGCCGTGATGTCCCTCGCGGTCGCCGCCGGCCCCCGGTCGAGCACTGAAGAGCACGGAGTGGAGGGCCACGATGGCCACTGATACGGACAAGAGCGGCGGCACCTGGTCCGCCCTACGAAGATTCCTGCTGGAGAACGGTGCGCTGACCGCCCTGGCCATCCTGGTCGTGGTCATGTCGTTGCTCTCCGACGACTTCCTGACGGCGCAGAACCTCCTCAACGTGGGTGTGCAGGCCGCCGTCATCGCGATCCTGGCCTTCGGTGTCACCTTCGTCATCATCGCCGGCGGGATCGACCTGTCGGTGGGTTCGGTGGCGGCGTTGTCGGCGACGGTGCTGGGCTTCCTGGCCACGGTGCAGGGTGTCCCGATCTGGTTGGCGCTTCCCCTCGCCGCCGCCACCGGTGTCGCGTGCGGTCTGGTCAACGGTGTGCTGGTCGCCTACGGCAGGCTGCCCTCGTTCATCGCCACCCTGGCGATGTTGTCGATCGGACGCGGCCTGTCCCTGGTGCTGTCCGAGGGCAGCCCGATCTCACTGCCGGACTCCGTGGCCGTCCTGGGCCGTTCGCTGGGCGGGTGGCTGCCCGTCCCGGTGATCATCATGCTGGTGATGGTGCTGGTCACCGCGGTGATCCTGCGCCGGACCTTCGCCGGACGCGCGATGTACGCGATCGGTGGCAACGAGGAGGCCGCGCGTCTGTCCGGCATCCGCGTCAAGCGGCACCAGCTCGGTATCTACGCGCTGTCGGGTCTGTTCGCGGCCGTGGCCGGCATCATCCTGGCCTCCCGTCTGGCCTCGGCCCAGCCACAGGCCGCCCAGGGCTACGAGCTGGACGCGATCGCCGCGGTCGTCATCGGTGGCGCCAGCCTCGCCGGTGGCGTGGGCTCGGCGTTCGGCACCCTGGTCGGTGCGCTGATCCTGGCGGTGCTGCGCAACGGACTGAACCTGCTGTCGGTGTCGGCGTTCTGGCAGCAGGTCGTCATCGGTGTGGTCATCGCGATCGCCGTCCTGTTCGACACGCTGCGCCGCCGCTCCGGTGGCGCGGGCGCGGGTTCCGGTGCCGGTTCCGGCGCGAACGGAGGCCGTGGCAAACGGGGGATCCAGCTCGCGGTCGCGGCGGCCGCGACCGCCCTCGTGGTCGGCGCCCTGTCGTTCCTGACACCGAACTCCGGGACCGAAACGACCCGGATCGGGATGTCACTGTCCACCCTCAACAACCCGTTCTTCTTGCAGATGCGGGACGGGGCACAGGCGGAGGCGGACGAGGCCGGTGTGGAATTGGTCGTCACCGACGCCCAGGACGACGCGTCGCAGCAGGCCGACCAGATCCAGAACTTCGTCAGCACCGGTGTGGCCGCCATGGTGATCAACCCGGTGGACTCCGACGCCGCGGGTCCTCCGGTGGGCGGTGCCAACAACGCCGACATCCCCGTGGTCGCGGCCGACCGCGGCGTCAACGAGGCCGACGTGGAGACCCTGGTGGCCTCCGACAACGTCGAGGGCGGCCGGTTGGCGGCCCAGGAGTTGGCCGAGGCGATCGGCGAGGAGGGCCGGGTCGTGGTGCTGCAGGGCACCCCGGGCACCTCCGCCAGCCGTGAGCGCGGTTCCGGCTTCGAGGAGGGCATCGCCGAGTTCCCCGACATCGAGGTGGTGGCCCGACAGCCCGCCGACTTCGACCGGTCCAAGGGGTTGGACGTGATGACGAACATGCTCCAGGGCAACGGCGACATCGACGCCGTGTTCGCGGAGAACGACGAGATGGCGCTCGGCGCCGCCGCGGCGTTGTCCTCCCGTGGCGAGGAGGCCGTCGTGATCGGCTTCGACGGCACCCCCGAGGGTCTCGAAGCGGTCGCCGAGGGCACCTTGTACGCGTCCGTGGCCCAGCAACCCGCCGAACTGGGTCGGGTCGCGCTGCGCAACGCGATCGCCGCCGTGGAGGGCGAGAGCCTGGAGGAGACCGTGATGGTCCCGGTGGAGGTCGTCACCGAGGAGAACGTCGACGAGTTCGAGTGAGCGATCGTTCCCTCCGAGGAACGAACCCATCGGCGCGGTGTCCGGCTCCCAGGGGTCGGGCACCGCGCCGATGGTATAGGGATGGTTCCGGCACACCGTCCACCACGAAGGGACCAGCCCGTGTTCCCCCTCGTCACAGCTCCTGTCGACCGACCCGCCCTCCGGTTCGGCGACCACCGTCTCACCTACCGGGAACTGGCCGGGGCCGCTTCCCGACTCGCGGCCGACCTGCCCGACGGCCGGGTCGCGGTGTGGGCGACCCCGTCACCGCACACCTGCGTGGCCGTGACCGCGGCGGTCCTGGCCGGGGTCCCGGTCGTCCCGCTCAACCCTCGATCCGGGGAACGGGAGCTGCGGCACGTGATCGACGACAGCCGACCCGAACTCCTGCTCGCTCCGCCCGGCGTCGCTCTCCCCCAGGCCTTGGCCGATC
This sequence comes from Nocardiopsis sp. NPDC055551, assembly GCF_053619415.1. Lineage (NCBI taxonomy): Bacteria > Bacillati > Actinomycetota > Actinomycetes > Streptosporangiales > Nocardiopsidaceae > Nocardiopsis > Nocardiopsis sp. NPDC055551. The sequence continues at coordinate 152,425 of NZ_JBSHJJ010000004.1, read as the reverse complement.
TCCCCGTGCGCGAGGTCGACGCCTCCGCCGACCCGGTCACTCCCCCGCTCGTGCGCGAGGTGGACCCCGAGTCCATCGCGTTGATCGTCTACACCTCCGGTACCACCGGCCCGCCCAAGGGGGCGCTGATCTCCCGCCGCGCGATCCTGGCCGGCCTCGACGCGCTCGCCGACGCCTGGGCGTGGACGGAACGGGACGTGCTCGTGCACGGTCTGCCGCTCTTCCACGTGCACGGCCTCGTCCTGGGCGTGTTCGGGCCCCTGTACCTGGGTGGTTCCCTGCACCACCTGGGTCGATTCGAACCCGAAGCGGTCCGTCGAGGTCTGGAGGGCGAGGGCACGCTCCTGTTCGGGGTGCCGACCATGTACCACCGCCTGGCCGAGGCGGTGCGGGAGGATCCGTCCCTGGCTCGGGCGTTGGCCGGGGCCCGCCTGCTGGTGTCGGGTTCGGCCGCGCTCCCGTTGCCCGACCACGAACGCCTCACCGCCGCCACCGGACATCGGGTCGTCGAGCGCTACGGGATGACCGAGACCCTGATGAACACCAGTGTCCGCCTCGACCACCCGCCGTGCCCGGGCGCGGTCGGTACCCCGTTGGACGGGGTGGAACTGCGTCTGGTCGGCGACGACGGGGCCGCGCTCCCCGCGGGCGAGGAGGTCGGTGAGGTGCAGGTGCGCGGCGCCAACCTGTTCAGTGGGTACCTGAACCGTCCCGAGGCCACCGCCGAGGCGATGACCGACGACGGTTGGTTCCGAACCGGGGACATGGCCACCGTCGACTCCCGGGGTCTGGTCCGGTTGGTGGGACGCAAGAGCACCGATCTGATCAAGAGCGGTGGCTACAAGATCGGCGCCGGGGAGATCGAGAACGTGCTGCTGGCGCACCCCGGGGTGGCCGAGGCCGCCGTCACCGGCGAGCCCGACCCCGACCTGGGCGAGCGGGTCGTGGCGTGGATCGTTCCCAGGGGTGCGCAGGCGCCCACCCTGGCGGAGCTGGCCGACCTGGTGGCCGCGCAACTGGCCCCGCACAAGCGCCCGCGACGCCTCCACGTGCTGGAAGCGCTGCCCCGCAACGACATGGGCAAGATCCTCAAACGCGCCCTGGGTTCCTGAACCGTCGGCTCACTCCCCCGTGAAGACGGGGTCGGTGCGGTCCAGGGACGCGGTGACACCCGCCTCGTTGTCCTTCGTGGACATCAGACGGGCCTGTTCGACGATCTCGCGCTCCAGCGCGGAGGGCAGGGCCGCCAGCAGGTTCGCGCGCATGGTGGCCTTCATGGAGCGCACCGCCAACGGCGCCGACGCGGCGATCCGGTGCGCGTGCTCCAGGGCCCCGGCGCGGACCGCCCCGTCCTCGACCAGGTGGTCGGCCAGGCCGATGGCGTGCGCTTCCTCCCCCGGGATCCGACGGGCGGTGTAGAACATGTCGGCGGCCTTCTGGGCGCCCACGATGCGCGGCAGCGACACGGTCAGCCCGAAACCCTGGTGCAGTCCCAGCCGACCGAAGTTGGCGTGGAAGCGGGTGCCGGGCGAGGCCACCCGGAAGTCCGCCGAGCAGGCCAGCCCGAGCCCACCGCCGACCGCGGCGCCCTGGACGGCGGCGATCACCGGGACCGGCAGCGAGTACAGACGCAGGCCCTGCCCGTAGATGGCGCTGAGGGTGTCCACGGGGTTGTTTCCGACACCGCCCGCAGCGAAGTCCACCCCCGCGCAGAAGTTCCTGCCCTCGGAGCACAACACCAACGCCCGACATCCGTCCGCCGCCAGTTCCTCGGCGGTGTCGGCGAGCTCGGTGAGCACGTCCAGGGAGAAGTGGTTGTGCGGTGGTCGGTGGATCTCCAGTACACCGACGTGGTCGTCGACGCGCGCGGACAACTCCTCGCTCATGGGAGTGCCTTTCTCTTGGACGGGGCCGGTCGAGGGCGAACGGCGACGAGGTTACCGGGCGGTCGCGACCGGGCCGCCCGCGGCCCGGTTGATAACCTTCCACGCACATGTTCGTTCGACCATCGGAGCACCGTGCATCCCTTCAGGAAGGCCGTCGAGGCCGGCGACCACGAAGCCATCCGCGCCCTGCTCGCCGAGGACGTGGTCTTCACCAGTCCCGTCGCCTTCAAGCCCTATCCCGGGCGCTCCATCACCGCCGCGATCCTGCGCGGGGTCGACCGTGTCTTCAGCGACTTCCGCTACGTCCGGGAGATCGCCGACGCCGACGGCCGTGACCACGCCCTGGTGTTCGAGGCCAAGGTCGGAGACCGGTGGATCAACGGCTGCGACTTCCTGCACGTGAACGAGGAGGGCCTCATCGACGACCTCGTCGTCATGGTCCGCCCACTGTCCGCGGCCACCGCCCTGGCCGAGGCCATGGGAGCCCAGTTCGAAAGGATCGCCCAGGAGGCCGCCGAGGAGGCGACCGGGCAGGCATGACCCCACGCGTCACGCTCTCGGCCGACCGAATCCCGCGCGTCCACCCGCATTCCGGACATTCCAAAGGCGGACGTATCACGCATTTCGCCTGGATATAACGCTGGGCTCTGGTCTACCGCGACGCTCCTACCTACTGTGGTCGCTCGGCCCACCTCCAGGAGCGTGATCGTTGTGACCACAACCCGCAAGGTCCCGGACCTGCTCTCCCCCGAGTTCGCCGCCGACCCCTACGCGGCCTATCGGATGATGCGTGAGGACGCCCCGTTGCTGTGGCACGAGGCCACCGGGAGCTACGTCGTCTCCCGGTACGAGGACGTGCGTCGGGCGTTCAAGAACGACGTCTTCTCCACCGAGAACTACGCCTGGCAACTGGAACCCGTGCACGGGCGCACCATCTTGCAACTGGACGGCCGTGAACACGCCGTGCGGCGGGCCCTGGTGGCCCCCGCCTTCCGCGGCAAGGACCTGCGCGAACGCTTCCTTCCGGTGATCGAGCACAACAGCCGAAGGCTGATCGACCGGTTCCGCCACCGCGGCCGGGTGGACCTGGTGTCGGAGTACGCGACCCGGTTCCCGATCAACGTCATCGTGGACATGCTCGGCCTGGACCAGGACGACCACGACCGCTTCCACGACTGGTACACCGCGATCATCGCCTTCCTCGGGAACCTGAGCCAGGACCCGAAGGTGACCGCGGCGGGGCTGCGCACACACGACGAACTCGCCGACCACCTCATCCCGATCATCCAACGCAGACGCGAGGAACCCGGCGACGACCTGCTGTCGCGGCTGTGCCAGGCCGAGGTGGACGGCACCCGGATGACCGACGAGGAGATCAAGGCGTTCTGCAGCCTGCTGCTGGCCGCGGGCGGCGAGACCACCGACAAGGCACTGGCGAGCCTCTTCGCGAACCTGCTGGACCACCCCGAACAGCTCGCCGCGGTGCGCGATGACCGGTCGTTGATCCCGAGGGCCTTCGCCGAGTCCCTGCGCTACACCCCGCCGGTGCAGATGATCATGCGCCAACCCGCCGAGGACGTGGAGATCGGCGGCGCCACCGTGCCCGCCGGGTCCACGGTCACCTGCCTGATCGGTGCGGCCAACCGCGACCCGGACCGGTTCGCCGACCCCGACACCTTCGACGTGTTCCGCGCCGAGCTCGCCGACACCACGTCCTTCTCGGCGGCGGCCGAACACCTGTCCTTCGCCCTGGGCCGACACTTCTGCGTCGGGGCGCTGTTGGCCGAGGCAGAGGTGCGGGTCGGGGTGAACGACCTGCTGGACGCGATGCCCGACGTTCGCCTGGCCCCGGGCGCCGAACCGGCGGAAGAAGGGCTGTTCACCCGCGGCCTGCGAGACCTGCCACTGGAGTTCACCCCCTCCGGGGTGCCCTCGCCACGTCGGGGCGGCTGAACGCGTACCCGGGGCGGGGGACGCTCCCCGCCCCGGGTCGGCCGGGTCAGCGGCCGGAACCGATGATGGGACTGAATCGGGCCGGTAGGTCGTACAGGCCGCGCATCCACACCGAGGGCCGCCACCGCAGCTGTTCGGGCGGCACCGCCATGCGCACGTCCGGCAGCCGGTCCAGGAGGGCCTCCACCGCGGTGCGGGCGATGACCTCCGCGACCCTGGGCGCGGGGAACGGACAACCGTGTTCGCCGTGCCCGAACGACATCTGGGCCCGGTTGGAGACGTGGATGCTCAGGTCCCCGGTGTTGAGCCGAGGGTCGGCGTTGGCTGCGGCCATCCCCATCACCAACAGATCACCCCGCTGGATCCGACGTCCACCCAGGTCACAGGCCTGTACCGCCCAACGGCCGATGAAGTTCTGCGTCGGGGTGTTCTTCCACAGCACCTCGTTGAGCGCCTCGTCGGCACTGCTGCGCCCGCCCTGCAGGGTCAGGGAGAAGTCGTCGTCCAGGAGCATCAGCCGCAGCGTGTTGCCGATCCAGTTGCCGGTGGGCGCCTGCGCGGCCGACATGATCACGAGCAGGTCCATGAGGACCTCGTCGTCGGTGAGCCCCGCCGGATGGGTCAGCAACCGGGACGGGACGTCCTTGCGCGGGTGCGCGCGCCGTTGGGCGACGACCCGCCGCATCCGCTCCTGGAGCCGCTGGTGTGCTCCGGCCGCCTCCGCGGTGACGTCCAGGGAGAGCAGGTTGTCCCGCACCATCTCGGGGACCTCCTGCGCGGGGATGCCGTACAGGCGGGCGATCACCCCGGCCGGAATCTGGTGGGCGTACTGGCTGACCAGGTCGGCCTCGCCGTCCCCGGCGAAGCGGTCGATGAGCCCGTCGGCGACCTGGTTGCACACGGCGTGCAGGTCGGCCCGGTCCACGGCGTCCAACGCGTCGCCGATGGCCCCCGCCCGCCGCCGGTGATCGGCGCCCTCGGCGAACATCACCGACGGGGTCCACATCACGTAGGGCAGCAACGGCCAATCGCCGCCGACGCGGTCCCACTGGTTCCAACGACGACAGTCTCGGGCGAACCACTCGGGGTGGCCGGTCACATGGTGCAGTTCCCGGTAACCCAGGACGAACCACGCGGGCACGTCCCCGTCCAGCAGGATGGGCGCGACGGGGCCGAAGCGACGCCGCATCTCCTCGTAGAGCGAGAGCGGGTCACGGGCGATGTCGGGCCCGTAGAAGCGCATGGCGTGGGCGTGGTCGGGCGAATGGGGCACGGAACCCGTCGTCGTGGTGACGTTGGTCCGAAACCCCGCGCTGTCGTTCACGGCGTCTCCTTCAGGGCGGACCGGGCCCGCTCCATCGAGGCCAGGTGGTGGACGAGGGTGATCAGGACGTCGCGGCCGGACTCACGGCGGCGGGCGTCGCACTCCAGCAAGGGCACGTCGTCGGACAGGTCCAGGGCGCCGCGCACCCGTTCCAGGTCGGGGCCGGGGCCGAAACGGTTGACCGCGACGATGAACGGCGTGCCGTGGTGTTCGAGCCGGTCGATCGCGTACCAGGAGTCCTCCACCCGCGTGGTGTCGACGAGGACGACCGCGCCGAGGCTGCCGATGAACAACTGTTCCCACAGGAACCAGAAGCGCTTCTGGCCGGGCGCGCCGAACAGGTAGAGGACCCGGGTGGCGTCGACGGTGATGCGGCCGAAGTCGAAGGCGGCGGTCGTGGTGCGTTTGTCGCGGACCCCGCGCAGGTCGTCGACCTCGGCGCCGGCCTGTGTCATGACCTCCTCGGTGCTCAGCGGACGCATCTCGCTGACCGCTCCGACCATGGTCGTCTTGCCCACGCCGAAGCCCCCGACGATCACGATCTTGAGGGCGTTGCCGATCGTGGCGGCCAGGGGGGTTCGGCCCGGTGCGGGCGTGATCCGCTCAGAGGCGTTGGAGGGCAAGGAGCACCTGCTTCAGCGTGTCGGGGTCGTGCCGGGGCCCTTCCTGAGAGGTGGAGGGTACGTGGTGCCGAACGGTCACGGCCCCCGTGTCGAGCAGGTCGACCAGGAGGACCCGGACGACGCTGACGGGGAGCCCGAGCTCGGCGGACAGCTCCACCACCGCGATCGGACGCGGGCACAACCGCAGGATGTCGGCGTGTTCGGACTGCATGTCGGCGGCGGGTTCGGACTCGGCGACGATGAGCGCGACGGAGTCGAGGGAGGATTCGTCGGTGCCGCCACGGCCACCCGTGACCGTGTACAGCCGGTCCGGCGCCTCCTTGCCGGCGGGTTCGGGACTCATCGCTTCAGGTCCCTCTCGTAGGGCCTCCGTCGGGGAGGCACTGCGACGTGGTGGCCGATCTGGTCGACGAGTTCGTTCATCCGGCGGGCGACCACGCCGACGTCGGCCTCGGTTCCGGTGACCACGGCCAGGTGGGCGCCCTCACCGGCCCCGACGATCAGCAGGAGTCCACCGCCGTATTCGAGCATGGCCTGTCCGGCGCCGGTGGCGTCGCCGAACTCGGCGGAGGCGCTCAGGGACAGGCTCTGGATGCCCGCGGATATCGCGGCGAGTTGGTCGGCCCGGTCCACGTCGAGTTCTCGGGTGTGGCACATCTTGAGTCCGTCCCGGGAGAGCACCAGGACGTGGTGGACACCGGTGGTCCCGCTGCGCAGGTTCTCCAGCATCCAGTCGAGACTGGAGTCGGTCGTGGTCATCGGGTTGTCGGGGCGGCCCCGGAACGACGCGCGTCCCGGTGCCCCTCCCTCCGTTCCTGTTCGGTCGCTTGTCTGCCGGTGGTGTGCGGTGGGAGCCGTGGTCAGGCGCCGCCATCGGGGTGGTGTTCGTCGTCGGTTCCGGCGTCCCGGAAGGCGGAGAAGCGGGTGGGCAGGCCCCCGCGTGAGAGGTTCCCGCCCCGGTTCCGGTCGGGGTAGAGCTGTTCGGGGTTCTCCCTGACCGCTTCGGCCAGGGTGAGTCCACGGTGCCGTTGGGGCAGTTCGAAGTGCTGCTCTTCGGTCTTCTCGGTCTTCTCGGTGTTCGAGGCGTCCTTGCCCTCGTGGCAGGGTCGTTCCCCGGTCGGAGCCTGGGAGCCGCGAGCGCCGTCGCGTCGGGGCAGGGGCGGACGGGGGTCCCGGGGTGTGGACCGGACAGGCGGCGGTTCCGTGCCGGGCTGGGGTCCGGCCGCGGAGTGGGCCGGAGCCGGACGGGTGGGGGCGGGCACCGAGACCTGGGACCCGGTCTCGCTCAGGCGCGGTACGGGCCGAGAGCGCCGCGACTCCGTCAGCAGGTTCGGCGGGATGAGGACGACGACGCCGATACCACCGCGGGCGGAGGGTCGCAGACTGACCCGCAGCCCGTACCGGTCGGCCAGGCGTCCGACGACGGCCAGCCCCACGCGCCCCGAGGGCACGGTGGACAGGTCGCGGGGTTCGGTCAGCAGGCTCTCGGCCACCGCCCTCTCACGGTGGCGCAGACCCATGCCGCTGTCCTCGACCGTGATGGTGACGCCGTTGTCGCCCTCCTCCGCGTAGACGTGCACCTCGGTGCCCAGGGCGGAGAAGTTCGCGGCGTTGTCCATGAGCTCGGCCAACGCCTGCATCACGCCCTCGGCCGCGTAACCGACCACGGCGACGCTGCTGCTGGTGTAGTGCAGGCGGACCCGGCGGTAGGCGGTGATGCGGCCCATGGCCCCGCGCAGGATGCTCTCCATGACGATGGGGCGGGTCCAGCGGCGGCCGGATCGGCCCTTGGCGAGGGTGACCACCCGGTCGGCCAGGCGTCCGGTTCGGGAGACGTTGTGGTCGACCTCCAGCAGGTCCGCGAAGATGTCGCCGCGATCCCCATAGCGTTCCTGGAGTTCTCGCAGCTGGGCGAGCAGCGTGGTCAGGTGCGCCTGGATGCGCGCCCCGCACTCGGAGGTCGTGATCATCGCCCGCTCGGCGCGCCGGTCACCGGCCAACATCCGTTGGAGGACGCGTCCGCGCAGGTGGGCGACGGGCGGGTGGACCGGCGGCAGCTCCTGCTGGAGGACCTCCTCCGCGGTGGGCAGGTCCTCATCGATGCGCAGCCGCATGAGGGGGATGCCGACGTCGGCCAGGGCGGCGATCTGCTCCTCGATCTCGGCGCGGGCCATGCGCTCCTGGGTCGACCGGCTCTCGGCCGAGGCGATCCGCGCGGTGACGGCGTGCGTGAGCCGATCGACGGCGGGGTGGGAGGGCCTGGGATGTTCGGACAACACGTCCTGGGGTGAGCGGTCCTCGCGGACGGCGTGGGCGAGCGCGGGCAGGAGCACGTCCACCACCCACCCGGTCTCCTCCTCCAGCGTGCGAGCGCCGGCGCCGATCCGGCCGGCGTGGGCACGGGTGTTGCGCGCGACCGCCGCCTGATGGGCGGCCGTGGCCACCGCGGCGCACAGGAGGAACGCGGCCAGGCCCCCGGCGAGCCCGACGGTGGTCCGGATCTCCACCGGGCTCTCGATCACCGCCCACGACCAGGTCGGTGCGGTGATCGCGGCGGCGATCAGGAGTGCGACGAGAGCCTGTTGGCCGGGGCGCGGGTGATTGCGTTTCCGGTCGGACAGGTGTGCTGCCATGAATGGGTTCCTCGCGGCGTGGGTCCGGGGTGGAGGAGTCGTGGCCCTCACCCGAAAGAGGGCACGGGACACATCCCTGCGACCCGGAAAGGGAATTCTCCGGGCCGGTTCGATTTCACGGTAGACCACCCGGGGATGGTGCGTGGAGTTTCTCGCAACACCACCCGACGACCTGCGCTTACGGTGTCATTCCAGACCGGATTCAATCCATGAAAAGGACAGAAAGCCCCCTTTTCCGGCATTCCAGAAAAGAGGGCACGCGAAGGTTTCTCTCCCCTGATTCCTCAAGGAACGAGGGTTCGTCGGCGGTCAGCCGGCGGCGGAGCTGCTTTCCCGGATGAGGAGCGTGTGCTCGACGACGACCCTCTCCGGTCGCCGGGGCTCTCCGGGGTCGTCGGTGGAAGCGCCGCGACGGGCCGTCACCGCCGCCACCAACAGACGCACCGCCTCGCCGGCCAGGGTCGACTTGTCCGGGGCGATGGTGGTCAGGCTGGGCACGGCGTACCGCCCGGGGGCGATGTCGTCGAACCCGACCACCGCCACGTCCTCGGGGACCCGGACCCCGGCGTCGTGCAGGGCCCGCATCGCGCCCAGCGCGAGCAGGTCGTTCATGCACAGGAGCGCGTCGGGCGGCCGGGGGTCGGCGATGAGCTCGGCGGCGAGTTCGGCCCCGTCCGACCAGTGGAAGGCCTCGGCCGGTCGCACCAGCGCGGGGTCGAGGGACATACCGCGGGCCTCCAGCGCCTCCCGGTGGCCCCGGGTTCGCAGCTCCGCGGTTCCGGCCGGGCCCGGTGGGCGCCCGCCCACCACCGCGATCCGGGTCCGTCCACCGTCGAGGAGGTGTTCGGTCGCCTCCCGGGCGGCGGCCACGTTGTCGATGGCGACGTGGTCGTGCCGGACCGCGTGCGGCACCTCACCCAGGAGCACCACCGGCAGGCGGGATCCGTGGGCCTGGAGCGCGGCGTCGTCCATCGCGAGCGGGCTGAGGATCACCCCGTCGACGAAGTCGGCCCCGAACCCGTCGAGGGCGGACTCCTCCCTCTCGCGCCGGGCCTCGCTCTGGTGGACCAGGACGGTGCGCGAGCGGCGTTCGGCCTCACGGATGACCAGGTCGGCGAGCTCGGCGAAGTAGCCGAGGTCGAGTTCGGGCACGGCCAGCGCGATCACACCCGTCTCGCCGCGACGCAGGTGACGCCCGGCCAGGTTGACCCGGTACCCCAGTTCCTCGATGGCCGCCTCCACCGCGGCGCGCGTGGCGGGCCTGACGTGGGGATGGTCGTTGATGACGTTGGAAACCGTCTTCTCCGAGACCCCCGCTCGACGCGCGACGTCCTTGATGCGTGGCCTCGTACCCACGTCCACCTCCGTTCGACAGCACCCTGGACCGTACCGAACCCGCGTCCCACCCCGGTACGAAACCGGGATCGACAGCCCTCTCGACCTCCGTTTCCGGGTATTTACATCGATGTAAAAGTATGCTCCCATATCCGTGACGCCAGTCACAGAGCCACCGCGCAGCAAGGAGAACCCGTGCCGACGCAGATCCAGCCGCCGCACGAGGAGGGGCCCACGGCCCCGCCCCGCCCCGAGTACCCCCGCCCGCAGTTCACCCGCCCCGACTGGCTGTGCCTGAACGGCGCCTGGGACTTCGAGGTCGACCGCGGGGACAGCGGTCTGGAACGCGGACTACGGGAGGCCGAACTCTCCGGCACCATCACCGTGCCCTTCTGCCCGGAGTCCGAGCTGTCCGGAGTGGGCGACACCGACTTCCTGGAGGCGGTCTGGTACCGGCGCACCGTCCGCGTCCCCGAGGCCTGGGCCGGCAAGCGCGCCCTGCTGCACTTCCAGGCCGTGGACCACGACACCACCGTGTGGGTCAACGGAGTGGAGGTGGCCCGCCACCGCGGCGGTTTCACCCCCTTCACCGCGGACCTGGCCGGGATCGCCGCTCCGGGCGAGGACGCCGTGATCGTCGTGCGCGCCCGCGACAGCAGGCACGGCCACCAGGCCCGCGGCAAGCAGGCCACCTGGTACGAGAACTCCGGCTGCCACTACACGCGCACCACCGGGATCTGGCAGACCGTGTGGATGGAACCGGTCCCCGACGCGCACCTGAGGCGCCCGCACATCACCCCCGACCTGGCCAACGGGGCCTTCCACGTGCGCCTGCCGTTGTCCCGGACCGGCCGTGGACTGCGGGTCCGCGCCACCCTCGAAGACGGGGACGGGGAGGTCGCCGTGGCCGAGGTCCGCGCCGACCTCGACGTCGCGCCCCGGGTGACGTTGACGGTCCCGGAGGAGCGACGACGCATCTGGGCTCCGCAGGACCCCCACCTGTACACCCTGCGTCTGGAGCTGCTCGACGCCGACGGCGAGGTCGTGGACCGGGCCGGATCGTACGCGGGCCTGCGCTCGGTCTCCATCGAGGGCAAGGCGATCCTGATCAACGGCCGCCGCGTCTTCCAACGGCTGGTTCTGGACCAGGGCTACTACCCCGACGGGCTGATGACCGCCCCCGACGACGCGGCGTTGGTGCGCGACATCGAACTGGGGCTGCGGGCCGGGTTCAACGGAGCCCGCCTGCACCAGAAGGTCTTCGAGGAGAGGTTCCTCTACCACGCGGACCGGCTCGGCTACCTCGTGTGGGGCGAGTTCGGCGACTGGGGGTGCGCGACCGAAGGCCCGGCCGCCCTCGACAACCAACGCCCGGACGCCTCCTACGTCACCCAGTGGCTGGAGGCCGTGGAGCGCGACCACTCCCACCCGAGCATCGTGGGCTGGTGCCCCCTCAACGAGACCTTCCAGCGGCTGCACGACCGCTTCACCGCGCTGGACGACGTCACCCGCGCGATGTTCCTCGCCACCAAGGCCATCGACCCCTCGCGTCCGGTGGTGGACGCCTCCGGCTACTCCCACCGCGTCCCCGAGACCGACGTCTACGACTCCCACAGCTACGAGCAGGACCCCGAGGCGTTCCGCGAACAGATGAGCGGGTCGGCCAAGGACGACCCCTACGTCAACCGTGGTGAGGACGGGCGCGAGTGGTCCGTGCCTTACCGCGGGCAGCCCTACTTCTGCAGCGAGTTCGGCGGGATCCGCTGGGATCCTGACACCGACGACGGCGGCGGGTCCTGGGGATACGGGGCCGGACCTCGCACCGTCGAGGAGTTCCACACCCGCTTCGAGGGGCTGACCGGCGTGCTGCTGGAGAACCCCGAGATGTTCGGTTACTGCTACACCCAGCTCACCGACGTGTTCCAGGAACGCAACGGCGTCTACCGGTTCGACCGGAGCGAGAAGCTCGACGTCGACCGGATCGCGACCGCGCAGCGTCGACCGGCCGCGTTCGAAAGCGACCCGCGAGACGACTGACCGTCCCCCGCTCCCCCTCTCCTCACCCTCTTCGACCCCCAGGACATCTCAAGGAGGCCGACGATGTCCCTCACCCCCCACAGACCGCCACCTCCGGCCGGTTCGGCTCCCCCACCCTCACGTCGCGGTGTGCTCCTGGGCGCGGGCGCCCTCGCCCTCGGCTCGGCCCTGGGAGCGACCGGCTGCTCCCCCGGTCCCGACGACGCCCGGGTGCGTTTCTGGAGCCTGTTCCAGGGCGGGGACGGCGCACGCGTGGAGACCATGTTGGAGGCGGTGCGCGAACAGGCGCCGCACCTGCGGGTCACCTCCAGCACCCTGGCGTGGGGGCCGCCGTACTACACCAAGCTTGCGGTGGCCTCGGTGGGCGGGCGCGCCCCCGAGACCGCCATCCTGCACATGTCCCGGTTGCCCGGGTACGCGCCCGGCGGCCTGCTGCAACCCTTCGACCTGGACCTCTTGGCCGAGTTCGGGGTCACCGCCGAGGACTTCGTACCCGACCTGTGGGATCGCTGCGTCCACGACGGCGCCACGTACGCGATCCCGATGGACACCCACCCGGTCGTCCTGTTCTACGACACCGAGATCGCCGAACGGGCCGGGGCGCTCGACGGCGACGGACACCTGATCGGGGTGGACTCGCCGGAGGGTTTCGTGGAGGCCGCGCGGGCGCTGGCCGAGGCCGGCGGCGGCGATGGGGTCTCCTTCGGGCACGTCAACGACGACTCCCAGGGGTGGCGGCTGTTCTGGATGCTCTACAACCAGACCGGGGCCTCCCTGGAACTACCCGAGGGCGGGCCCGCCGGGCTCGACCACGAGGCGGCGCTGCGCGTGTTCGAGTTCCTCGCCGAGGCGTTCGACGGGCGGACCTCCGAACCCGGCCAGGACTATCCCACTGCCCTCGCGGCGTTCGCGTCCGGGCGTTCGGGGATGCTGATCTCCGGTGAGTGGGAGCTGCCCTACCTCATGGAGCACGTGGAGAACCTGGGGGCCGCGCCCTTCCCCACGGTGTTCGAGCAGCCGGGTTCCTACGCCGACTCGCACGCGTTCGTACTACCCCGCCAGAGTGACACGGACCCCGAGCGGACACGCGCCACCCACGAGTTCGTGGCGTTGATGGTGCGCAACAGCCTGACCTGGGGCGAGGCCGGGCACATCCCCGCCTACTCCCCGGTGGCCGAGTCCCCGGAGTACCAGGGGTTGTCGCCGCAGTCGGACTACGCGGTGGCCGGTGAGACCCCGGTGCTGGACCCCGAGGTGTGGTTCGCGGGCGCCGGTTCGCAGTTCCACACGGACGTGAGCCAGACCCTGCGCACCGCGCTCACCGGAAGTGGTCCCGAGGCGGCGGTGGAGGAACTCGGTCGCACGCTGGACTCCTGGGCCTCCCGTACCGACCCCGGAGGTGCCTGATGAGCGCCCTCACCGACTCCCCCGTCCGTTCCGAAACCGGCGCCGGGCCACCGCCGCCCCCGCCCGGTGCCCTGGCCCGCGCCCGGCGACGCTTCGCCGATTCGCCCCTGGTCTTCCTGGCGCCGTTCCTGCTGGTGTACGCGGTGTTCCTGGTCTGGCCGTTGCTGAGCGGCCTGTGGATGAGCTTCACCGACATCGCCCTCAACGGGGCGGGCGGCGCGTTCGTCGGCCTGGACAACTACGCCGAGGTCTTGGGCGACCCACTGGTGTGGCGGACCCTGGGCAACACCGTCCTGTTCACCCTCATCACCACGGTCCCCCTCGTGGTGGTCGCGTTGACCATGGCGGTCCTGGTGCACACGGGGCTGCCCGGGCAGTGGCTGTGGCGGCTGTCGTTCTTCCTGCCGTTCCTGCTGCCGGTGGCCACCGTGGGGCTGGTGTGGAAGTTCCTGTACGTGGAGGACTTCGGGCTGTTCAACAGCGTGCTGGGCCTGTTCGGGATGGAAGGGCTGGGCTGGCTGACCGACGAGGGCGTGGCGATGTGGTCGGTGGCCCTGACCACGGTGTGGTGGACGGTCGGGTTCAACTTCCTGCTGTACCTGGCCGCCCTGCAGTCGGTCCCCGACCACCTGTACGAGGCGGCGGCCCTGGACGGCGCGGGGGCGTGGGCCCGACTGTGGTTCGTCACCCTTCCCCGGTTGCGAGGCACCACGTTGGTCGTACTGCTGTTGCAGATGCTGGCCTCGCTGAAGGTCTTCGACCAGATCTACCTGCTGACCGGGGGCGGCCCGGGCGACTCGACACGCTCACTGCTGCTCTACATCTACGACGTGGGGTTCACCGGCTACCGGTTCGGATACGGCGCCGCCGTCTCCTACCTGTTCCTGGTGCTGGTCCTGGGCGTCGCCGCGTTCCAACTGTGGATCAGCGCGCGGAGGAGGGGCTGACATGGACATGCGGAGTGTTCGTTCGACGCGGCGGGCCGAGAGGGTCCGCGATCGGGCCCGACAGCGCGACCTGATCCTGGGTGGTGGACGCGGGCCGCGGGTCGTGGCCATGGCGGTGCTGGTGGTCCTCGCGGTGCTGTGGCTCCTCCCCATGGTGTGGTCGCTGATCACCTCGTTCAAGACCGAGGGCGACGCGGTGGCGTTGCCGCCGACCCTGGTCCCCGAGGGAGGGTTCACCTTCGAGCAGTACGCAAACCTGTTCGCGGCGGGCAACATCCAGATGTGGTTGTTCAACAGCCTGGTCATCGCCGTGCTGGTCACGCTGTTCACGATCGTGGTGGCGGCGCCGGCGGCGTTCGCGATGTCGCGGATGGACTTTCGGGGGCGCTGGGCGTTGATGGCCTTCACGATCGTGGCGATCGTGGTGCCGCCGCAGTTGCTGATCGTGCCACTGTTCCAGCAGATGGTGTCGTTGGACCTGGTCGACACCTACGCGGCGGTCATCCTGCCGCAGTTGGTGGCGCCGATCATCGTGTTCGTGTTGAAGCGGTTCTTCGACGCGGTACCACGCGAGCTGGACGAGGCGGCCCGCATGGACGGGGCGTCGTATTGGAGGCTGTTCACCTCGGTGATCCTGCCGCTGTCCCGGCCGATCCTCGCGGCGGTGTCGATCTTCGTGTTCATCACCGCCTGGAACAACTACCTGTGGCCCTTCATCGTCACGACCGACCCGGCCCTGATGACGCTGCCGGTGGGCATTCCGAACATCCTGGACTCCTACGGGACGTTCTACGCCTCCCAGTTGGCGGCCTCGATGGTCGCGGCGGCGCCGATGGTGGTCGTGTTCATGCTGTTCCAGCGACAGATCGTCAACAGCGTGGCCACGACGGGCATGGGCGGCCAGTAGCCGGTATAGGGAGCGCACCGGTCACCGAGCCTGGGCCGCCGTCGGGTTCAAAGGACACCCTTGGTGGCGACGAGGATCACCAGGAGCGGCACCAGACGATCGCCGGGAACGACGTAGTGGCCGCGGCGGCGGGTGGTGAGCCAACCGGCCGAGGCCAACTGGTTGACGTGGTGGTAGATCTGGCCGGTGGTGCCGAAGCCCTCTTGTTCCTTGAGTTCGGCGACGGTGGAGATCCCCGACCACACGGCCCGCAGGATGTTGAGCCGGACGGGGTTGCCCAAGGCGTCCAAGCCGGCGGCGAGGGAGGCCCAGTCGAGTTCGGCGAGCTTGTCGACGCCGAGGCCGTACTGCCATTCGACGGGTCCCTCCTCGGTTTCGAGGTGGCCCGCGTAGAACACCGATCCGCCTCGGGGCCCGTGCTCCTTGAGGGTCTCCAGAACCCGGAGGGTCTCGGTCGCGGAGGGCTCGCCCCTCGGTCCGGTGGCGGCCTCGGGACGCCGTTCCAGCTCGGCGACCCGTGCTTCCAGGTCGGCGAGGCGTTGCTCGGTGGATCTCTGGCTCACGCGCCCAGCCTACCGAAGGCTACGGGATTACGTAAGAACGAACTATGGGCTCGGACAGACCCGCCCGACTTTGCCCGATCCAGAGCAACCGGTTCCGTCCCCGTGACGGCGCGTATCCCATGATGAAGGGGCGGTCCAGGCAGCCGCTCGCCCCTTGTCCACCCGAGGTTTCGTCCCCAGCGGCCCGCCCGCGGCCCGTCGAACGACCGGTAAGGAGCATCACATGCGCGCAGCCAACGGTTGGCGGTACTTCGTCTGCATCCTGCTCGTGGTCATCGGTGCCGTCAACCTCGTCCAAGGGCTCACCGCCTTCCTCACCCCCTCCTTCTTCCTGGCCCCCGAGTCACGGCTGCTGCTGTTGGAGTACGAGGGTTGGGGCCTGCTGTTCGGCGCCTGGGGCGTGCTGATGATCGCCGCCGGCGCGGCGGTGCTGACCGGCCACACCTGGGCGCGGGCCCTCGGCGCCTTCCTGGCCTCGGTGAACGCGCTCGCCCAACTGGTCTTCCTCATCGCCATGCCGCTGTGGTCGGCGATCGTGATCGCCATCGACATCCTGATCGTCTTCGGCCTCACGGCGGCGTGGCCGACCGCCGTCCGCGAGAGCGGCGCCACAGCCGTCTACCGGGCCGGGTACCGGGCGGCTCAGGAGAAACCCGCCACCACGCCCCGGCCCACCGCCTCCCCGGAACAGGACGGACCACGCCGCCGGTCCACGAACTGACCACACCCGACCTCCGCCCCGTTCCGCCTGTTCCGGAACGGGGCGGAGACCCTCATCGACGAGGGGAACAACCTGTGGACGACCCTCCGGAGCGGGGTCGGGAGAACTAGAATCGGGGCATGGCCTCCCCCCTCGACGGCGCTTGGGCGCCTCCTCCCTCCGTGTCCGCCGTGGTGATGACCCACCCCGACCGCGCCGAACGGGCCTCGCTGCTCGCCGAGCGGACCGGGCTGCCAAGGGCCGGGGTGGCGACCGACCCGGAACCGGGCGGGCCGCCCACCGCCTTGCGCGCCGCCCGGATGGCGTTCGGGGCCGCCGCGCTCCACCGCACCGATCACCACCTGGTGTTGCAGGACGACGCCCGTCTCGCCGACGGGTTCGCGGGCACCCTGGGGACCATCCTGGCCGCTCACCCCGGGTCACCGGTGTCGCTGTTCGTCGAGTGGGGCTCGCGCACCGCCGTCCTGGCCCGCTGGGCGGTGTTCACCGGGGCCGGCGCGGTCCCGGTGGTCAACCCCTACGCGCCCATCGTGGCGTTGGTCCTGCCACGGGGGCTCTCCGTGGAGCTGGCGCGCTTTTTGGAGGACACCGAGCTCTCCGGTGTGCCCGGGGATCGCGCGGTTCTACGCTTCATGCGCGAGCGCGGCCTCGCCCCGTTGGTCGCGGTGCCCAACACGGTGGAACACGAGGACCATCCGAGCCTGGTCGGCAACGACGCGCAGGGGCCTCGGAGGTCGGTCTGCTTCGCCCCCGGGCCGGTGCGCCACCGTGGTGGCGTCCTGGACCCCCCAGGGCCCTGCCGTTCCTGCGCTGGAACCTCGGCACGCCGGTGTTGGTCGACCTGGACCACGACGTCCCCGAGGCGCACCGACCACTGGCCGCGGTCCTGGCCGGTTGGGGTACCTCGGAAGAGGACCTGGCCACGGCGTTGAAGGCACACCACGGTGGCCTGTCCGGGGTGATCCCGGAGCCGTACCTGACCTCGGTCTGGCACACCGCGGTGGCCGACGGCGCGATCCTTGAGGCCCGATGGCCCGGCACGGTGGCCGGGCTGCGCACCCGGCTGACCGAACCCCTGGTGGAGGGCGCCCTGGCCACCCTGGTCCCGGGCGCCCTGCGCACCTTCGTCGACGTCGACCGACTCGCCGAGCACCGGGCCCGGGTGGTGGAGATGACCCTGTCCGCCCTGGAGTACGGGGCAGGGCACTGCCGGGTCCCCGGCGAGGAACTCTGACCGCGAACCCCGACCGTCCCCACCCCCTGCCCGTCAGCGCCTCTTGACGTGCAGCCGTCCGGTCACGGCCAGTCGGTTGTAGAGGTTGATCATCGCGATGGCGGACATCAGGGCGGCGAGTTCGGTCTCGTCGAAGTGCCCGGCCGCGGCGTCGTAGGTGGCGTCGGACACCCCGTGTTCGCCCATCTCGGTCATCTCGTCGGTGAGGGCGAAGGCGGCCCGCTCGCGGGGGGTGAAGATGTCACCCGCCTCGTACCAGGTGGGCACCAGGAAGAGGCGCTGCTGCGACTCGCCCTCCTTCAGTGCCCGCCGGGTGTGCAGGTCCACGCAGTAGGCGCAGCCGTTGAGCACCGAGGAACGCAGTTTGATCAGTTCGAGCACGGTGGTGTCGAGGTGTTCGGCCAGGAGCTGGTCGACCTCGTCGAGCTTCTTGTAGACCTGCGGGACCTTCTTCCCCCAGACCACACGGTTCTCGGCCACGGGCACTACCTCCTCGGTCGAACGTCTCGTCGAAGGCGATGCTATGTCCGGGGGCGCCCCCCGAACCGTGCACCCCACGCGGAATCGCCTCGACACACGGCGACACGGGGTGGTTCCTCCGGCTCAGTCGGGGCTCTGGGCGTCGTGGGTGAGCAACGCCAACTGGATCCTTCCGCTCAGGTCCAGCTTGGTCAGGGCGCTGGACACGTGCGCCTTGACCGTTCCCATCGACATGTACAGCCGATCGGCGATCTCGGCGTTGGACAACCCCGCCGTCACCGCCTCGGCGACCTCCCGTTCCCGGACGCTGAGCAGCTCCAGGCGCGCTCGGGCCCGTTCCCCGCGACGGGGCGCCTGGGCGCCTTCGGCCGGATCCTCCCCGGCCACCCGTTCCATCAGGGTGCGCGCGACACCGGGCGAGAGCACCGGTTCACCGGCGGCGGCCCTGCGCACCGCCTCCACGATCCGTTCCGGTTCGGTGTGTTTGAGCAGGTAGCCGGCGGCCCCGGCGCGCAGCGCCCGTACCACGGTGGCGTCGGCGTCGAAGGTGGTGAGGACGAGTACCTGCGGTCCGGTACCGTCGCCCGAACGCAGTTCCTCGGTGGCCGCGATCCCGTCCACCCCCGGCATGCGCACGTCCATCAGGACCACGTCGGGACGGTGTCCGGCGACCGCGGCGTGCACCTCGGACCCGTCCGCGGCCTCGCCCACCACCGTGATGTCACCGTCTCCGGACAGCATCATGCGCAGTCCGGAGCGGACCAGGGGGTCGTCGTCCACGAGCAGGACGCGGATCGGGGAATCGGTCGCCACTAGGTCACCTTCCGAGGTTCGTTCTCCATGCCGTCACCGGGCCGCGCGGCCTCGGCCTCCTCCGTATGGGGCCCTGAGCCCTCGCCGGCCCCCGCCGCGGGCCAGGGCAGGGCCGCGACCAGGTGGAACCACCCGTTCTCCGGGCCGTGCTCCAGACGTCCGCCGTCCAGGCGTACCCGTTCGCCCAACCCCGCCAGCCCGACCCCGGCCCCCGGGAGCTCCAGCGCCACCAGGCCCATCGGCAACATGTTGCGCACCGCCACCTCCAGCCCGCGGCCCGGCGCTCCGGTCACCGCGACCGCGACCCGCGCGCCGGGGGCGTGCTTGCGGGTGTTGGTGAGTCCCTCCTGCACGACCCGGTAGGCGGTCCGCTGCACCTGTTCGCGGGGCCGATCGCTCTCGGGAAGAGCGAGGTCGAACTCGACCCGCTCCCCGGCCTCGACCACCTCCCGGACCAACCGCGACAGGTCGTCCAGGCGCGGCTGCGGTGCGGAGCGGTCCTCCTCCGGTCCCTCCCCGACCAGGTCTCCCGAGCGCAGCACGTCGAGGATGTCACCGAGTTCGTCCAGCACCCGGTGGGCGTTGTCGCGGATGACCCGCATCGCCGACCCCACTTCGGCGGGCTCCAGCGGTTCGGCCTCCCCCGTCTCGGCCCGTTCCGTGCGGTAGGCCAACGCCCCGGCGTGCACGGACAGCAGCGACATCCGGTGGGCGAGGACATCGTGCATCTCCCGCGCGATCCGGCGGCGTTCCTCCACCCGCGCCGAGATCAGACGTTCCTCGTGCATCTGTCGTTCGCGGCGCACGTCCTCGCGCAGACGTTCGACCAGGCTGCGCCGGGACCGGATCGCCGTGCCCCAGGCAAGGCAGGCACTGAGCATCACGACGATCGTCACCATGGTCACGATCGCGCCCGCGGGGTAGGGCGTGACCAGCAGCACCCAGGGCAGCGACAACACCACGGCCAACAGCGTGACCGCCGCGGCCTGCACGAAGGGCCGGTAGGCCGCGAGCGAGATCAGGGCGACGACCAGCGCGCCCACCGCCGACACCGAGAACACCGAGACCAGGGTGACGCACAGGGCCACCGTGAGGGGGTGCGAGCGTCGCAGCCACAGGCCGGCGCAGGAGAGTGGCAGGAAGGCCAGGTCCAGCCACAGCACCCAGTCCGGCACCCGGTCGACGGGGTGCAGGTCCCCGCCGTAGGAGGAGAAACCCGCCAGGCCGTAGAGCACGGCGAATGCGATCAGCAGGGCGTCCACGGCCACGTCGCGGCGGCTACGGCGACTTCGGTGGTCTGGTTCCACGCCTTGCCTCCTCCCCCATGTACCGCGGCCGTCCACCCCAGGTTAGAACGGTCACCCGTCGTCGGGCCTCGATCGTGTGGCCACCGAACCCGAGGATTCGGCGAGCCCGCCTGTCCACCCGACCGGCCGTGGATGTCCGTACGGCCGATGCGCGCGGCCGGTGTCCACGACCAGCATGGAAGGCATGAAGAGCACAGACCCGCCCACGAGTGACATTCCGGCCCTGGAGCTGGACGCGTTGACCAAGACCTTCAACGAGACCCGGGCCGCGGACGGGGTGTCCCTGGCCGTCCCCCGCGGCACGATGCTGGGGTTGGTCGGCCCCAACGGCGCGGGCAAGACCACCTCGCTGTCGATGGCGGTGGGACTGTTGCGCCCGGACTCGGGGACCGCGCGGGTCCTGGGCGTGGACGTGTGGACCGACCCGGTCGGCGCCAAACGGCGCTTGGGTGTGCTCCCCGACGGTCTCTCCTTGCCGGAGCGCCTCACCGCCGGGGAGCTCCTCGACTACTGGGGGCGGCTGCGCGGTCTCGAACGGGAGCTCACCCGTACCCGGGCCGAGGAACTGCTCCAGGTGCTGGAGCTGGATCGGGCCGAAGGGGACGGGGTCCTGGTCGCCGAGTACTCCACCGGTATGCGCAAGAAGATCGGGCTGGCCACGGCGTTGCTGCACGCGCCGCAGGTCCTGGTCCTGGACGAGCCGTACGAGGCCGTGGACCCGGTGTCGGCGCGGGTGCTGACCGCCATCCTGCGCCGGTTCACCGACGGCGGCGGGACCGTCGTCATCTCCAGCCACGTCATGGCGCTGGTCGAGCAGCTCACCGACCGGGTGTCGATCATCGCCGACGGTCGGGTGCTGGCCGACGGCACCCTCTCCGAGGTGCGGGGGACGGACGCGACCCTGGAGGATACCTTCGTGCGGCTGGTCGGAGCGCGCGAGGTCGGAGAGGGGGACCTGGCGTGGTTGAGCTCCTGATCCGACTCAAGTTCACCCTGGGCCGGCACACCAAGAGCGGTACCCGGTGGCTGACGGTGATCCTGCTCGTGGGCGGCACCGCCTCCACCTGGTTCCTGGCCGTGGCCGCCGCCTCGGACGCCGTGCGGTCGAGTCTGCTGATGCTGGCCCTGGCGGTGTGGGCGGGCTCGTGGATCCTGGGCCCGACCATCACCAACGGGGTGGGGGTACTGCGCTCGCAGTACTTCACCCTCCTGCCGCTGGACCGCGACCGGGTGGGCATGGGCCTGCTGGTGACCATGTTCGCCGGGTTCGGGCCGGCGATGACGCTGGTGTCCGCCGCCGCCCTGGTCTGGCACGCCCATGCCTCGGATCCGGCGACCCTCTTCCTGGGGCTGCTGGGCATGCTGGCGCTGGTGGTGTTCTCGGTCTCCCTGGGCCGACTGGTGTTCCGGGCGCTGGGCGCCGCGATGCACTCACGGATCGGGATGGAGATCGCCTCGCTCCAGTGGGGTCTGATCGTCGCCGGGCTGTTCTTCGGCTGGGTGGCGGTCCAGCCGGCGTTCGTCGCGGCGGGGGCCCTCACCGAGAGGGGCTTCGGAGGAACGACCGCGACGGTCCTGGCCGTGCTGCCCACCTCCTGGCCGGTGCTGGCCGTGGACGCGGCGACCGCGGGTTCGTGGAGCGCCGCCTTCGCGTGGCTGGGCGCGTTCGCGCTGTTGACCGTGGTGACGGTGCTGGTCACCGGGCGTCTGCTGGCGCCGAGCGTGTCCACGCGTGGGGTGCGCAGGCGGTCCCGTCCCCTGGGCTCCGGGGTCCTGGAGCGCCGGCGGTCGTTGCTGCCCGACACCCCGATGGGCGCGGTGGTCGGCAAGGAGCTGCGCTCCTGGTGGCGGGACCCCTGGCGCGGCCTGGAACTGAGGGCGGCCCTGTACGCGGGCCTGTTCATCGGTCTGTTGGGGCTGCTCACCGACATCCCCCAGGTCATGCTGTTCTCCGGGGTGTTCGCGGTGCTCATCATGGGCATGGGCGGGGCGAACATGTACGGGCACGACGGAACGGCCCTGTGGCTCACGGTGGTCGGTCAGGACCACGACACCCTCCGCGCCGACGTGCGCGGCAGACAGATCGCCATCGCCGTGCTCATCGCCCCGCCGGCGACCCTGCTGAGCGCGGCGGCCATCGTCGTTTCCGGTGAGTACTGGGCGGTCCCCTACGTGCTCGCCTGTCTGCTGGTGTTCGTCGGGGTGAGCAACGGGTTGGCGTCCCTGCTGTCGGTGGTGACCGTGACCCCGGGCGTCGACCCCCACAAGCGCGTGGACGCCAACGACACCGGTGACAACCAGGTGCAGGTGTGGATCATGCTGCTCGCCGTCCCGCTGCTGTCGTCGCCGACCCTGGCGGTCCTGGTGTGGGGGGCGTTCCAGGGGGCGCCGTGGTGGTCGGTGCCGGTGGCCCTGCTCAACGGGGTCCTGGCCGCCTGGCTGCTGGGGCGGGTCGCCCACCGAAGGTTGGCGGGCCGGCTGCCGGAGACCTTCACCCGGATCCGCTACGGCAAGGAGATCGCGCGACAGTCGCTGTCCACGACCGGGGGCGGCCTGCTCGACCGGCTGGAACGCGGCGCGTTGGCCACCAACGAGGAGATCAAGCCGACCGGTTCCTGAGCGGGCTCCGCCGGCGGGTGAGCGGTAGTGCCAGGGCCAGACCAACACCCGCCACCAACGCGGCGACGAACGGCACCAGCCCTACCCCATGGGCGATGGCCGTGCCGCCCACCGCCCCGCCGAGCGCGGCGCCCACGTACACGGCGCTACTGAGCACGGCCAGGACCCGGGTCGCCGTGCGGGCTTCCACTCGATCGAGCACCAGGGCCTGCAGGGTGGGCGGCAGCGCCCAGGCCGCGGCCGACCAGCACACCAGCAGGGCACCGGTCACCACGACGTGCACCGGCGCGAGGAGCCAGAGCAGCGCGAGCGCCACCATGGTCAGGCAGAACACCCCACCCGCCAGGAAGAACGTCGCTCGGGCCCCGGACCGGTCCACCAGCCGTCCCGAGTACCGGGTGCCCAGGAGCCCGCCCACCCCGGAGACGACCAGTAGTACGGCCAGGTCCCGGGGTTCGACCTCGGACAGGCCGGCCAGGAAGGGCGCCAGGTAGGTCTGGAACCCCAGGTTGCCGGCCACCACCAGCACGGTGACCACGAGCAGCCCCATCATCACCGGGTCGAGACGGAACCGTCCGGGGGCGCTCTCCTCGGGCTCCTTCAGTACGGGGTCGGTCTCGGGGAGGCCCCATGCGATCAGCGTCAGGGCGGCCAGCCCCAGCAGCCCGCAGAACACGAAGGTGGCGCGCCAATCGGCCACGGCCCCGATCCAGGTCCCGGTGGGCACCCCGATCAACACCGCCCCGGTCAGTCCGGTCATCACCGTGGCCAGATAGCGGCCTCGTTCGCCTTCGGGGGCGCCGCTGCTCGCCGCGGCCAGGGCCAGGGGCAGGACCACCGCGGCGGCCAGGGCCGCGACCACTCTCAGCACCATGAGGGTCACGTGGTCGTCCACTCCGAGGACGGCCAGGTTGGCCAGGACGAACACCGCCAGCGCGACCATGAGGGCACGGCGTCGAGAGGTGTGGACCAGGGCGAACGCCCACAGCGGCGCGGTGAGCGCGTACACGAGCGAGTACACCGTCACCAGTTGGCCGGCGGCGGTTTCGGAGACCCCGGTGTCGGCGGCCAGGGCGGGCAGGACCCCGATGATGACGAAGTCGTCGGTCTGCACGGTGAAGGCGGCCAGGGCGAGGGCGAGAAGCCAGAGGGGTGGGGTTCGCATAGAATAAAGGTAACACTTGTTACCCTAATGCTGTGTGCCAGAGTGTGGGGATCAAGGAGGTGCGCATGCCGCGCAGGGCCGACCCCGCACGACGCCGCGAGGTACTGGACGCCGTCATCGACCAGCTCGCGCACACCGGGGTCACCGGGTTCACGTTGCGCGGCCTCGCCCAGGGCCTGGGGCAGAGCACACGCGTGCTCACCCATCATTTCGCCGACAGGGAGGCCCTGGTCACGGCGGTGTTGGAGCGCCTGGACGAACGTCAGCACAGGGCCCTGCTCGACACCGGGGGTTGGGAGGACCCGACGGTCCCGATCGGTGACATCGTCCGGTCGGCGTGGCGGCGCAACCTGGTCGACGAACGCGCCATGACCCGGCTCATCCGCGAGATCGAAGGGCTGGCCGCCGCCGAACGCCTGCCCGTTTCCGGTATGGGCTTCGTGCGCGGACGGGCGGAGTTCGTCGCCTCCTGCCTGACCCTGCGAGGAGTCCCCGGAGGCCGGGCCTCGCACCTGGCCACCCTCCTGAACGCGGCCTTCTCCGGCCTACAGACCGATCACCTGATCACCGGCGACGTCGAACGCGTGGAGTCGGCCCTGGACGAGCTGTGCGCCTGGATCGACGCCCAGGCACCCGCCCTCAGTTAAAGGATCGATCCTTCGCACTCTCGGTCGTCTGGGCCGCCTCGACCCGGACCTTCTCGAAGACCGGGGCCAGTCCGTCCAGGAACGCGGTGAGCGCCAGCTCGAAGCTGTCCTCGTCGATCTCCGCGGCGACCTCGGCCAGCCGGTGGGCCTGGGAGAGGTTCGGATAACGGTCCTGGTAGACACGCGCGTCGTCGTCGAACCCGCGCGCGAAGGAGTTGGTGGCGGCGCCCACGACCAGGTACTTGGTGGAGGCGCCGATCATCGTGGCGAAGCGCGGCGGCCATCCGGCGCCCACCAGTCCCCCGTGGACCGCGTCGGCGCGGCGCAGCGCCTCCTCCCGACGCCCGGGCCCGGAGGCGATCACCGGCAGCAGGTTCGGGTGCTCGGCCAACGCCGCGCGGTAGGAACGGGCCCAGGCGATCAACCCGGCGCGCCAGTCCCCGCCCTCGAACTCGCTGACGTCCACGTGCGCCATGACCTCGTTGGCGACGTCGCTGAGCAGCTCCTCCTTGGTGCGGTAGTGGCTGTACAGCGAGGCGGCCTGGACGTCCAACTCCTGGGCGATCCTGCGCATGGAGAGTTTCTCCAGGCCATCTCGGTCGATGAGCGTCAGCGCGACCTGCCGGATGGCCGGCTTGCTCAGAAGCGGAGTCTTGGGTCGGGCCACGGAAAGGCTCTCCTTCTACGCTGCGCCGCCACCGGCCCGTCCGGCTCGGCGTCCGCCGATCATCGCACGACGGCGTGGTGAGGTGGGCCCGCGACCATTCGTCCTAACACTGTTCGGTTACACCCTTGCGGGGAGGGCGAGGCACACCGTACCCTCAAATAACCGAACAGCGTTAGGTTATTGGGGAGCAGCCGTGATCGATTTCTCACTGAGCGAGGAGCAGCGCGCCATCCAGAGCTGGGTGCGGACCTTCGTCGAGCGGGAGCTGATGCCGCTGGAGAACGAGGTTCTGCGGCGCGAACGCGAGGGCCACCCTCCCGGGCTGACCGCCGAGGAGCGCGACCGGCTGCGCGCCCTGGCCCGCAAGTCCGACTTCTGGGGCGTGGCCACGCCGGAGGAGTACGGCGGCATGGGCCTGGACGCGGTCAGCGAGGCCCTCATCGAGATCGAACTCGGTAGGACCTTCCTGACCTTCAAGTTCGGCGGTGAGGCCGACAACATCCTCTACTACGCCAACGAGGAGCAGAAGCGGCGCTACCTGCTGCCCACCATCGCCGGTGAGCGCAAGTCCTGCTTCGCCATCACCGAGCCCGGCGCCGGTTCCGACGCCAAGGCCATCCGCGCCAAGGCCGTCCGTGACGGCGACGAGTGGATCATCAACGGCGAGAAGACCTTCATCACCGGTGGCAACGAGGCCGACTTCACCATGGTCTTCGCCGTCACCGACCCCGAGAAGGGCGCCAACGGTGGTGTGACGTGCTTCCTCGTCGACCGCGAGATGGGCTGGACCTCCGAGCCCATCGACACCATGGGCGAGCGCCGACCCGCCTCGCTCGTCTTCCAGGACGTGCGCGTCCCGCACGCCAACGTCCTCGGCGAGGAGGGACAGGGCTTCGCGCTGGCCATGAAGTGGATCGGCAAGGGCCGCTACCTGCTGCCGGCCCGTGCCCTGGGCGGCTGCGAACGACTGCTCGACATGGCCATCGAGTACTCCAAGACCCGCGAGACCTTCGGCGCCCCGATCGCCGACCGGCAGGCCATCCAGTGGATGATCGCCGACTCCCAGACCGAGATCGAGGCGCTGCGGCTGCTGGTGCTGCACGCCGCCTGGCAGGTCTCCCAGGGGCGCGACTCACGACACGCTCAGTCCATCGCCAAGCTGTTCGGCGGGGTCAAGGCCAACGAGATCGTCGACCGTGTCATGCAGATCCACGGCGGCATGGGCTACACCCGCGAGCTGCCCATCGAACGCTTCTACCGGGACGTCCGGCTGCTGCGCATCTTCGAGGGCACCGACGAGATCCAGCGCCGCACCATCGCCCGCGACCTGCTCAAGGGCCACGTGAAGGTGGGCGCAACCCTGGGGTAGGACGAGCGGGAGGGGCAAGGGCCCGACGGGACGCCCAGGCGTGCCGCGGGCCCTTGCCGTGTCAGCCCCCGACGGGACGGAACCGGGTCAGTTGACGCCGACCAGGTCCACCACGAACACCAGGGTCTCCCCCGGCTTGATGACGCCGCCGGCGCCACGGTCGCCATAGGCCAGGTTCGGCGGGATGACCAGCTGACGACGGCCGCCCACGCGCATGCCCATGACGCCCTGCTCCCAGCCCGGGATGACCTGGCGCGCACCCAGACGGAAGTTGAGCGGCTCGCCCCGGTTCCAGCTGGCGTCGAACTCCTCGCCCGTGGAGTGGGCGACCCCGACGTACTGGACGCTGACGCTGCTGCCGTGGCCGGCCTGCTCGCCCTCGCCGATCTGGATGTCGGTGACCTCCAGGTCGGCGGGCGGCGGGCCCTCGATGAAGTCGATCTCCGGACGCTCAAGCGCCATAACGGGTCCCCTCTCGCTTCTGTGAAATGCGAGGCCCACGTTATCGGTGTTGTCGGTGCACTCGTCCCGGAATGGTTCAGTGCGACCCGACGGTCGTGGCGATCACGTGGCCCCGCCCCTCGACCTTGATGGGCCCGCTGTCGGCCTGCACGAACACCGACTCACCACGGCTCAGGGTGACGCCCTCGCCGACCTCGGCGACCAGTTCCACCTCGCCGTGCAGGACCAGGATCACGGTGGGTCCGGCCCCGGGCAGGTGCGCGGTGACGCGGCCGGGGCCGATCTCGTGCAGCGCGAACTCGGGGGCGGGCGGGCGGAACTCACGGCGCCCGTCGAGGAAGTCGGGCCGGGCGTAGGGGATGGGCAGGACGGAGAAGTCCACCACGTCGAGCAACTCGGGGGCGTCGACGTGTTTGCCGGTCAACCCGGCGCGGAGCACGTTGTCGGAGCTCGCCATCACCTCCACCGCGGTGCCCTGCAGGTAGGCGTGCAGGTTGCCCGCGGGCAGGAAGAGGGCCTGGCCCGGCCACAGGGTGAGCCGGTTCAGCAGCAGCGCGGCGATCGCCCCGGGATCGCCCGGATAGCGGGCGGCCAGGTCGGCGACGATCTCGGCGTGCGCGCAGACGCGGTCGCGTTCGACCCACTCGGCGACGAACTCGTCGATCATCCGACCGCGGTCGGCGCCCGGGAGGCTGAGCAGGCGGGTCAGGGCGGCGCGCAGCGCGGCGTGGGTGTCGGGGTGCGACAGGTCCTCGCGCAGCCGCACGGACAGGTCGGAGTCGAGACCGACCAGGTCGGCGTGGGTCGCGGCGGGTTCTCGGAAACCGCACAGGGCGTCGAACGGTTCCAGTGCGAGCAGCAGTTCGGGTTTGTGGTGGGGGTCCCGGTAGTTGCGGTGCGCGGCGTCGACCGGGATCCCGGCGCTCTCCTCGGCCTCGTATCCGGAGCGGGCGCGGGCGGCGTCGGGATGGACCTGTAGGGACAGGGGCGCCTCGGCCGCCAGGTACTTGAGGAGGTAGGGCAGACGGGCGCCGAAGCGTTCGGTGGTGGCCGGACCGAGCACGCGCTCGGGGTCCTGGGTGATCAGCTCGGGCAGGGGCCTGGAGCCGTCCCGGCAGTGCGCGGTGCTGGGCGCGCCGTGGTGGGCTCCCAGCCACAGCTCCGCCTGGGGCGTGCCGTCGGGTTCGACACCCAACAGCCGTGGGATGGCGGCCCGCGCTCCCCAGGCGTACGGTCGTACCTGGTTGGTGAGCCTGTGCATCCGCTCCCCACTTTCCCGTCTACGTGTTCTCACCCCGTGGACACCCCGGCGAGGTGGGAACAGTCTCGCGAAGGGCGGCCCCCGGGTCGACCCGGCACACCCCACTCATCGAGGTAGTGCACACTTCACCTCACCAGGTAAGCAGGCCCGTGACCGGCACGAAACCCGACTACGGCAACGAAGTTACTGGGAAGTAAACCACGTTCCCGGACGCGTGAACAGCACCACATTGTCACCTTCCGGACCCGTACAGGGGACCACGAAAACGGCCGGCGCGAGGGGAACCGGGGCCGGCATCATGCCCTCGACGCGTCCTGTTCACCGGCGGGGCACGTCGCACACGCCCCCACGAGCACGGGAGTGAGCCCATGCGGCTACGCCGAGGCGGCACCGAGGACGTTCCGACGCTGACGCGGTTGTTCGACGAGGCGGTGGCCTGGTTGACCGAACGCGGGTCCGGCGCCCAGTGGGGCACCGAACCCTGGTCGAGCGACCCCGACAAGGTGGCGAAGGTGAAGGAGATCGCCGCCGAGGAACTGTGGTTGGCGGAGGTGGACGGGACGACCGTCGGGGCACTGGCCGTCAGTGACACCCCCATCTCCTACACCCCGCCCGTGGCCGAACCCGAGCTGTACGTGCACCTGCTTCTGGTCTCCCGCGGACACCGGGGGCTCAACGTGGGCGGACGCCTGTTGGACCACGCCCGGAGGCGGGCGCGCGAGCGGGGGACGTCCCTGGTGCGCGTGGACTGCTGGGCCGGTGGGGACGGCGCCCTGGTCCGCTACTACGAGGATCAGGGCTTCACGCGGAGCCTGCGCGTGCCGGTGCGCGGCACCGAGGTCCAGGTCTTCGAGGACCGGGTGTAGGGGCCGCCGGGCTAGCGGTGACGCCGGACCCGGTCCGACTCCTCGACCAGGCGGTCGATCATCTTCTGGGTGAGTTCGGGGTCGGGTCGGCCCAGCCCGGCGATCGCCGCCATGTACAGGCCGTCCCCGGCCCGCAGGATGATCTCGGCGAGAACGGGGTCGGTGAGCTCCTCGTGCAGAAGGTCACGCCAGTGCGCGAACAGGTACTGCACGTGCCGGACCGCCTCCTCCTCCAACTCCTCGTGGCTGCGCAGGGCGGCGATGAGCGCCCAGTACAGTTCCCGTTCCTCGGGGCTCTGCGGGAGCGACGTGCGCAGGAAGACCCGGACCACGCCCTCCCCGCCCTCCCGGGCCTCCTTGAACTCGGCCTCGGCGAGCTCGACCAGCCGCTGGACCAGCCCGTTCATCAGGGCGGCCTTGGAGGGGAAGTGGTACAGCAGTCCCCCCTTGGACACCTGGGCGTCGCGCGCCACGGCCTCCAGGGTCACCGCGGAGTAACCGACGCCGACGAGGATGTCCTGGAGCGAGTCGAGGATGCGGTCACGTGTGTTCGAAGTACTCACGATTGACACTGTACCGGCTGGACGGTACTGTACCGGCTGGACGGTTGAAGAGTCCCGGTCCTGCGTCCCGCGGCCCGACCGGTCGACCAGACTTCCCGCCCAGCCCGGACACGACGACACCTCGCGTCCCGGGCCACCTCCGCGCCCTCACACGAGTCGCGCGAGACCCTGCGATCCGATAACGAGGGAAAGATGAGTTCCGCCAAGGCCGGAAACGGCCCTGTCCGCGCACACGGGGGCGACGGGGCCCCGCCCACGCTCGCGGGTCCGCGCGAGTGGGCCGCACTCGCGGTCCTGGTCCTGCCCGTGGTCCTGATCTCGGTCGACATGACCGTGTTGGGGTTCGCCGTACCCGCGCTGAGCGAGGCGCTTCGCCCCACCTCCGGTCAACTGCTGTGGATCGTCGACATCTACGGCTTCATCCTGGCCGGCCTGCTGATCACCATGGGTTCGCTCGGTGACCGGATCGGGCGACGACGCCTGCTGATGACGGGATCGGCCGCCTTCGGCGTGGCCTCCCTGCTCGCGGCCTTCGCGCCCAACGCCGAGACCCTGATCGTCGCCCGCGCCCTGCTGGGCGTCGCGGGCGCCTCACTGATGCCCTCGACCCTGTCGTTGCTGCGCAACATCTTCCTGGACCCACGCCAGCGCCTGCTCGCCATCGCGATCTGGGCGTCCGGGTTCTCCGGTGGCGCCGCCCTCGGCCCGATCCTGGGCGGCTGGTTGCTGGAGCACTTCTTCTGGGGCTCGGTGTTCCTGATCAACCTGCCGGTGATGGCGCTCATCCTGATCCTGGTGCCGTTGCTGGTGCGCGAGTCGCGCAACACCGACTCCGGCCGGATCGACCTGGTCAGCGTGGTGCTGTCGCTCGGCGCCATGCTGCCCGTCGTGTACGGGATCAAGAAGCTGGCCTCCGAGGGCCTGACGGTGGCGCCGGTCGTCTCCCTCGTGCTCGGCCTGGCCCTGGGCTACCTGTTCGTCCGACGCCAGCGCAAGCTCGCGGACCCGCTCATCGACGTCGACCTGTTCCGCTCACGGGTGTTCAGCGTCGCCGTGGTCACCAACCTGATGATCGTGTTCTCGATGGTGGGGTCGCTGTTCTTCCTCACCCAGTACCTGCAACTGGTCCTCGGTGTCTCGCCCATGCGTGCCGGCATCGTGCTGGTGCCCGGTCTGGTGATCTCCGTCGTCGCCGGCCTGGTCGCCGCCCGGGTGGCCCGCCACCTGAGCCTGTCCACCGTGCTCGGGGTGTCCCTGACCGTCACCGCGAGCGGGTTCGCCGCCCTGCTGTTCACGCCCGCCGACGACGTCACCCGTGGTGTGGTCCTGGTCGCCACGGCGTTCGCGTTGATCGCCCTGGGCACCGGTTTCGCCGAGACCCTGACCAACGGCGCCATCATGTCCGCGGCCCCGCCCAAGCGGGCAGGCGCCGCCTCGGCGATCTCCGAGACCGCCTACGAGATGGGCGGAGCGCTCGGTGTGGCCGTGCTGGGCAGTGTGCTGACCGCGTTCTACCGGACCAACCTGACCGAACTGGACGGGGTCCCGACCGCGGCCACCGAGGCGGCACGGGAGACGTTGGGCGGCGCGGCCACCGCCGCGGACCAGGTGGGCGGTGGCGCGGGCGCGGCCCTGATGGACGGCGCGCGGGCCGCGTTCACCGACGGCATGCACCTGACCTCGACGATCGCCGTGGTGATCGTGCTGGTCGCCGCCGTTCAAGCCTGGTTCCTGCTGCGAGGGCGGGGCAACCCGGCCGTGGAGACCCCGGTCCCGGCCCCGACCCAGGGGTCCGAATCCGAAGAGGGCGCACGAGCCCGGGTTCGGTGAGGTAGGGGCGGCCCCGGGGAGCGTGTTCTCCCCGGGGCCGCCCCCTGTGGTTCATGGCACATCCGATCGGTGACCGAGGTCCCCGACTCCACGCCGAGGGACGGAACCGGCGAAGGCCTACGCCCCCGGCAACCGGAGTAGTTCCACATCCGTCCCCGGGCCTTCCGGTGGGACCACCGCGTAGGCCCGGGCCAGCGCGGCCCCTCGCAGACTCCCCGGGCGGTCGTGACCCACCGGTTCGGCGCGACCGTCCACCACGCGCACCGCCACCAGCCGGGTCCGCCCCCCGTTCCGTCCCCGGACCTCACCGACCAACGGCGCTCGCCCCAACCCCAGGGTCGCCTCGTCCCGGCGGACCATCCCGGCCAGCAGTGGGACCAGCAGTGTGAGGGAGGCGACCAGCGCGGCGTTCGGATTGCCGGGCAGACCCACGAAGACGGTCTCCTCGGTGTGCGCCAACAACTGCGGGTGTCCCGGTCTACAGGCCACCCCGTCCACCACCACGTTCGCTCCGAGTCCGTTCAGGACCGCGCGCAGATGGTCGGCCGGGCCCTTGGAGGAGGATCCGCACACCACCACCACGTCGGCCCCGCCCCCGATCAACGCCTCGCGCAGGTCGTCATGGCCATCACCCAGGTGGCGCGTACGCAGCAGTCGGCCGCCCGCCCAGGACACCACCCCGGGCAGCAGCGGGCCGATGGCGTCACGTACCGCTCCCTCCCCCGGTAGTCCGTCGGCGGTGATCTCGTCCCCGGTGACCAGTACCTCCACGGTGGGCAGCCGCACCGGCAGCGTGTCGTGCCCCAGCGAGGCGGCCAGTCCCAGCGCCGCCGGGGTGACCTCGGTGCCCGCCTCCAGCACGGTCTCGCCGGGGGCGGTCTCCTCACCGCTCCAGCGCACGTGCCGGCCGGGCGGCGCTTCCCCGCTCACCCACCCGTCCACGACCTCGGCGTGTTCGTAGGGCAACACCGACTCGGTGCCCTTGGGAACCCGCGCGCCCGTGGCGATCTCCACCGCCTCTCCGGCGGTCAACGACAATCCGGCCACCGGGGTACCCGCCAGTTGGGTTCCGGTCGGTTTCCATGGGGGTGGGCCGGCCACCGCGTACCCGTCCATCGCCGAGGCGTCGAAGGCGGGCAGTCCCACCAACGCCTTCAGGTCTTCGGCCAACCGGCCGCCCAGGGCCCCCTCCAGCGGAAGGTCCACCACGGGACAACCCCGCCGCTCCCCCAGTCCCCGGGCCAGCTCCCGAGCCCTTGACCAGGTCGTCTCCCCCTGGTGTCTCCCGCACTCCTCCGCCACGGTCAGATCCTCCTTCTCCGGCAAGGTGCGCCCCGTCCCTACCGGGCCCTGTGTCGCGGACGCTACCGGGTGCCCTCGGCACGTCGACCACCGCCGCACCCAACCCCGCCCAACATCGATTTTGCCGTCCGTCGAATCTCCGCTAAAGTCTTAACCAGCGGCAAGGCACGGCCCCGGCAAAAACCGGTGGTCAGGCCCGAAAGCACGCGGACGTGGCTCAGCTGGTAGAGCATCACCTTGCCAAGGTGAGGGTCGCGGGTTCGAATCCCGTCGTCCGCTCGGAGGAGACGCTGGCGCGGTTCACCCCGCCCACGTGTACTCGGTGGAGTGGCCGAGAGGCGAGGCAGCGGCCTGCAAAGCCGTCTACACGGGTTCGAATCCCGTCTCCACCTCCCAGTTCCACCCAGGGCGATTAGCTCAGTTGGTTAGAGCACTACCTCGACACGGTAGGGGTCACAGGTTCGAGTCCTGTATCGCCCACAAGTAGCACCGCAGGTCAGAGAGTTATCTGACTGTAGCGGCGAAGATGATCATCCCGCCTTGGGAGATATTCGAGAGATCATCTTCGAAGCGGGTTCCTTCGGGAGCCCGCTTTCGCTGTTTCCACTGCGCGTGCGGGCCGGAGAACATGGCGATGCTACACGATTCGGTGATGCCGCAACTGACCGAGCCGGGGATGAGCAGCATCCTCGAGGCCATGCGCCGGGTGTCCTACGAGACCTTCGCTCACCCTCTCGCGCTACTCCAGAGCCCTTGAACAGAGCGGACGCATCCCTCACCCGACCTTGCAACAGCCCTGACTCGGGTGGGGGTCGCCTTCAGTGACCCGGCTATCCCAGCACATCCAAGCCCACCATGCCGGTCTTCATCCCGTTCAGCGTCATCGGCTGCGAACTCTGAAGTGATCGATGATGGTAGTGAGAATGTCGCTCTCGTGATCGTTCAAGAAGAAGTGCCCGCCGGAAAAAACTTCGCTTCGGAACTCGGAGCTGGTGAAATCTCGCCACGCTCGGACTCCATCAACCGTCACCCTCGGATCCTCGTCCCCAATGAGTGCGATGATCGGACAGCTGACGTCAGAACCGTCCAAGTACCGATAGGTCTCTGCGGCCCGGTAGTCGCTCCGGATCGCGGGCAGCACCATGCGGACGATTTCGGGATCGTCCAACACAGCGTTATCCGTACCACTGAGCTTGCGCACCTCTTCCACCAGCTCGTCGTCACTGAGCAGATAGGATCCGCCATGCGTTGTCCGGCGAGGCGCCTGCCGCCCGGAAAGGAACAGGCGTTCTATGTGAATCCCTTTTCGCTCGAGGCGTCTTGCGACCTCGAACGCGAGCGAGGCGCCCATGCTGTGGCCGAAGAACGCGGTGGGACGGTCAAGCCAGCGGGGGACTTCGCCGGCGATCCGATCGGCGAGCTCGAGCAGATCGTCGACAAGCGGCTCCGTCCGCCGTTCTTGTCGTCCCGGGTACTGCAAGGCCAGAACTTCGACGTCCGACGTCAACCCTTTCGAAAAAGGATAGAAGTAACTCGCTGAGCCACCGGCGTGGGGAAAACACATGAGGCGGAACTTCGCCTCGTCGGATGGGTGGTAACGATGAACCCACGGGCTCGACATTCCAGACGCCATCATCACTCGCTTTACGCTAGTCCAACATTCTACTGACTTCTCAGAGGTACAGGCGACGGCGCCCCCCGTGCCGAACTACCAGGAAACCCGAACAGGGAGGCTGCGAGGGCAAATGATTCGCATCGGGTCCTCGAACCGGACACCCGATTCGTAGTCGACCGCCACGTCGGTGAATCGGTCGAACAGCGCGTCCAGTGCGATCTTGATCTCCAGCCTGGCAAGGGGAGCTCCGAGGCAGAAATGGACACCATGCCCGAACGCGATGTTCCCCCCGGCCTTCCGGTGGATGTCGAATGCGTCGGGCTCCGAGAACTGTGCCGGATCGCGATTGGCCGCACCGGTCCACAGAGTGACGAGCTCGCCCTTCCCGATACGGCGACCGCCCAGCTCGGTTTCCGCCGTCGTGAGGCGTGCCATCCGCGAGAACGGCGGATACAGGCGCATCAGCTCCTCCGCCGCTCCCGGGATCAGTTCTCGGTCGGCGCGCACTTCCGCGAGAGTCCCCGGATGCCGGTCGAAGGTGAGCACCGAGTTTCCGAGCAGCGCCATGGACGCCGCGTGTCCGGCGAACAGGATCAACCCCACCAAACCGATCACGTGCCCGTCTTCCAACGGTTCGCCGTCAACGGTGTTCAGCGCCAGCTCCGTGAGCATGTCATCCACCGGATTCCTCCGACGCTCCCGCACATGGCCGAGGATATAGGCGTTCATTTCCTGGATCGCCGGCACAACCTCGGCTTCCATCACATCCTTCGGCACGGTCGCCGCATCGATGGCGCCCAGCGCGTCGCCCCACGACCGATACATGTGGACGTCCTCACGGGGAAGCCCGAGCATTTCCGTGACGACGATCATCGGTAGTGGATAGGCAACGGTCTCGATCAGGTCGAACCGTCCCGAGCTCGGTACTTCGTCGAGCAGTCCGTCAACGGTGCGCCTGATCTGGTCGTGGAGCCTGCCCACCGCACGGGGTGTGAACGCACGACTGACGACCTTACGTAGCCGCTTGTGGTGCGGCGGATCGTTGGTGACGAGGTTCCCCGACAGAAACAGGTCGAGGTCGGGTTGCGGATCGTTGAACAGGTACACCGTCTCTGATGAGAATGTCACCGGGTCGGTAAGGACCTTACTGATATCGGCGTGGCCGAACAGTTGCCAGCCGTAGTCGTCGTCGTGATGGACGGGGTTCTGATCCTGCATCGCGCGGAACCAGGAGAAGAGCGAGTCTATCGGTTCCATTGCGGATTTCTCGGCCGCGGTCGAGCCAATTTCGTTCATTGCATTCCCCTGATCTGGTATCTTATCGGGTCGTCACAGCGCAAGAAGAGGACGGTAGACAGTGCGGTCGACGTCGGGAACCGCAAGACCGGAAAGGTCGGGTTCCGCGCCGGGATGAGGTGACAGTGTCGGCGACCCGGCGACGCGCAGGCCCGACTCGATGGCGCCGTCCATGTATCCGCACCAACCGAGTGCGAGGTCGTCACCGCAGAACTTGACCTTGCCGGACGGTTCGTTGATGGCGCGGTGCAGCTGCGTCAAGTGCAGGGGCCGACGATACGCGGGGCCACCGAGAGAGAATTCCTCCGCTTGCCAGTCGCACACCATGTAATCGCGCAGCGACGCCGTCGGGATCATCTGGTGAACCGCCGCCTCGACCTCGGCGGGGTTGTCGAAATTCACGCTGTCGTCGATCGTGAAGGCCACGACGGGAGCGTTCTCGTTGAGACGCCCCATGATGGTGAACGTGTAATCCTCGGGCGCCTCGACGATGAATCGATCCTCGGGCAGAGCGAGGTCGAGCCAGAGTTTGCGCTGGCGGGGCACACCATAACCCTGCTGAGTGGCGTCACGGTGTGTTTGCGGAAGCCGGGGTGTGAACGTGATGTTCTTCCAGACGTTCACCGGAACCGCCATGATGACCTCGGGCGCCGTGTGGGAACCACCGCCGCGTGTGGTCACCGTGACCCGGCCATTGTTCTCCGACACCGACTCGACCGGCGAATTCAGCTTCAGGTCCGGCTTGCCGTCGGCCAGGATCGCGTCGGCGAGTGCGACGGTGCCACGCTCGATACGGAAGGTGTTCACCCCGGAGAATCCTGTGTAGTTCCAACCGGCCAATGCCCACCATTGGGCCAAGTGCAGCATCGACCCGCGCGCGGTCGGCGCCCCGTACATGCCGGTGGTTCCGGTCATGCGCATCTCGTCCTCGGGCGGGTAAGACAGCTGGTCCAGGCGGTCGCGAAGGGAGAGCCGGTCAAGTGGAGCGATGAGGTCTTCGCGCGCGAACGGATCGTACGGCTCGGGAAAGTAGTCCTCGGAGCCGTCGAAGAACGGGGTGAACAATTCTGCCTGGCGGGTGTAGGCGGTGACCGGATCGAATTCCTCGAAGCCGTCCGGAGTCGGCATGAGGACTCGTTCGGGCCCCTCATCGGCGACGATCTTCAGGTCGTATCTCGATGCCTCGCGCCAGGCGTGCGGCTGGAGTGGATCGAGCCATGCACCGCCGCGCTCGATCTGATGGTCGTTGAACCGATCCGTCCAGGCGCGGCCGCCGATGCGGCTGCGCGCCTCGAGGATGAGCACCCGTTTCCCCTTGCGCCGGAGCTCTCGCGCCGCTGTGAGTCCGGCCAGGCCGGCACCCACGATGATCGTGTCGTAGTCGGATGACCCCCTGGACTCGGTGGATTCGGTGGCCGCGGCCACCGCCGGCGTCACCAGACCCACCGCCGAACTCGCGACGGCGAGGCCGCCCGCCTTCAGTATGTTCCGTCTTGACAGGTGCCGCCCGGTCAGTCTGCGGCGTCTTCCGTTCTCAGACATTGTTTCCCCCGAGATGAACTGAAATTTCAACCAGAAATCAACGGACGCCGGAACGAGCCATCGGACGGGTCTCGCCGGTCCTGGACCGATCGCTCGTTCCCGCGTTCGCGTTCATTCATGGAACCGAGGTGGTCGTAGCCCCGTGGACGATGTGATCGTCCACCTGCCGCCCGCCCTCGGCCCCGCGGCGGCGCGGGGATCGCCGATACCGGCCGGCCCGGTCTGCCCGTGGGCCGGCATCGGCGTCCGCAGATGCGCCGCTTCACCCGATGCGGGCGGCTAACGCCGGGACCGCCCGCTCACACGACGGTGCCGGCGGTCTGACGGCGAGGGTTCACGCCTTCCGGCGGAATTGCTTGACCATGGACGCGTAGCTGTTCTCGGCGTCCCCCTCGGCCACGGCCCGGTTGACCATTTCCAGGAAGAACTTCGGCAGGTCCGAGTTCACGCCCAGGGCCTCGCTCTCCTCCAGGAGATGCCGCATGCCGCCCAGGTGGACGTTGATGGTCGCATCCGTGGGCGGGAACTCTCCGGAGTCGACCTGTTCGGAATACGCCCCCACGTAGTTGGAGCTCACATTGATCGCCGTGACGGCCATGTCCGCGAACGTCGTCGCCTTCACCCCTGCCGTGCCCAGCAACGCCGTGGCGTGGAGGAAGCTGTTGAGGACGCCCCACATGATCGTCAGGACGGCCATGTCGTACAAGGAGGACAAGCCATGGTCCTCGCCCAGGTACACGGTCGCGGCGTCACCGAGGACCTCAAGTGTGGACTGGTGCTCCTCGAACGCCGTACCCGAACCGGCATAGAGCAGTGTTGCCGAGTCGCCCCCGATATCCTGCGGAACGGCGAGGATCGCGCCGTCCAGGTACGCCGCGCCGATCCCCTTGGCCCACTCCGCCGTTTCCCGCGCCTGAGTGGAACTCGCGGTGGTCAGGTTGACCAGAGTGCGCCCCTGCAGCGAGGAGCCGATCGGGTCGAGCAACGCGTGCACGGCGCTGTAGTCCGACA
This sequence comes from Nocardiopsis sp. NPDC055551, assembly GCF_053619415.1. NCBI lineage: Bacteria > Bacillati > Actinomycetota > Actinomycetes > Streptosporangiales > Nocardiopsidaceae > Nocardiopsis > Nocardiopsis sp. NPDC055551. Next base: position 114,040 of record NZ_JBSHJJ010000004.1, on the reverse strand, counting down.
CACAGACGACGACAAGCGGGCCGGCCTCGACGGCGTCCTTGACCGATTCCGCGAGGACGGCACCCTTGCCTACCAGCTCGTCCGCCTTTCCCGCCGAGCGATTCCAGACGGTGGTCGGGTGGCCCTTCGCGAGGAACGCGGCCGCCAGGGCCTGGCCCATGAGGCCCAGCCCGATGACGGTCACCGGCGATTCAGAGGCAGAAGAAGTGGACACAGGTAGTTCTCCATAGCTCGTGCGGCATACGCCGCGATGGGTGGTGGTGGCCGGTCGGCTGTCGCCGGCTACTTTTCGTCGTCGGCGGCCCAGGGGCCGCTGACACCGAACGGGTTGTCCACGACGTAGCGCCAATAGCCGTCTTCGCCCTTTCTGAGGACGTCGATCGCGGAGCCTTCCAGATGTTCCTTCTCGCCGTTCTCGTCGAGCGCTTCCATTTGCCAATCGACCACGAGCATCGCGGTGTCACCGACGACCAGCCGCTGGCGAATCTGCGCGTCTACGGTGGGCTTACGGGTCTTGAGGAAGTTCGCGACGTACACGCGACGGTCCTCGCCGTAATGCGGGTTTCCCGGTTCCCATACGCTGACCGCGCCGTCAACGTACATCGCGTTCACCGCATCGACGTCACCGGAGTTGAAGGCGACTCCGAAGATTTCCTGATGTTCATCGATATCAGAAGCCAGAAGCTTCTTCCCGTCGACCAACGTTTTTCTCCATCCGAAAAGTAGACAGGTGAAAACCAGCTGGAATTTCTGACAACACGCTAGTAGGGACCCGACCTCGATACGTTCTCGCTTCAGTAATCACGATGCCGAGGTTCACGATTACCGCGTCGTGACAGCCCGGGTCGGCGTGACACGGCACGTCACTCGGCAGCGAACCTGGCTACTTCTGCCCGAACATCGGGTGTGGCCAAGGACGACGACGAGTCGAGCAGGAACGCCACCCGTGCGTACGCGACGAGGAGGTCGTCATTGTCCGCCGCCGCCGCGAGCAACTGATCGAGGTAGTCCTGCTCGGCTTGCTCCTCCTCTGTCAGGTCCCCGCCCACGCCCGGAAACACACGGTCCGCCCCGGTGGTCAGCCGCCACACGTGGTCGATGGCCGAATCCGCGAGTTCGGCGAAGAATTCGTCTGGCCGCACCGGGCCCGGCCGTGCGACATGTTCGCGCAACACCCGCGCGCCCAGCGCCGCGACCGTCATGCCTTGCCCGTACACGGGATTGAAGCTGCACACGGCGTCACCAACGACCAGGAGACCGTCGGGGAACGACGCCATTCGTTCGTACCGGCGTCGGAGGTTCGCCGGGAACCGGTAGGTCAGCGGTTCTCCCAACACTTCCAGATCGTGTACGGCGTCATGGATGTCGCAGGCGGCCAAGGACTTCAGGAAGTCGTGGAAGTCCGCGGTGTCGCGCGGGGGGTAAGCGCCGGCGAAACCGTAGCCGGTGACCACCACACGGCCGTCCTCGACCTCGGCCAGCAGCGCTCCACGCGGAATGGCGGCGGTGCCGCCGATGTCGATCGAAACGTCGTTGGACAGGCGATCGCCGGACACCCGGTAGTACTGGGTGGTGTATCCGACGTTGATGGTCAGCCGTTCCTCGTCAACGCGCGAGTAATCGAGATCGGCGAGCCATTTGGGCGTCCGGGTTCTGCGGCCCGTGGCGTCGACGACAAGGTCGGCGGTCAGGTCCCGCTCGGAATCGCCGTCGGCGATCCGCACTCCGACCACCGCTCGGGCGTCCCGCGTCGTGATCAGTTCCTTGCTCTCCGTCCGCTCCAGGAATGAGACGTTGCCCCGCGCACGTACGCGCGCACGCACCCGCTTCTCCAGGTGCGACCTGCTGACCGACAGCAAGGGCAACCCGGACTCGGGTTGCGGCATGTGCACGCCGTTGACGACCCATCTCACGTCTTGTGTGCCGTCGCCCGTCACGGCGCCGTTCCGGGCCAGCTCGTCGACCAGGCCGGGGATCAACTCTTCGAGGGTCAAAACCCCTGCCGCGAGCAGGTTGTGCAGGTGCCCGCCGTGCGGAACGCCACGACGGTTCACGCCGTGCCCCGTGGTGTTGTCCTCTCCGACCAAGTCGTCTCGGTCGATGACCAAAACCTCGGCGTAGTGGTCGGCCAATACATGCGCCGAAAGCAAACCGGCCATGCTCCCGCCGAGGACGATCGCGCGGTCGCGATCCGATGTCTCCATGCCTGGTCACTCTCCTGTCTGTGCTTCCCCAACGGGCGCGGGGAAGTAGCCCACTCGGACAAAGAAGTCGACGTACCTCTGGAACAGGGCCCTGTCGACAGGCGGGCACTCGATTCCGGTGCCCGTCAACGCGCGTTCGGTCTCCGATACGTCGATCGGGGGGTACGTCGACACGCCATCACCCCGGTTCATCCCCTCGAACGAATCCAGCAGGGGGACGACTGCGTTCGCGGGGTCCGCGCCCACCCGCGCAAGCCATGTCTCCCAGTCCAGTTCGACCAGGCCGAACCCGGCAGAGCGCAGGTGGCCGACGAACTCGGTGAAGGTCTGGTCCTGCCGGTTGAAGAAGTGGAACGTCCGGTTCGCCGTGTCCTCGCGCAGCGACAGATGAACGATCGCGGAGCTGACGTAGTCGACCGGCACCATGTGGACGACTCCGGCGAGGCTGCCGGGGACCGCACCGGTCTCCAGCAGCCCTTTGAGGCTCAGCCAGACGAAGTCCTTGGTCTGGCAGGCACCGGTCGATCGGTCGCCGCACACGACGTCGACCCTGTACACCGATACCGGAATCCCGCGCTTTCGCCCCAGCTCGATGACCTGTTCGGCCACCCATTTGCTTTGCAGATAGCCGTTGTGCAGCAGCTCGCCGTGCCCGGTCGGATCGCCGGCCTTCGCCGGGGCGGCGTCGGCGCCGCCCGCGGGAAAGACGCCGGTGGTCGACACGTAGTGAACCGGAACGGTTCGGTGCGCCGCGGCCAAGCGCAGCACCTCCCTCGTGCCGCCGACGTTCGCGTCCGCCAGTTCGGAGTACGGCTGGAGCCAGCTCACTCGCGCGCCCGCGTGGTACACGGCATCGACCCGACGGGACAGGTCATCGAACTCGGTCTCGGCCAAACCGAGCGCTGGGGCGGACAAGTCGCCCACGACAACGGAAAGGCGTTTCGGATCGACATCACCGCGTACCAGGTACCAGTCGAGGTTGTCGTACAACCTGCGCGTGGCTTCCTCGTGGCCGCCACCTCGGACGAGGCAGTGCACGTGTGCCTTCGTGGAACGCATCAGCTCGCGCAGCACGAACGCACCGAGGAATCCGGTCGCCCCGGTCAGCAGGACCTCGTCGGGATCGGTGACGACCGGCCGGGTTCGCGAATCCGCCACGACGTCCGCGCCGAGATGGATCTCGCCGCTGAGATCCCCACCGGAGGTTCTCGAGGGTCCTTCGATCTCGGGCAGCAGAACGGCGCAGACGTGTGCCGCCAGTTCTCCCGGGGTCGGATGTTCGAAGACCAGGGAGGGCGATAGTTTCACCCCGGTCACGTCCGCGATCCGGTTGCGCAGTTCCACCGAGGTCAACGAACTGAACCCGAGGTCGGCGAAGCGATGGTGCTCTTGGACCGCGCTGGTGGTTCTGTGCCCGAGTACCAGCGAGATCTCGCGGAGGACGACGTCGGCGACGATCTCATGCCTGCGTTGGGAGGGCAGGTCCGCCAACCGTGCGGCCGTCAGCTCCTCGTCGACGACCGCACCGTCGGCGTCCTGCACGAGACGGCGCAACATCAGGGGCGACCGCCTCCCGTTGGAGCGCACTGCGGCAAGGTCGACCGGTGTAACGACCAGAGACGCTCGATCTGCGCACAGCGCGCGGTCGAGCAGCTTCGGTCCGGTGTCCTCGGTGATCGTGAGCAGACCGGCACGGGCGATGCGGTCCAGTTCACCGCGGCTGAGATGCCCGCTCATACCGCGTTCGTGGTCCCACAACCCCCAGGCCAACGACACGGCGGGCAGCCCAAGTGCGGCGCGGTGCTCGGCCAGCGTGTCGAGGAACGTGTTCGCGGCGGCGTAACCGGACTGGCCGGCGCCTCCGATCACGCCCGCGACGGAGGAGAACAGCACGAAAGCGTCCAGCGCGCAGTCGCGGGTGAGCTCGTGGAGATTCCACGCGGCATGGATTTTGGACCGCAACACGGCGGTGACACGGCTTGCGGTCTGGTCGGCGACCATGCCGTCGTCGATCACGCCGGCCGCGTGGACGACCCCGGTGAGCGGGTGCGCGTCCGGGATGGTGGCCAAGAGCGCCGCGGCCGCGTCCGGGTCCGCCAGGTCGCATGCCTCGACCCGTGCCTCGGCGCCGAGACCGGAGAGCTCGTCGACCAGCTCGGCCGCGCCCGCTGCGGTGCTCCCGCTGCGGCTGACCAGCAGCACATGGCGCACGCCGCGTTCGCGCACCAGATGCCTGGCGAACACCCCTCCCAGCGCACCCGTGCCACCCGCGATCAGGACCGTGCCGTTCGGGTTCCACGTCGACACGTCACCGTTCGCGGCGGTCGTGGCCAGGCCCGGTGTGAGCGTCTCACCTCGGCGAACGGCTACCTGCGGCTCGCCGGAGGCGAGAATCGACGGCACATGCGTGACCGACGCCGGGTCATCGTCCAGATCGATGATCACGACCCGTTCCGGTTCCTCGGATTGCACGGTCCGCAGAAACCCCCAGAGGGGCGCGGCGGCCACGTCGGCACCGGCTCCTTCGCCGGCGGTGACCACGGCCCCACGGGTCAGCACGACGAGCGGGATGTCGGCCGTCCGTTCATCGGCCAGCCATGTCTGTACCAGAGCCAGCACCCGCTGGACGAGGTGCTCCGCCCGAGCCGGCACATCTGCGCCCTTCGGCGGCACAGCGGAAACCACCAGCGCGTCGTATGAGCCGAGCGCGTCCAAGGCCTGAGCCACCCCGCCGAACTCTGCGGCGGCGACACCGTCCGGAACCTCCGCGCCATCCAAGCGCAGCAGCCCCAGCGAGGGCATCGCGCTCGGTTCGGCCATGGCCGACGGCGCCCACGCGACCCGGAGAACCGAATCGTCGGCGCTCGCCGGGCTAAGACCGTCGGCCTCCGCGGGAGCACCGGCCGTCTCCAGCCAGAACCGCTCGCGCTGGAACGGGTAGGTGGGCAGATCGGTCCAGCGCGCGCCACTCCCCTGGAAATAGCCGTCCCAGTCCACGGGAGTTCCGGCCGCCCACAGCTCTCCCAGCGCGCGCACCGCGTCGTGCACCTCGTCCGGCACACTGCGCACGGCGGGAACCGCGGCGACCAGGTCGCTTTCGACGACCAGCGCGGAGAGCACCCCGGCCGGTCCGAGCTCCAGGGCGGTCGTCACACCCTTGTCGGCGAGAGTGCGGACCGCGTCGTGGAAGCGCACCGGGTTCCGCGCCTGACCGACCCAGTACACCGGTGACCGCAGCTCTCCCTCCGTGGCCGTCCTGCCGGTGACGGTGGAGACGATCGGGATGTTCGGTGCATGCCAGGTGACGCCGTCCAGGATCCGACCGAATTCATCCAGCATCGGATCGATGTGCGGCGAGTGGAACGCATGGCTCACAACGAGGCTTTTGGCACGTCTCCCCCATGCCCTCACCATGTCGGTGACACGCTCGACGCCGTCCGCGTCGCCGGAGACCACCGTGGACTCGGGGCCGTTGAGCGCGGCGATGGCGACCCGCCCGCCGACCTGAGCGAGCACCGGACCGAGCTCGGCCTCGGTCGCGTGCAGGGCGGCCATCGCCCCGCCCTCAGGCAGCCCCTGCATCAGCCGGCCCCGTGCGGTGACGACCGTCACCGCGTCCGGCAGTGACAACACACCGGCAACGTGCGCGGCGGACAACTCGCCGATGGAATGGCCGACGAGGTAGTCGGGCCGGACACCCCAGCTTTCGAACAGCCGGTACAGAGCCACCTCCAGTGCGAACAACGCCGGCTGGGCGAACCCGGTCTCGGTCAGCCTCGCCTTATCGGCGAGCACGTCGGTCAAGGGCTGTTCGAGGTGTGAATCCATCGCTGAGCACACCTCGTCGAACGCCTCGGCGAACGCGGGAAACGCTGCGCGCAAGCGCATACCCATGGCGACCCGCTGAGCTCCCTGGCCGGTGAACAGCATCCCGAGCCTGCCTCCGCTCGCCGCCATGGCCGGGCGCACACCGCCGGCCGCTACCCGCCCCAGGCCCGCGAGCAGCGTGTCGGTGTCGGAGCCGACGACGACGGCCCGGTGTTCCAGTGCCGCGCGACCGTTCGCGGCCGTGTACGCCGTATCCAGCAGGGCCTGCTCAGGCATCTCCTGGAGCCGACCGGCCAGACTGCGTGCCTGTTCGGCGAGAGCCTCCCGGGAACTCGCGGACAGGACGAGCGGCAGCGACGCGGGCGGTTTCCGCCCCATCGGTGCCTCGGACTCGGCCGGCGCCTGTTCCAGGATCAGATGTGCGTTCGTACCGCCCACGCCGAAACCCGACACGGCGGCCCGGCGCGGACGTCCGAGTTCCGGCCATGGACGGTGCTCGGCCAGCGGTTCGACGGTCCCCGGCGACCAGTCCACGAGCGGCGTCGGTCGGTCCAGGTGCAAAATCCGCGGCAGCTCACCGTGCCGCAGTGCCTGCACCATCTTGATCACACCACCCACCCCGGCCGCCGCCACGGTGTGCCCGATATTCGATTTCAGGGAGCCCAGGTACAGCGGTCTCTCCGGTGTGTGGCCGGCACCATAGGTACTGAGCAGCGCCTGGGCCTCGATGGGATCGCCGAGCCGCGTCCCGGTGCCGTGCGCTTCGACCACGTCGACCTCGGACGCGTCCAACCTCCCGCCGGCGAGGGCCGTCCGGATCACCCGCTCCTGGGCCGGGCCGCTGGGAGACGTCAAGCCGTTGGACGCGCCATCGGAGTTGACGGCCGACGATCGCAGAACCCCGAGCACCCGGTGCCCGTTGTCGAGGGCATCGCCGAGCCGTTCCAGCAGGATCAGCCCGACCCCTTCCGCCCAGCTGGTGCCGTCGGCCGCGGCGGCGAAGGACTTGCACCGGCCGTCGGGGGCGAGACCGCGTTGTCGGGAGAAGTCGACGAATCCGCCGGGGCTCCCGACGATCGTCACACCCCCGGCAAGGGCCAGCCGCGACTCCCCGCTGCGCAGTGACTGGCTCGCCAGGTGCATGGCGACCAACGACGACGAGCAGGCCGTGTCGATCGTCATGGACGGGCCCTCGAAGCCGAACACGTACGACAGCCTTCCTGCGGCCACGGCCCCGAGCTTGCTCGTCAGCTGGTAGCCCTCCGACTCGGTCGGTCCGGTCAAACCCAGGTAGGACTGTTCCACCGCGCCGACGAAGACGCCGACGTCAGTCCCTCTCAGCGGGGCGGGATCGATGTTCGCGTGCTCGAACGTCTCCCATGCGGTCTCCAGCAGCACCCGCTGTTGCGGGTCCATCACCAGTGCCTCGCGGGGTGCGATGCCGAAGAAGCCGGCGTCGAACTCCGTCGCCCCGTCGAGGAAACCGCCTTCGCGCGTGTACGTCGTGCCGGGGGTGTCGGGATCCGGGTCGTAGAGCGCGTCGACGTCCCATCCCCGGTCGGTGGGGAAGTCGGTGATCCCGTCGCGGCCGTCGGCGACGATCCGCCACAGGTCGTCGGCGGACGCCACGCCGCCCGGGAACCGACACGCCATGCCCACGATCGCCAATGGTTCCGACCGGCCGGACTCCAGTTCAGCGATGCGCTGCTTGGCCTTCCGCAGGTCGGCGGTGACCCATTTCAAGTAGTCCTCGAGCTTCTTCGTATCCGCCATGAGAGCGTTACCTGTCCCCTGAGGTCGGGCGGCCGTCAGCTGGGGCCGCGGCCGAGTTCGTTGTCGATGAAGTCGAACAGTTCGTCGGTGGAAGCGGACTCGAGCAGATCGCGCTCGTCCGATGTGGCCGCCGACCGGGATTCGGTCTCCAGCCACCGGGACATCAGGATCTGGAGCCGCACGGTGATCACGTCACGATCGCTTTCGACCTCAGCCTCGACGGCGAGCGCGGTCTCCAGTTGTTCCAGCGCGGCGAGCACCGACGAGGGCTCCTTCGACGACACGGTCTCAAGCGTCAGGTTGTCGAGCACGACATCGGCCAGCAGTCGCGGCGTCGGGTGATCGAATACCGCGGTCGCGGGGAGTTTCGCCCCCGTGAGGCCGTTCAACCTGTTCCGCAGTTCGACAGCGGTGAGGGAATCGAAACCCTGTTCGCGGAACGCGGATTGGGGATCGACGGCGGAAGAGTCGGTGTGCCCCAGGACAGCGGCGACCGTGCGGGACACGACGTCGAGCACGTGCTCCTCCCGCTCGGTACCGCTCAACCGCGCCAGCCGTTCGGCGAACGACCGCGTGTCTTCGGAGGCACGCTCTGTCTCGGGTACCAGTGCCCTCAGCAGCGGAGGCACCCTGTCGAGCGCTCGCACGGCCGTCAGGTCGAACGGCGTCGCGGTCACCGCGGGCCGACCGGTCACCAGAGCCGCGTCGAGCAGGGCCCCGCCGTCCGTGGCCGGAACAGTGCGGAATCCGTCTCGCGCCAGTCGGCGGCGGTCCTGGGCGCTCATGCTCTCGTTGATGCCGCCGTCGACATCCCACACGCCCCAGGCCATCGACACCGCGGGGAGCCCCAGTGTGTGGCGATGGTGCGCCAGTCCGTCGAGGAACGCGTTCGCCGCGGCGTAGTTCGCCTGGCCGGGGCCTCCGAACAACCCGACCGCGGAGGAGAACAGCACGAAGGCCGACAGCTCGTACCCCCGGGTGAGTTCATGCAGATGCCGCGCACCGTCCGCCTTGGCGCCGAGCACGGTCCGCAACCGTTCGGACGTCATGTCGGAGAGCAGGCCGTTGTCCAACACGCCCGCCGCATGGATCACACCGGTCAGCCGTTGTTCGGGCGGGATTTTCGCGAGCAGTCCGGCCAGCGCGTCCCGGTCGGACACATCGCACCGGCTGACGGTGACGTTCGCACCCAGTTCCGCGATCTCCGTGAGCACCTGGTCGGCGCCGTCCGCGGGCACCCCGGTACGACTCGCCAACAGCAGGTTGGTGACGCCGTGCACCGTGACCAGGTGCCGAGCGATCGTGGCTCCCAGCATGCCGGTGCCACCCGTGATCAGAACCGTGCCCCGCTTATCCCAGACCGGGGCTTCCGCTTCCCGAGCGGCGGAAGGCCGGAGCCGACTCAGCCTCGGAACGAGGACCTTCCCGTCGCGCACGGCGGCCTGCGGCTCGTCGGCGACCAGTAGGGCCGACAGGAGCGACGGCGGAACGACCACCGCGTCATCGTCGACGTCGGTGTCCACGAGCACGAACCGGTCAGGGGCCTCCGCCTGGGCCGACCGGATCAAACCCCATATCGCGGCCGCGTTCGGGTCGGGTGCTTCACCGTCCTTGACCGCGACGGCACCCCGAGTCGCGATGATCAGGCGGGTGTCGGCGAACCGCTCGTCGGCCGTCCACCGCCGGAGCGTATCGCATGTCCGCGCGACGGCATCGGGCTCAACCGCCGTCAAGGGGAGCACGAGAGCCTGAACATCGACGCCGGATCGCACTGCCTCGCCGAAAGCGGAGAAGTCGGCGTACGCCTCGATCCCCTCCCCCGCCCGCTCACCCAGAGTCGCCCAAGTAACCGGCCGAGCCGATGGCCGGACGGCATCCGGCAGCCAGTCGACCCGGTGCAGGGCCCCGAGCGGGTCGGGCTCCTCGGTTCCACCGCCGACGTCGGACTCGGTCGGCGGGGCCGGGTCGAGCCAGTACCTCTCCTTCCGGAACGGGTACGTCGGTAGATCCATGGCCTGCGCGCCCATGCCGGCGAAGAACGCCGCCCAGTCGACCGGCACACCGCGCGAGTGCAGGACGCTCAGCGCGTGGACGAGGGTCCGTGGCTCCGATTGGTCCTTCCGCATGGCGGGAACCGTGACCGCGTCGTCGACCGAGGCCGCCGCCATCGCCGAGAGGACCCCGTCCGGTCCCAGTTCGAGCAGCGTGGTGACGCCCTGTGCCTCCAGCGTTCGCACGGCGTCGCTGAAGCGCACCGGCCGCCGGAGCTGCTCGACCCAGTACTCGGGGGAGGTCCACCCGTCACCGGATTCCACCTCGCCGGTGACGGTCGAGACGATGCCGGTGCGCGGGCGGTGGAATGTCAGACCTTCAGCGATCGCCCGGAACTCGTCGAGCATCGGATCCATCCGATGCGAATGAGAGGCCCGCAGGATGGGCAGCACCCGGGTGGAACGGCCGCGGTCGCTCCATACCCGGGCAACAGCGTGGACCGCGTCTTCGTCCCCGGAGAGCACCACCGCCCGAGGACCGTTGATCGTGCCGATCACCGCGCGCCCGTCGGCGTCGAGCGTCTCGCGCGCCTCGTCCTCGGTCGCCTCCACCGCGATCATCGCCCCGCCCTCCGGCAGAGCGCGCATCAGCCGTCCACGGGCCGTCACCAGCACCGCCGCATCGGACAATGACAGGACTCCGGCCAAGTGGGCCGCGATCAGCTCTCCGGTCGAATGGCCGACCAGGTAGTCCGCGCGAACCCCCCAGCCCTCCAGAAGCCGGTACAGCGCGACCCCGACCGCGAACAGGGACGCCAGGGTGTAGTCGATCTGATCCAGCTCGTCACCCGACTCGATGACGGACCGCAACGGCCTGGGCAAGTGTTCGTCGAGAGCCACGCACACCTCGTCGAAAGCGTCCGCGAACGCCGGGAAGGCCACGGCCAACTCACGTGCCATACCGGCCCGCTGCGCCCCGCCTCCGGTGAACATGAACGCGAGGCGCCCCTCGCCGCGGGCGTCGACGATCGTGTCCGGACCGCCGTCGGCCAGCGCGAGGAGGTTCTCGACCAGTTCCGAGCGGTCGGCCGCGACCGCGACCGCGCGGTGCCGCAGGGCCGAGCGCGTGCGGGCCAGGGAGTAGGACAGGTCGAGCGGGTCGGGACCGGTGCCCTCGGCGACGAGCGCACCGATCCGTTCGGCCTGGGTGCGCAACACTTCCGGCGTTCCGGCCGAGAGGACGTACGGCAGTACCGGCGGAGGTGGGACCGTCGCGGCGGCCACGTCCGGTTCCGGTGTCGGGCTCGCCTCCTCGACGATGAGGTGGGCGTTGGTGCCGCTGAACCCGAACGCGGACACGCCGGCACGCCGCGGCCCCTCGCGGGCCGGCCAGTCGCGCGCCTCGGTCAACAGTGAAAGCGCACCGCCGTCCCAGTCGACGTGCGGGGTCGGTTCGTCGGCGTGCAGGGTCCTGGGCATGACCCCGTGTCGGATGGCCTCGACCACCTTGATGACACCCCCGACACCGGCCGCGGCCTGGGCGTGCCCGATGTTCGACTTCAGGGACCCGAGTCGGATCGGGTCATCGACCGGCCTTTCGGCACCGTAGGTGGCGAGAAGCGCGTTGGCTTCCAACGGATCGCCCAGCGGGGTACCCGTGCCGTGCGCCTCGATGAGGTCGATGTCGGCGAAGGACAGTCCCGCGGTGGTCAGCACCTGACGGATCAGCCGCTCCTGCGCGGGGCCGTTGGGAGCGCTGAGGCCCGCACTCGCACCGTCCTGGTTGACGCCCGAGCCCGAGATCAGGGCGAGCACCCGGTGTCCGTTGCGACGGGCGTCCGAGAGCCGTTCGACCAAGAGCAACCCGGCGCCCTCCGACCACCCGGTCCCGTCCGCCGACGCGGCGAACGACTTGCACCGGCCGTCGGGAGACAGCCCGCGCAGGCGGGAGAACTCGGTGAACACGTCAGGAGTCGACATGACCGTCGCACCGCCCGCCAGCGCGAGATCGCATTCGCCGCGGCGCAGGGCCCCTGCCGCGAGATGGATTCCGACCAGAGACGAGGAGCACGCCGTGTCGACGGTGACGGCGGGGCCTTCCAGACCGAAGACGTAGGACAGCCTGCCGGAGGCGACGCTGCCCGCGCTGCCGGTGTAGAGGTAGCCCTCGAACTCCTCGAGCGGAAGATGGGGACGTGCACCGTAGTCGTGATACATGGTGCCGACGAACACACCCGTCCGGCTGCCGCGAACGGAGTCCGCCGGGATCCCGGCCCGTTCGAAACACTCCCATGCGGTCTCCAGCAACAACCGCTGTTGTGGGTCGGTCGCGAGCGCTTCCCGCGGCGACATCCCGAAGAACTCCGCGTCGAACCGGTCCGCGTCGTACACGAAACCGCCCAGGTCGGTGTACGACCTGCCCACCTCGTCCGGATCAGGATGGTAGAGCCGGTCGAGCGGCCAACCCCGGTTCTCGGGAAACGAGGACACCGTGTCCACGCCGTCGGCGACCACCTGCCATAACCGCTCCGGCGAATCCACTCCGCCCGGATAACGGCAGGACATCCCCACGATGGCGATGGGATCGCGCTCCCGCCGTTCCAGTTCCCGTACTCGCGCGCGACTCACCTGCGCGTCGGCGACCGCGCGTTTGAGATACCGGCGCAACTGCTCCTCATCAGCGGACACGTGCGATCAGCTCCCCCACCGGCCGGCGGCAAGCGCCGACGGACTCCTCGATACCCTGCACGACCATCGTCCTCTCGCGGAGAAGTAATCATCCAAATCTCCGCAGCACCGATTGTGCGACGAGCGGAGTCACAGATCGGTAATCACTCGGCCTTGCCGGTTTTCGTGGGTTCTTCCAGATCGATGAGCAGGCAATGAGTGCAGCGTTACTGCCGCGTCGGTAACTTTCAGGAAAGTGGACCTGTAAACAAAGGGGATCGAATTGATGGCGAACCCGGAGACCGCGTCCGGTGATCTGGCCGAGCCCTACCTCGGCGGCCTGCTCACCTCCCTCGGACTGGACCTCTACTACCACCGAGCGCAGAAGGACACGCTGTACCACTACGACACGGAGTCCCAAGAGGTACCGGTACTGGACTTCGTCGGCGGTTACGGGTCGACCATCCTCGGCCACAACCATCCGGAACTGATCGACTACGCCAAGCAACTACTGGACCGCGGAACCGCGATTCACGCACAGTTCTCGAAACATCCGTATGCCAACGACCTGGCGCAGAACATCAACTCCATCATTCGCCGCGAATTCGCCACGGCGGACGAATACTCTGCGATATTCTCGAACAGCGGCGCAGAGGCCGTTGAAATCGCGGTTAAGCACGCGGAAATGGACAGGGTCGGCAAGGCGGCAGAACTCCTTGAAAGCATCGCCGAAAACCGCGCCACGGCGCGCTCCGCGGTCGCCGACGGCGCACGTTTCGCACTCGACGGCCCGTACAGCCGGCTGGCGTCCGCGACCGGCCTGCCACAGGACGCCACCTCGGACCAGGTCATCGCCGAGGCGGAACGCGTCAACGAGGAGCGTGCCGCGGCTCCGCCGGTACTGCTCGCCCTGGAGGGGTCGTTCCACGGCAAGCTGATCGGCAGTGTGCAGCTCACCCACAACGCCGGTTTCCGGACTCCGTTCACATCGTTGGCGGCACAATGCCGGTTCCTGCCGATGGACGACACCGACTCTCTGGTGAAAGCCGTCGAAAACGAGCGCACGGTGGTGTTCGACCTCGTCGTCGACGGCCGCACGGTGCGCGTCGTCGAGCGCGACCTGCCCGCCATCGCGGCGCTGATCATCGAGCCGGTCCAGGGCGAGGCCGGGATCAGGCCGCTCGGCCAGGAGACCGCGCAGCGCGTCCGGCAGGTGTGTACGGCGGTCGGTTGCCCGATCATCATCGACGAAGTGCAAAGCGGGATGGGCCGTACCGGCACCTTTTTCGCGAGCTCGCAGCTGGGCCTGCGGGGGGACTACTACACGTTGGCCAAGAGCCTCGGGGGCGGAATCACCAAAGCGGCGATGACGCTGATCGGCAAGGCGCGCTACCGGGACGAGTTCGAGCTGGTGCACAGCTCGACCTTCGCCAAGGACGCCTACTCCACGCTGATCGCCCACCGGACCGTGGAGCTGTTGGAAGCCGATGACGGTGCCGCCTACCGGCTGGCCGGCGAGCGCGGCGAGCGGCTGCTCGCCATGTTGCGCCGGCTCCACGAAGACTTTCCCTCGGTGATCGCCGATGTGCGCGGAATCGGGCTGATGGCCGGCATCGAGTTTCGCGACCAGTCCGATTCGCCTTCCGGATTCATCGCCGAACAGGCCCGCGGCGGGCTGCTCGGATATGTGCTGGCCGGGTACCTGCTCCGTGAGTACCGGCTCCGGGTCCTTCCCACCGCCAGCGCGACGAACACACTCCGGCTCGAACCGTCCATATACATCACCGACGACGAGATCGACCTGTTGAGGACCGGAGTGCGCGGTCTGGCGACGGCTCTGCGCGACAACGACGAAACCGCGCTCCTGCCCTGAGGGCTCGCCGGTTGCCGGCAACCGGAGCGATGCCACCGAACCCGCCACACGACACACCGGGTCGTCCCGCTTCACGACTGTCTCCAATGAGGAAGAGAACCGCCCTTATGTCGACAAGCTCAGACAGTTACGACACGAACGCAGTGGCCATCGTGGGATTGTCGTGCCGGTTGCCCGGCGCTGATGGCATCAGCGAACTGTGGAACCTGGTGAGCAGTGGCCAGGACGCGATCACCGAGGTGCCCGAAACGCGGTCGGGCACCATCCGGCTGGAGGCGGGCGCGCGGTTCGGTGCCTTCCTGGACGAGGTCGCGGACTTCGACGCCGGTTTCTTCGGCGTTTCGGCCCGGGAAGCCGCTGCGATGGACCCGCAGCAGCGACTCGTCCTCGAGCAGACCTGGGCTGCGCTCGAAGACGCCGGGATCATCCCCGGAGAGCTGGCGGGAACGAGCACGTCGGTGTTCGTCGGTTCACTCCGGGACGATTACACACACCTGGTCATGGGCGGCGGTGACCCCGTGATCACCCAGCACACCAACACGGGTACGCATCGGGCGATCATCGCCAACCGGGTCTCCTATGCCCTGGATCTGCGGGGGCCCAGCGCCGTCGTGGACACGGCTCAGTCATCGTCGCTGGTCGCCGTGCACTGTGCGGCGCAGAGTGTGCGCTCGGGCGAGTCACCCGTCGCCATCGCCGCCGGGGTGAACCTGAACCTCCTCGCCGAAGGCGCGCTGGGGGCGCAGCGGTTCGGCGGACTGTCCTCGGACGGTCGCAGCTACGTCTTCGACGCGCGCGCCAACGGATACGTCCGAGGCGAGGGAGCCGTGGTCGCCGTCCTCAAACCGCTATCGGCCGCACTGGCCGACGGAGACGACATCTACGCCGTCATCCGGGGCAGTGCGACCAACAACGACGGAGCGACCACCGGTCTGACGGTTCCGAGTGCGGAGGCACAACAGCGGGTCGTGCGATCGGCGCTGCGCCGGGCCGACCTCTCTCCGCACGAGGTGCAGTACGTCGAGCTGCACGGAACCGGCACCCCGGTCGGCGATCCGATCGAAGCGGCGGCGCTGGGCGCCGTATTCGAAGGACGGCCTTCCGACGACCCGCTCATCGTGGGTTCGGTCAAGACCAACGTCGGCCATCTCGAAGGAGCCGCCGGCATCACCGGGCTGCTGAAGGCCGCCCTCAGCATCCGGCATCAGCGGCTTCCCGCGAGCCTGAACTTCGAGAGCCCCAATCCGGCGATCGCGCTGGACGAGCTCGGCCTTCGGGTCGCGACGGGCCTCACGGCCTGGCCGCATCCGGAGCGCCCGCTCGTGGCCGGTGTGTCGTCATTCGGTATGGGTGGCACGAACGCTCACGTGATCGTCGCCGAGCCCCCGGCCCGCAACCGCCCTGCTCCCGCACCCGATGACCGGCTCGTACCCGTCCCGGTCTCCGCCACGACCCCGGGCGCGCTGCGAGCGCACGCGAGGCTGCTGCGTGACGCCGGCCTGGCCCCGCACGATCTCGGATTCTCCCTGGCGACCACCAGAACAGCGTTCCGGCACCGGGCTGTCGTTCTCGCTTCCGACGACGACGAATTGCGTTCGGGGCTTGACGCTATCGCCGGCGGTATCCCCGCTCCCAACGTGATCTCCGCGGACGACCGCACGCCGGAGTGCGAAGAAGCGGACGAGACGACCGCCGAGCTGATGCGGATGGCCGACGAGTACGTCGGGGGCGCGGACGTCGACTGGGCCGCCGTCTACGAAGACACCCGGGCGCATCGGGTACGGCTGCCGGTCTATCCTTTCCAGCGCGAGCGGTACTGGACAGGCGAGACCCGCACGCCTTCTCCCCACGCCGCGACGCACGAAACCGCCGACCCGGCCACCGTCGTCATGGCCGCGATCTCCGCGACGCTCGGCGTGGCCGACCCCGATTCGGTCGAACCGGACCTCAACTTCCGCGACCTCGGGTTCTCCTCGATGATGACCGTCGAGCTGATCGACAACCTCGCGGCCGCTACCGGTCGCACGCTGGCCGGCGGATTATTGTTCGACTACCCGACACCGCGCGAGCTGATCGCGTATTTCGTCGAATCCGGAATCGAACCCGCTCACACGCCCGCGTTCATCCCCACCGGCGGCACAGGGTCCGACCATGACGCGATCGCGGTCGTTGGAATGGCCTGCCGCCTCCCGGGCGGCATCGACTCACCCGACGACCTCTGGCGTGCGCTCATCGACGAGCGGGATGTCATAGGCGCCTTCCCCGCCGACCGGGGCTGGCAGCCCGGTGAGGGCTACTCGCGGATCGGCGGCTTCCTGCAGACCGCGGCCGAGTTCGACGCCGGGTTCTTCGGCATTTCGCCGCGCGAAGCACTGGCCATGGACCCGCAGCAGCGGCTACTGCTACAGACGTCGTGGGAAGCCCTGGAACGGGCCGGGATCGATCCCACGTCCCTCCACGGCAGCCGCACCGGTGTGTTCGTCGGTGGCACCGCTTCCGACTACGGCCCGCGGATGCACGAGGCCGGCGACGACGTCAAGGGCTACGTGCTCACCGGCACCACCCCGAGTGTCCTGTCGGGCCGGATCGCCTACCAGCTCGGACTCATCGGCCCCACGATGACCGTGGACACGGCGTGCTCGTCGTCCCTGGTCGCGTTGCACGTGGCCGTACGCGCGCTACGGGCCGGTGAGGCGACCATGGCGCTCGCCGGCGGCGCCGCGGTCATGGCCACCCCCGGTATGTTCGAGGAATT
The DNA here is from genome assembly GCF_053619415.1 of Nocardiopsis sp. NPDC055551. NCBI lineage: Bacteria > Bacillati > Actinomycetota > Actinomycetes > Streptosporangiales > Nocardiopsidaceae > Nocardiopsis > Nocardiopsis sp. NPDC055551. The sequence continues at coordinate 96,949 of NZ_JBSHJJ010000004.1, read as the reverse complement.
CTCCAGGCAGCAGGGGTTGGCCACCGACGGTCGGTGCAAGCCGTTCTCCGCAGACGCCGACGGCACCGGCTGGGCCGAAGGCGTGGGCATGCTCGCGTTGGAGCGCCTGTCCGATGCGCGGCGCAACGGACATCCCGTTCTGGCGATCGTCCGAGGGACGGCCGTCAACTCGGACGGAGCGTCCAACGGCCTGACCGCACCCAGCGGTCTGTCCCAACAGCGGTTGATCTCCGCCTCACTGGCCGACGCCGGGCTGACCGCCTCCGAAGTCGACATGCTGGAAGCCCACGGCACCGGCACATCACTCGGTGATCCGATCGAGGCGGAGGCCGTGCTCGCCGCCTACGGCAATGACCGCGACACGCCGTTCTATCTCGGTTCCTTGAAATCGAACATCGGCCACGCACAGGCGGCTGCGGGTGTCGCGGGCGTGATCAAGGCCATCCAGGCCATGCGGCACGGAGTACTGCCGAGGACGCTGCACGCCGACGTTCCCACGCCTCGAGTGGACTGGGCGTCGAGCCGGGTCGAAGTGCTCTCGCAGGCCAGGGAGTGGGAGCGTACCGGACGACCGAGGCGTGCCGGAGTGTCGTCCTTCGGTATCAGCGGCACCAACGCCCACGTCGTCCTGGAAGAGGGGGAAGCCTCCAAGAACGCCGTCGTGTTCACCGGCCAGGGTGCCCAACGGTCCGGTATGGGACGGGGCCTGTACGAACACCACCCGGAGTTCGCGCGTGCCCTCGACGAAGTGTGCGCCGCGTTCGTCCCGCACCTCGACCGGCCGTTGAAGGAGCTGATGTTCAACGGCGGCGACGAACTCCACCAGACCCGCTACACGCAGCCCGCCCTGTTCGCTTTCGAAGTGGCCCTGACCGAGCTGGCCATGGCACACGGTCTCTCCCCCGACCTGCTCACCGGGCATTCCATCGGCGAGCTGGCTGCGGCGTATGTCGCGGGTGTCTTCTCACTCGCCGACGCGGCGAAGCTGGTGGCCGCGCGGGGCGCGCTCATGCAGCAGGCGCGTTCGGGCGGCGTGATGATCGCTCTGGAGGCGACGGAAGCAGAGGTCACCGACGGTCTGGTCGACGGTGTCGTGGTGGCGTCGGTGAACGGTCCGACGTCCGTCGTCATCGCGGGCGACGCCGACAAGGCCGCGGCCGTCGCCGGGCGATGGCGTGACCTCGGGCGCCGCGTCAGCCGACTGACCGTCAGCCACGCCTTCCACTCCCCGCACATGGACGACGTCCTCGACCGATTCCGGGCTGTGGCGGAGTCCGTCGAGTACCGGCCGCCGCGCATCCCGGTGGTCTCGACGGTGACAGGACAGCCGCTGCCGTCCGACGTCACCGGTTACGCTGAGCACTGGGTCCGCCAGATCCGGAACACGGTGCGGTTCCACGACGCCGTGACGACTCTGCGCGACCAGGGCGCCTCGGTGTTCGTCGAGGTCGGCCCCTCGGCCGCGTTGGCCCCGCTGATCCGTTCCGCGGGAGTCGCCCGGGTGATACCGCTCGGCAGGTCCTCTGGCACCGAGCGGGACGTATTCGCCGCCGGCATGGCCCGGGTCGCGGGTGAGGAGCCATCAACCGCCTTCCGGAGGGACCGGTACTGGCTTTCGCCCCGGTCCGCGCGCGGCGCCTTCGGGCATCCCATCCTGGATTCGGTGGTCGAGGCGGTCGACCGCGACGAGGTCGTGCTGGCGGGCACCGTCTCCCTGGCGAACCATCCGTGGCTGGCCGGCCACGTGATCAACGGTTCGACGCTGCTGCCCGGAACGGCGTTCCTGGAGCTCGCCCTGTATTCCGGCCGACGGGTCGGTCTCCCGGACGTGGCCGAACTGACCCTGGAGAGCCCGCTCGTCGTTCCCGAGAACGAAACGTTGCAGGTACAGGTGTCCGTGCGCGGTGGGGAGCTGACCATCCACTCCCGCCGGGACGGCGAACGGGCATGGACCCGGCATGCGTCCGGGATCCTCGCTGAACCCGCGCACCCGGCGACCACCGCCCAACCGCCGGAATGGCCCGGCCAAGGAACCCCGGCACCGACGGAGGACGCCTACCCGAGGCTCGCCGACCGCGGGTACGACTACACCGGGATGTTCCAAGGCCTGCGATCGGTCGTCTTGGACGATGACACCGCATACGCCGAGGTAGGCATCCCCCAGGGGTATACCGGCTCGGAGGCGGGGTTCCTGCTGCATCCCGCGCTGCTCGACGCCGTCCTCCACCCGATCGTGCTCGGCCTGGTCGATGCCGAGGAAGGGCCACGCCTGCCGTTCACGTGGAGCGGCGTGCGTATGCACGGCGACATCACCGCCGGCACGGAGGTCAAGGCGCGGATCACTCCCACCGGCACAGACACCTACGAGCTGCTGCTCACCGACACCATGGGGACCCCGGTGGCCACCGTCGACGGCCTGACGTTCCGAGCGTCGGGCAACGCCGCCGCCGGCGCCACACCTTTGTATGAACTCGCCTGGCAGCCCGTGCGGGGCGATTCCGGTGCGGACGACGCCGCCCTCGTTCCGACGATCATCGAGGTCCCCGAGGCCGGCGACCCGACGACCGCCACCAAACGATGTCTGCACGAGATCCGCGATTGGCTGACCGGCGATCACGACCCGGCGGATCGGCTCGTCCTGGTCACCCGCAACGCGGTGGCCACCGAGGACGGCGAACCGATCGCCCACGCGTCCGCGTCCGCGGTGTGGGGCTTGGTGCGCAGCGCACAGAGCGAACACCCGGACCAGGTCGTCATCGTCGACGCCGACGGATCGACGGACATCGACACGATCACGTCCGCCGTCCGCACCGGTGAGTCGCAGGTCGCGGTACGGAACGGCACATTCCTGGTACCTCGCGTCGTGAAGTCCCCGCCGGCGGCGGACCCGATCGAGACCGGCCTCGGCTGGCGCCGCGACGGCACGATCCTGATCACAGGCGGCACCGGAGGACTCGGCGCGCTGATCGCCCGCCACCTGTACCACGATCACGGTCTCCACAACCTGCTGCTCATCAGCAGACGCGGACCGGCCGCGCCGAGCGCGGCCGGCCTCATGGACGAGTTGCCCGGCGTGCGCATCGTCGCGACCGACGTGACCGACCGGGCCGCAGTGGCCGAGCTGATCGGCGGCCTCCCGGCGGAAACGCCGCTGACCGCGGTGATCCACACCGCGGGAAGCCTTGACGACGCCACGATCACGGCGCTGACCGAGCATCAGGTATCGACCGTCATGGCAGCCAAGGCGGACGCCGCTCGTCACCTCCACGAATTGACCCTGGACGCTGACCTCGGCGCCTTCGTGCTGTTCTCGTCGATCTCCGGTGTGCTGGGCACCACGGGCCAGGCCAACTACGCCGCCGCGAACACGTACCTGGACGCGCTGGCGGCCGATCGCCGTGCCCACGGCCTGGCCGCCACGTCTTTGGCGTGGGGGCTGTGGGAAGAGGGCATGGGCGGATCGATCGGAGAATCGGATGTCCGTCGCTGGGCGCGGAGCGGCATCACACCGCTCACGGCGCAAGAAGGTCTGAACCTGTTCGACCGGGCGGTCACCGCCGACGCGGCAACGCCGGTCCCGGCGGTCTTGTCGCCTTCTCTCCTGGCCGCCGACGAGAATGTTCCCGCGGTGCTCAGCAGGTTCGTCCGCCGTCGACGCGAGCCGGCCGCGCCGGGTACCGCGCCACGCTCGACCCGCACCTTCGACGAGACGCAAGCGGCAGAGCTGGTCCGCACGGCCGCGGCGACCGCACTGGGCTTGTCCGGCCCGAACGCACTCGACATGAACAGAGCGTTCCGCGAACAGGGGTTCGATTCACTGGCCGGAGTCGATCTGCGCAACCGGCTCGTCGCAGCCACCGGCATGCGATTGCCCGCCACGCTGGTGTTCGACCACCCCACACCGCACGCGTTGGCCGCCTATCTGGCCGAAGATGACTCGGACCCTGCGGCCACGGCGCGATCCGCGCCTACCAAGGCACGATCGGACGAACCGATCGCCATCGTCGGCATGGCGTGCCGCTTCCCCGGCGGCGTCCGCTCAGCGGACGACCTGTGGCAGCTGGTACTCGATGGCCGGGACGCGATCTCGGAATTCCCGACCAACCGCGGTTGGGACCTCGAAAACCTCTACCACCCCGAACCGGACAACATCGGCACCAGCTATACCCGGCACGGCGGTTTCCTGCACGACGCGGACCTGTTCGACGCCGACTTCTTCGACATGTCTCCCCGCGAGGCGCTGGCCACCGACCCCCAGCAACGACTGCTGCTGGAGACCGCGTGGGAGACGTTCGAAGACGCCGGAATCGACCCCACCTCCGTGCGCGGCAGCCGTACGGGCGTTTACAGCGGGGTGATGTACGACGACTACGCCGCGCGGCTGAAGTCCACTCCGGACGAGGTCGAGGGCTTCCTGCTGGCGGGCAACACCTCAAGCGTGATCTCGGGACGCGTGGCCTACAGCTTCGGTCTCGAAGGCCCTGCCATCACCGTCGACACCGCGTGCTCCTCATCGCTGGTCGCGCTGCACCTGGCCGCGAACGCGCTGCGCTCGGGGGAAGTGGACATGGCACTGGCCGGCGGCGCGACCGTGATGGCCGGTCCGAGCACCTTCGTCGAGTTCTCACGGCAGAACGGGCTCGCCGCCGACGGGCGGTGCAAATCGTTCTCCGCGGAAGCCGACGGCACGGGATGGTCCGAGGGTGTCGGCCTTCTGTTGGTGGAACGTCTCTCCGACGCCCGGCGCAACGGGCATCGCGTACTGGGGGTGGTTCGCGGCACGGCGGTCAACTCCGACGGCGCCTCCAACGGCCTGACCGCACCGAACGGGCCCGCGCAGGAGCGGGTCATCCGAGCCGCCTTGGACGAGGCGGGTCTGACGGGCTCCGAGGTCGACCTCGTCGAAGCGCACGGAACCGGCACACGACTCGGTGATCCGATCGAAGCCCAGGCACTACTGGCGACCTACGGCCGGGACCGCGACGAGCCGGTGCGCCTGGGATCACTGAAGTCGAACCTCGGCCATGCGCAGGCGGCCGCGGGCGTCGGCGGCGTGATCAAGGCCGTGCAAGCGCTCCGGCACGGGATTCAGCCTCGCACGTTGCACATCGGCGAACCCTCACAGCACGTCGAATGGTCGGAGGGCTCCCTCGAACTGCTCACCGAACAGCGGGACTGGCCAGAGCTCGGCCGGCCCCGGCGAGCGGGGGTATCCGCGTTCGGGATCAGCGGCACCAACGCCCACGTCATCGTCGAACAAGCCGAGGACGCCGCCGCAGCCACCCCGCCCAGCCACGACCCGCCGGTGGTTCCCCTGCTGTTGTCGGCCAGGACCGAACCGGCCCTGCGCGCCCGTGCGCAACAGCTCCGGGCGTATCTGTCCGACCACACGGACCTGGATGTCGTCGCAGCCGCGAGCACGCTGGCCAACGGGCTCGCGCTCCTGGACAGGAGGGCCGTCGTCGTCGGTGCCGATCGCGACACGCTCCTGAGCGGGCTCGACGCCCTGGCAGCGGGTTCTCCCGGCGCGGTGAGCGGCCACGGGGTCGGCGGCGGCACCGTGTTCCTGTTCACAGGTCAGGGTTCACAGCGTGTCGGGATGGGACGCGAGCTCTACGAGCACTCGCCCGTTTACCGCGCGGCCTTCGACGACGTGTGCGAGCACCTGGACCCGTATCTACAGCGCCCCCTGCACGCGGTGGTCCACGCCGAGCCCGGCACCCTGGACGCCGCGCTACTCGACCAGACGACCTACACCCAGGCGGCGTTGTTCGCCCTGGAGGTCGCGCTGTACAGATTCGCGGAGCGGCACGGCGCCATACCGGATTATCTACTCGGCCATTCGGTCGGCGAGGTGACCGCGGCACACGCCTCCGGAGTGCTCACGCTGCCGGATGCGAGTCGTCTGATCGCCGCGCGGGGCTCAGCGATGCAGGCCGCGCGCGACGACGGCGCCATGGCCACCTTGGAGGCATCCGAGCACGAGGTGACCGAGACCCTCGTGCCAGGCGTGGTGATCTCCGGCGTGAACGGCCCGCGAAGCACCGTGGTCTCCGGCGACGAGCCCGCGGTCGCGGCGATGGTCGAGCTGTGGTCGGACCGAGGGAGGCGTACCCGACGGCTGTCGGTCGGTCACGCCTTCCACTCACACCACATGGACGAGGTGCTCGCCGGTTTCCGGGAAGCGCTGGAGGACGTCTCGTTCCACGAGCCCCGTATCCCCATCGTGTCGAACGTGACCGGCGACATCGCCACGACCGACCAGCTGACTTCACCCGACTACTGGGTGTCCCACGTCCGCGAGGCCGTCCGTTTCCTTGACGGGGTACGGACTCTGCGCCTCCGGGGTGCCACCGAGTTCATCGAACTCGGCCCCGACGCCGTACTGACCACACTGGTTTCGCAGACGATCGCCGACGACAACACCGAGGGCACCGACTCCGGCGGTGGGTCCTTGGTGTCGATGCTGCGATCCGGGCGCCGCGACCTCGAGGTCGCCTACAGCGCGCTCGGCGCTCTCCACGTCAGCGGGACGGCCATCGACTGGTCCGTTGTACTGCCGGCAACCGGCCCGGTGCCGCTACCGCGATACCCCTTCCAGCGCCGCCGCTACTGGCTGAGCGAAACTTCCGACGTCCACCCGCTGCTCGGCCCCGCGGTCGAGCTGGTCGACGGCGGCACCGTGTTCTCCGGCGAGATCGGTGCCACCGGTTGGATGGGCGACCACCGCGTCCGCGATGAAGTCATCGTCCCGGCCACGGCGTTCCTCGAGATGGTGTTGCACGCCGGGATGCACACCGGATGTCCGACGGTGGCCGAGTTGACGATCAACGAACCGCTGGTCGTCCCCGACGACGAATCCGTCCGGCTCCAGATCCGTGTCGAGCCGGCGGATTCCGACGGTGCGCGGTCGATCGCGATCCACGCGTGCCCAAGTCATGCGACGAACCCCGAATGGACCCGGCACGCGACCGGCGTGATCACCACCGCGACGCGACCGTCGCCTGAGGACCTAGAGCCGACCGGCACCGAGGTGGACCTGACCGGGGTGTATCAACGGCTCGCCGGGCACCAGTACCACTACGGGCCCGCGTTCCAGGGCCTGCGGTCGGTATCCGTCTCGGGCGACGACCGGTTCGTCGAGGTCGAGCTACCGCCGAGGTTCCGGGAACAAGCGAACCGTTTCGGGCTGCACCCCGCGCTACTCGACGCCGTACTGCACGTGTTGCTGCCGGGCGTGGCCGATCCCGACGCCCACGCCGTCCTGCCGTTCTCGTGGACCGGAGTCACCCGCCACGCGACCGGAGCGGAAGCGGTGCGGGCACGGGTCTCGGCGCATGGGCATTCGGCGAATCTCGCCGTCTTCGACCGTGCCGGGCGAGCCGTGTTGACGGTGGACGAGTTGGCCCTGCTGCCGCTCGGCGCCGCCCGATCGCCCCAGGGGATCCATGCGGTGGTCTGGCGGGACGCCACGGCTCCCGACAGCGCGTTGGAGCCCGCGATCGCGCACCGGGTGGCCGCGGCGGCCGAACCGTCCGTCCCGGAGGCAGCGCGAAGGTCGGCCCAGGCGGTCCTCGATGAGATCCGCACGGTCGTGGACGAGGACGACGGCACCCGCCACGCATTCATCATCGCTCCGGACCCGGTGAACGCGACCGTCCGCGGGTTGATCCGCAGTGCCCAAGCCGAGTACCCGGATCGGTTCGTCTTGGTCGAGGCCGATGCGTCCGCGACGGACGACCTGGTGCGGTCCGCTCTGCGGACCCCGGAGCAGGAGTTGGCCATCCGGGACGGTCGGCTACGCACACCGCGCTTGGTGCGCCACACCGGGTCCGGTGAACCGGCCACGGGCTTCGGAAGCGGCCCGGTCCTGATCACCGGCGCGACGGGCGCCCTCGGTGCGGTCCTCGCACGACACCTGGTCACCGCGCACGGGGTCCGCGAACTCGTGTTGCTGAGCCGCCGCGGAGCGGACGCACCCGGCGCCGACGACCTGCGGGACGGACTGACCGAACTGGGCGCCACCGTGACGCTCGTGGCCGCCGACGCGACCGACCGCGCGTCGCTGGCCGCGGTGTTCGCCGAACACGACCCCACGGCCGTCGTGCACACAGCGGGTGTAGCGGCCGACTCGACGCTGGCGGCGCTCACGGACGAGCGGCTCGACGCGGTCCTGCGGCCCAAGGTGGACGCCGCATGGCACTTGCACGAGCTCGCCGGAGACCGACCGCTGATTCTGTATTCGTCCGTCGCCGGCATGCTGGGCACCGCGGGCCAGGCGAACTACGCGGCCGCCAACACGTTCCTCGACGCGTTGGCCGAGCACCGCCGGACGCAGGGCCTACCCGCGGTCTCCCTGGCCTGGGGGCTGTGGACGGAGTCCAGCACCATCTCCGGACAGTTGACAGACTCCGACATCCGACGACTCGCTCGTTTGGGCCTGCATCCGCTGGAAACGGCAGAAGCCCTTGAGCTGTTCGACGCCGCGATCGGCCTGGGTGGGGACTCCGCTCTCGCGACGGTGGCGCTCACCCGCTTCGACCGCACCGCTCTGCGCGGCCGCGTCGACCTGCCGGGAATGCTGCGCGACCTGGCGGGCCCGACGGGTCCCGGGGCCGCGACGCCGGAGAAGGAACCGGCGTCGTCCGAGGACCGCCCGGTCCTGGACGCCTCCGTCGTGCCGGACACGGTGCGCGAGTACGTGGCCGCGGTGCTGGGCCACGCCGACCCGGCGGAGGTCGACGTCGACCGCTCCTTCAGCGAGCTCGGTTTCGACTCGCTCACAGCTGTCGAGCTGCGGAACCGACTCAACGCGGCGACAGGGCAACGGCTGCCGGCCACCGTGGTGTTCGACCACCCGACTCCGGCCGTGCTGACCGACCACATCAGATCGCTGATCGCAGCCGACGAGAAGCCGGACACCGGCGACCGGCAGGGGCGCACGGCGACCGCCGCCGGAGACGACGAGCCGATCGCGATCGTCGGTATGGCCTGCCGGTACCCGGGTGGTGTCGCCTCACCGCAGGACCTGTGGCGGCTCGTCGCCGAGGAGCGGGACGCCACGTCGGAGTATCCCGTGAACCGAGGCTGGCCCGACGACCTGTACAACCCGGACCCGGACCATCCGGGTACGTCGACCACCGACCGGGGCGGCTTCCTGCACGACGCCGACAAGTTCGACGCGGAGTTCTTCGGCCTCGCGCCACGAGAGGCCCTGGCCATGGACCCCCAACAGCGGCATTTGTTGGAGACCACGTGGGAGGCCCTCGAGAACGCCGCACTGGAGCCGGAGAAACTCCGCGGCAGCCGAACCGGTGTGTACGTCGGCGTCATGTACAGCGACTACGGTTCCCGCCCCGACCTGCCGCCGGACGGGGTCCAGGGCTATCTGTACAGCGGCAGTGCCGGCAGCATCGCCTCGGGACGGCTCGCCTACACCTTCGGTTTCGAAGGGCCCACCCTAACGGTCGACACCGCGTGCTCGTCCTCGCTGGTCGCGATGCACCTGGCAGCGGGTGCGGTGCGTCGTGGTGAATGTGACCTGGCCGTGGCAAGCGGCGCGACAGTGATGGCGACCCCCACGCCCTTCGTGGAGTTCTCCCGCCTGCGCGGCCTGTCCGCCGACGGTCGGTGCAAATCGTTCTCCGACGACGCCGACGGCACCGGCTGGTCCGAAGGCGTCGGTGTGCTGCTTCTCGAGAGGTTGTCGGACGCCGAACGCAACGGACACCGGGTGCTCGCGGTCCTGCGCGGCACGGCGGTCAACTCCGACGGCGCGTCCAACGGCCTGACCGCACCGAACGGTCTGGCGCAGGAGCGGGTGATCCGCACAGCGCTCGACGACGCCGGCCTGACTCCGTCCGACATCGACCTGGTCGAGGCGCACGGCACCGGCACCCGGCTCGGCGACCCGATCGAAGCGCAGGCGGTGATCGCCGCCTACGGCACCGACCGGGACGATCCGGTACTGATGGGCTCGCTGAAGTCGAACATCGGGCACGCCCAAGCGGCGTCCGGCGTCGGCGGCGTCATCAAGGTGATCCAAGCGATGCGGCACGAGGTGGCTCCGGCCACGATCAACGTAGGAACGCCGTCACGCCACGTCGATTGGGACGACGGCAAGGTCGAGCTACTCACCGACGCACGCCCGTGGAAGCGCGGAGCACGCCCGCGGCGGGCCGGTGTGTCGTCGTTCGGCTTCGGTGGCACCAACGCACACGTGATCATCGAGGAATTCGGCCGGCCCGAGTCCACCGTGCCCGACGAACCGCGCGCGGTGCCGTGGGTGCTTTCCGCCCGTACCCCCGAGGCCCTGGACGATCAGATCGCCCGGATCGCCGACATGTCCACGGTCGACGAATCGTTCACCCTCGCTACCCGCAGTGCGATGCCATACCGGGTCGCGGCGACCAGCTCCGGCGCCTTGGCGCACGCGTCCCCCGCTCGAACGGTGGACGGTGGTCTGGCGTTCATGTTCACCGGACAAGGCTCGCAGCGCGTAGGTATGGGCGGGGAACTCGGGGCCGCATACCCGTCGTTCACTGAAGCGTTCAACGAAGTCACCACGCAGTTCGACCCCTCTCTGCGAGCACGGATCGACGACGCGCTCGCCACCGGCGACGGCCTGCACGAAACCGGTACCGCCCAGCCGGCACTGTTCGCCTTCGAGGTCGCCTTGTACCGGCTCCTGGAATCCTGGGGCGTCCGGCCGGATGTGGTGCTCGGCCATTCGATCGGCGAGCTGGCCGCGGCGCACATCGCCGAGGTGCTGTCCCTGCCGGACGCAGCCCGCCTCGTCGCCGCCCGCGGCCGTCTGATGCAGGAGCTGCCGCGCGGCGGCGCCATGGTCGCGGTCGAAGCGCCCCTGACGGCGCTCGACGGGAGAGACCTTCCTGCCGGGGTAGCGGTCGCCGCCGTGAACGGACCGGCCTCGATCGTGCTGTCCGGTGACGAACAAGTGCTGCTGCCGTTCGTTGAGACCGAGTTCGCCGAGCGGGGAATACGCACCAAACGGCTCCCGGTCAGCCACGCGTTCCACTCTCCGTTGATGGAACCGATGCTCGACGGCTTCCGCGCCGTCGCATCGGAACTGACCTACAGCTCTCCCACGATCCCCGCGATCTCGACTGTGACGGGCGACCGTGCCGACGGCTGGGCCGATCCGGAGTACTGGGTCGACCAGGTCCGCTCGACCGTCCGCTTCCACGACGCGATACGGCACGCCTACACCGAGGGCGTACGCACCGCCCTGGAAATCGGGCCCGACGCCGTCCTCACCGGCATGATCGCGGCGGGGTTCCCCAAAGACGCGGAGGACCCACCCGTCGGCATACCGCTCCTGCGCGCGCGCAAGCCCGAGGACGAAACCGTCGCGTCCGCGCTCGGTGCGCTGTTCGTCCGGGGCGTCGAGATCGACTGGCGCACGGTCTTTCCCGGAGCCCGGGCGGTCGACGCCCCGACGTACCCGTTTCAACGCAAGCGGTTCTGGCTGTCGCCGACCGGAGGTCGGGCCGGGCTCTCAGGCGCGGGTCTACGCGCGTCCGAGCACCCGCTCCTCAGCACCGTGGTCGACATCGCCGACGGTGACGGCCGCACGGTCTCGACCGGTGAGCTGTCGCTCTCGTCCCACCCCTGGCTCGCGGATCACCGCATCGGCGGCAACGTGCTCGTGCCGGGAACGGCGTTGGTCGAGCTGATCGCGTCGAGCGGCGACCTGTCCCAGCTGACCTTGGTCGAACCCGTCGTGATCCCGGAGGCAGGTGCCCTCACTTTCCAGATGATCGTCGACGGTCACGACGTCACCGTCTTCTCCCGCCCCGCCGGGACCAACGCCGCGCCCTGGACGAAGAACGCGGTCGGGACACTCTCCGCGGTCGACCGTCCGACCTCCACGGCCACCGATCAGTGGCCGGACGGCCTCGCCGAGGTCGACCTCGGCGAGTTGTACGAGCGCGTCGCAGTACACGGATACGAGTACGGCCCTGCGTTCCGAGGGCTGCGGCGGTTGTGGCGGGCAGGAACGGAGCTCTTCGTCGAGGCCGAGGTACCCGGGTTGGACACCTCGGACAGCGCGTTCGCCGTACACCCCGCGCTCCTCGACTCGGTCCTGCACGCCCTCCTTCCCGGAGCCGCGGACGATCGCGAGCCGACCCTGCCGTTCTCGTGGACGGGAGTTCGCTTCCTCGCGGCGGCCGGGGAGGTCCTTCGTGCACGGATCACGCCGGTCGGTTCGAACACGGTGCGGCTCGTGCTGACCGATGAGGACGACACGATCGTGGCGGAGGTCGACGAACTGGTGCTGCGCCCGGTCGGGGCCGTGTCCCCGACCGAGGCCCGTCCGGGGAAGAAGCTGCTGTACCGGCCCGTGTGGCGCACACTCCGGCCGGGTGGAAACGGCGCCGAGTACGACGTAGTGCCGGCCGAGCCGGGAACGGGCGATCTGCCGGCACGCGCTCGGCAGGCCGTGCATCACATGCTCGGGGTGCTTCGCGATCACCTGGCCGGGGAAGCCCGGGTCAAGCTCGCGGTAGTGATCGGCTCCGATCTGGCGCACGCCGGTGTCCGTGGCCTTGTGCTCAGCGCGGCGACCGAACACCCCGGTAGGTTCCTACTCGTCGACCATCCGGATTGGGACGGCACCGAGGATGTCCGGCAACCGGTCGAGCAACTGCTGGCCGGCACCGATCCGGGTGATGAGCCCCAGATCCGGATCGCCGACGACGGGATCGCGGTACCCCGGCTGGTCCGCGACGAACGCCCGGCTGCCACCGAACCGGCGGCTCCGGTTCCGTGGAGCGACGGCCCCGTACTGATCACCGGTGCGTCCGGCGCACTGGGCGCCGCTCTGGCCGACCACCTGGTCCGTCGGCACGGTGCGCGGTCGCTGGTGCTGGCGAGCCGCAGCGGAACCGCCGCCGACATCGACGGCGCCGACGTCATCGCTGCGCAGTGCGACGTCACCGACCGCGACGCGCTCACCCGGCTTGTGGAACGCCATCAACCGGTCGTCTTCGTCCATGCGGCGGGCGTTGTGGCCGACGGCACGGTGGAGCGGCTCACCGAAGCACAGGTCGACACGGTCCTGCGGCCCAAGATCGACGCGGCCTGGCACCTGCACGAGCTGGCGGGCGACACACCGCTGGTCCTGTACTCGTCGATCGCCGGTGTGCTGGGTTCGGCGGGACAGGCGAACTACGCGGCCGGGAACACGTTCATGGACGCCCTTGCCGAATACCGGCACGGCCTCGGTCTCCCCGCGCTCTCACTGGCCTGGGGCCTGTGGGAGTCCGGTATGGGCGAAGAACTGTCGGCCGCCGACGAGCGGCGCATCCACCGGATGGGACTCCAGTCCATAGCGACGGACGAGGCTCTGGACGCCTTCGACACCGCGGCCGAAGGTTCGGAACCCGTGATCGTGGTGACGGCGGTCGATCAAACCGTCCTGTCGTCGAGTCAGAGCCTTCCGGCTCCGCTACGGGATCTGGCGCCGCGCCGCCGGCGGCTCGCGGCCCGCGGCGACCGTCCGGCCGCTCAACGGGCCGATACCGGCATCCGCTGGGATCAGCCGAACACCGTGCTGGATCTGGTCCGGCACGAACTCGCGAAATCGCTGGGACACGACGACCCGTCCGCGATCTCCTCGGGAACCCCGTTCAGTGAGCTCGGCATCGACTCACTTTCCGCGGTCGAACTCCGTGACCGGCTCGCCGAACTCACGGGTGAGCGGTTGCCGACGACCCTGGTGTTCGATCACCCGAACCTGTCGGCCCTGGCCGAGGCTCTCAGAAGCACCATGGCGACCACGTACATCGCGCCGCTCATCGACCAGCTCGAATCGCTCATCCGCGATGAACGGCTCGACAGGGAAGCGGTGGGGCGCCTGCGCAGCCTGCTTGACGGCGAACCGGAGGCCGGGCCCGGCAGAAAGAACGTGGATGACGCGAGCGATGACGAGCTGTTCGCCTTGGTCGATGAACTCGACTAACCGCGTCAGGGCGACGTGGAAAGCGGGGAGGGCTCCGACTGCCCATCGTTGGAAAACGAAGAGGACGGCTTTCAGCGAAAACTCCTGCGATCCTTTCGCTCCCGAGTATATTTCTGATTCTCCGGCGAAGGGACTCCGATAGGATCACCTCGGCGGCCGCTCCACCGAAACGCCGATCGATCAATATTCAACCCTTTGGAACAAGGAGATCACATGAACGCCCAGACCGCAGCCGATCTTGTCGGGCAGTACATCTCGATCTGGAACGCAGCAGCGAACCGGGAACGACAAGATATCATCGACAACCTCTTCACCCCGGAAGGCGTGTACGTCGATCCCAATATCACCGCGACAGGCACCTCCGAGATCGGTAAGTACATCAGCGACGCGTCACGGAATTTCGCCGGAATGCGCTTCATCCACGGCCCCGTCCTGGCACACCACGACCTCGTGCATTTCACGTGGGAGGTCGGCCCGGACAGTGGCCCACCAGTCGTCAGCGGCTACGACGTCGCTCTGCTCGAACGCGGCCGCATCACCAGGCTGTACGGCTTCTTCAACGGCTACTGAGCCTTGCCAACCTGGTATCGGAATGTTCAGAGCGGGTATGGCGTGGCGTAACCACGAACGAGTAATCGGACTGCCGGGAGGAACCTCACCTTCCGGTGCCACGAGCGCAGGATCGCGCGCACCGGCGCCGATGCGCACGTCATGGCCACAGAGGTCCTGACCACGTGATCCGCGCGGGCCGGTGAACCGAAACTCAAGGTCCCCACCTCCGGCGGCTTGGCCAATATCGGCCAAGCCGCCTTTCTCAATGCCGCTTAGCTTAAGTTGACGTGGGTCGTCGAATAGGTTGCTGACCATGGTTCTCACGCCGCCCACCGGAAGGCTCTCCGACTGGCTCAGCGTCGGCGTTCTGACTTCCTCTGTGCCCCGCGATGTCATCGAGCAGGCCCTGACCCAGCACGGTAAGCAGGCCAAACGCTCTGACGGCAAACTCCCTCCCCACGTCATGGTCTATTTCGCCATGGCCCTGGCCCTGTTCTCCGAGAAGGACTACGAAGAGGTCATCACCCGTCTGAGCGAACCCCTGGCTCTATGGGGCTGCCGGGAATGGCAGGCCCCGACCACGGGCGGGATCACCCAGGCACGCCAACGTCTGGGCTGGCAGGTCATGGAAACAATCTTCGACCAGATCGCCGCTCGACCGGTCGCCGGGGCCCTGACCCGGACGGCCTGGCTGGGACCTCTGCGCCTGGTCAGTATCGACGGCATGGTCTTGGACGTGCCCGACACTGGCGCCAATGCCGCCGCGTTCGGCAGCGGCGACTCGGCCATCCCTTCGACCTCTCCCCAGGTCAGGGTGGTGACTCTGAACGAGTGCGGTTCCCACGCGCCCCTGGCCGCCGCTCTGGGGCCGGGTGGGGACGGTAGAGGCGCAGAGGAGCGGCCCCCGGCCCGGGCCCTCTACCCCCGCCTGGAGCACGACATGCTGCTGCTCGCCGACCACCGCTTCTCCTCCTGTACCGACTTCGACCGTGCCGCCGACACCGGCGCCCACCTGCTCTGGCGCGTCAAGGACGAGGTGGATCTGCCCGTAGTGGAATTCCTCCCGGACGGCTCCTACCTGTCGGTGATCACCCGTGCCCGTGCCCGTCCCCGGCCCGTCACCCACCAGAGGCCGGCCCGCCTGATCCGGGTCATCGAATACGAGGTGGACCAGCAGGCCGCCGAGCCCGAACGCGTCTGTCTGCTGACCACACTCACCGACCCCCTCGCCATGCCCGCACCCCACCTGGCCCAGGCCTACCACCAGCGTTGGAAGAGCGAGTGCGCCAACGCCGAATTGAAGAGCTCATTAGGCTGGTCCGGCCGGGTGCTGCGCTCACGCAGCCCGGACATGGTCCGACAGGAGGTCTACGGCTACCTGCTCACCCACCGGGCTTTGAGCTCGTTGCTCTGCAAGGCGGCCACCGAGGCCGAGGTCGCCCCTGATCGGGCCGAGCGGCCGGCAGCATGGTCCCGCCCCGCCCGGAAGATCAATTTACGCTAAGCGGCATTACCGCTTGCCCGCACCCATCACTGGCATGATGACGATGATCACTCGAATACCGAGTAAGGATTTCGGGTAGTGTAACTTCGGGTCAAAATCTTGAACATTGTAGAGTGAGATCATCAAAGATTTAACGGGAACATGAGCCAAAATTCTAGAAAATAATTAGCGATTGACATTCGGCAAGGCGGGGGATTTTGTCCGAAATTCGGGGAACATTCATCATGGACTTGGCTTCTCATAGCGAAATCACCCATGAGGGGAACCGGAGGTTTGATACGGAAACATGGACTATGGGACCATGGTAGAGTTCAAATTACTCGGCCCACTGCAAGTCATCTGCAATGGCGAGCGCGCTGCACTCGGAGGAGTCAAGCAGCGTGCACTCCTAGGACGGCTTCTGCTAGAACCCAACCAGGTAGTGTCGATCAGTAAACTGATGGATGCGCTCTGGCCGATCGATGAACCGCCGGCGACCGCCCGGAAGATCATCCAGAATTCCGTATGGTCCTTGCGGTCGGTACTGAATTCCATGCAGCCGCACTGCGTTCCACCAGTGCTCATCACCCAGTCGCCGGGCTACATGCTCGATGTTGACGAGGGCTCGGTCGACCTGAACCTTTTCCAACGGAAGCTGGAGTCGGGCAGGAAAGAAATGGCCAATGGCCGGCCGGCCGAAGCGGCTTTCGTTGTCCGCGAGGCGCTAGAGCTATGGCGCGGTGACGTGCTGGCGGACCTGGCTGAAGTCGGCCTCAACTGGCCGGAATCCACCCTCATCGACAACACGCGCACGGATGCGCTGGAACTGTACTACGAGGCCAAGGTCGCACGCGGGCATCACCGCGAGGTGATCGGCGGAATCGAAAAACTGGTGGCGGCCGAGCCGCTGCGCGAAGGTGCCGCCGGGTTGCTCATGTTGTCGCTGTACCGTTCCGGTCGGCAAACGGAGGCCCTGAGCATCTACAGTCGGGCGCATTCCAAACTCATGGAGGATTTCGGACTCGAGCCGGGCCCTTCGCTCCGGCAGCTCCAAGAGCGCATCCTGTGCCATGATCCGACACTCGACGAAGGCGACTTCGACGTTGCCACGGAGACCGGTGCCGTCAAGGTGGCGCCGCCGCCCGGCGTTACCACTCGGCCTCCTGCGGCGGCCGGTTTCCAGGCTGATGTCGTTCCCGACACGTTGGCTCCGGTCACTGCACCCGACGTGCTCCCGGCGACGACCGCGTCGGCCGACAGGTACACAACGACCGTCATGATCGCGCGGGCACACGTGGGGGCGGGCGCGACGACGGTCGATCCTTCCGGAGCCGACGAGCTGCTCGCCGGCATCCACGCTCTACTGAGGATGGGCGTGGAGTGCTGCGGCGGACAGGTTGTGGCATCCGTGGGTTCGGCGACGATCGCGCTGTTCAATCACGGTGATGCCGGGGAGAACGCCGCGAATGCCGTCCAACTCGCACTGCTTCTGCGCGACAGCCTCGACATGTCGGACGAGTACACGGACGGTTTGACGATCCGCGCGTTGGTGGCGACCGGCGCCCTTCAGTGGAACACCGACGTTCCCGATGCGAGTGACATTTTCGTGAACGGCGCACTGCTCGACCAGTGCTGGGAGACCTTTCCGCGGGTCCCGGTCGGTTCGGTCTGGGTGTGCGATCGGACCAGGTCGATGAGCTCGGCCACGTTGCGCTTCGCCAAGAGCGCCGAAGAACCACGGTACTGGGCGGCCGACGGGCTCTCGGAAGACGACTGGGTGGAGACCGAACCATTCATCGAGCGTGACTACGAGTTGGAGCTCCTTCTGCGCACGTTCGAACGGGTGGAACAGCGGGGAATCCCGCACTTGGTGACGGTGCTCGGGAACCATGGAACAGGGAAGAGCCGGCTGCTGTCGGAGTTCTGCCAGTTGGCCAACTTCCAGGCGATCCTTGCACCGCTGATTGTCAGGTATCGCGTGAGTAGGTCCCAGAGCGTCGATCAACTCGCCTTTACCGCCGAGTTGCGTTCACGCGACACAATGATCGGAGGCCACCGTCAGGCCAACTTGACCGGGAGCGCCGAGGATCTTGTTCGGGAATTGGCCGTGAATCGCCCGGTGATGATCGTAGTGGACGATCTGCATCTTGCCGACAATGCGACCCTGGATTTCTTCGAGCGGCTTGGCACGTCCATCCTTCCGGGGAAGCTTCTGGTCGTCGCGAGCGCAAACGAAGATTTCCACCAGCGGCATCCACATTGGGGTGCGACCCAACCCAATAGCAACCGAATCGTGCTCGAATCGCTTTCGACCGACGGGGTCACCGCAATCTTGGACAACCTGTTGAACTCCATCGGACAATGCATTGACGAGTCGACTTGGTGGCTTTTCGAACGAGCATTCGGCAGCCCGGATTCCGCCGCTTTAAAGCGGGCGCGACTCATGAGGGCCCTCCCGCTGGTCGTTGGAAACAAATATTTCCCCAAGGAATTCTCCGAGAAACCAAGACCAAACACAGAAAGCACTAGAGAGCGCAAGAGTCGACGTTTGCGTGAGCCTTTTTCAACCTGAGAGTGCGGGTCACAGGTTCGAGTCCCGTACCACCCACAAGCAATACCGAAGACCAGAACCGTGGGTTCTGGCCTTCGGTGTTTTCCGAGCCTTCTTCGGGAGACACCCACGATCCGCGTCCACCCCCGGCTCGGAGCCAGGACATCATGATGACGGTCGCGGTCGCATCCCGTTCACCGGGAGGGTCTCAGCGCCTCAGGCCTCGTACTCGGTGATCGACCGGGCGATCCCGTCGACCATCTCGACCGAGGCCAGGATGACGGTCCCGTTCGCGAGAGTGGCGTCGAACTCGTCGAAGTCGCACCTCACCTCGCCGGTGTCGGGGTCCTGAACACCTTCGGCGCAGGCGTAGATCCCAGCGATGATCGTGGTGTCCTCGGCCACGTAGAACGCCGTGCCGTCGACGCGGTACTCGCCCGGGGCGATGTACTCCAACTCTCCCGTGGCGGTCCCGGTGAACCCACCGGACTCCTCCGGGGCATCGGGTTCGACGGAGTCGTAGTGGCTGTCGTTGTCGTACTCGGTGACCGACTCGGCGTTGCCCTCCTCGTTCACCTCGACCTCGGCGAAGACGGCCGTGTCACCCTGGACGGTGGTTTCGAGCGTCTCCAGGTCGCACTCCACGATTCCGAAACCGATCTCGTCGACACCGTCTTCGGCGGGGCAGACGTGATGGCCACCGAGGATCCGTGTGTCCTCGGCGATGTGGAAGGCCTGTCCGTCGATGATGAACTCGCCCGGAGCGAGGAACTCCAGCTCTCCCGCCAGAGTCTCCACCCCTTCGTCGACCTGGGAGTTCTCCCCCGTATGCGCGGGGTCGACCGATGACACCGCGTCGACCATTCCCTGGGCCGAACAGGCCGCGGAACCGACGACCACCAGACCAGAGGTCGCGAGGGCCAGGACGCTGGAACGGACATCGAGCTTCATGATGTTCCTTTCTCCCCAAGGAAGGACGTACGAAATTGCGGATCGGCTTCGGGAGTCGCTACACCGGGCGGGTTCCAAGGTGCCCCGGGATCGGTTGCTCCTGCCGTCGCCCTACATGTGTCTGTGTCGGTTTCCGTGTCAGGGTCTGTGTCAGTGTGGCTACTTTCTGTGTGTTCCGATGGCGGTCCGGAGACTTGAGTTCTGTCGGGGGAGGATATTTTTCGGAGATCCGGCCGAGACGCAGGCCTCCTGGGGAAAACTTCCTGGTCAGGCCGTCATGGCGTTCTCGCCGGCTATATCCGGCTGCATGATGTACATCGACCCGCGATGGACCCTCGGTTCACGGTCGAGCGCGTCGATGTTCGCGAAACCCTTGTGCACAGGGTTTTTGTTGCGCGGAGGGTCTGCGCGCGAGGAGAATGACCGATGATCCCCCGAATCGTTCCCCGCGCAGGAAGGCGCCGATGAACACCCCGCGTATCCCCCTGGACACGACCGTTCCCCACTCCGCACGGGTGATGAACTTCTGGTTGGGGGGCAAGGACCACTATCCGGTCGATCGCGCTCTGGGAGAACAGGTCGAATCGGCCTTCCCCGAGATCGTCGAGGTGATGCGCGCCGATCGCCGGTTCCTCCTCCGCTCGGTCACCCATCTGGCCCGGGAAGAGGGCGTCCGCCAGTTCCTGGACATCGGGACCGGTCTTCCCACCGCGAACAACACACACGAGGTCGCCCAGGCGGTCGCCCCCGAGTCCAAGATCGTCTACGTCGACAACGATCCCCTGGTCCTCACGCACGCCCGGGCTCTGCTGACCAGCACCGAGGAGGGCACCACCGACTACATCGACGCCGACCTGCTCGACCCGCGGACACTACTGGCCCAGGCCCGCGAGCACCTGGACTTCACCCGACCGATCGGGTTGGTCATCATGGGTACGTTCGGCCACTTCCCCGCCGACGAGCGGACCTACGCCGTGGCGCGCGCCTACGTGGACGCCCTGCCCTCGGGAAGCTTCCTGGCCCTGTGCGACAGCACCGACACCAGCCCGCAGATCGTGGAGGCGGCCAAGGCCTGGAACGAGAACGCGGCCCAACCCATCCACCTGCGCACCCCGGAGCAGATCGGCGCCTTCTTCGAGGGGTTGGAGCTGTTGGATCCCGGCGTGGTCTCCGTCCCGTTCTGGCGGCCCGAGGAGAGCCGGGTGGGCTCTGTCCGAGAGGTCGCCCAGTACGGCGGTGTCGCCCGCAAGCCCTGAACCCGAGTGGTCGCCCCCGTCTCCCGTGCACGATCCCGGCGACGTGGTCGGGGGTGTCCGTCCCGATGTTCCATCAGGGCGGGTGTTTCAATGGAACGACCACGGAGGGAGTCGAGATGTCCGAGCGGTTCAGCGTGGGTGACCACGTGACATGGAACTCGGAGGCCGGGCACGTGTCGGGCACGGTGACGAAGGTGCACACGAAGGACTTCGACTACAAGGGCCACACCCGCCGGGCGTCGAAGGACGATCCGCAGTACGAGATCAAGAGCGACAAGACCGACCACGTCGCCGCCCACAAGGGCAGCGCCTTGCGGCCGGTCGATGAATGAGCCGTTCTTCACGATCGGGCACTCCAACCGGACGCTCGGCGAGTTCGTCGAGCTGCTCCGGGAGCCCCACGTCGAGCTGATCGTCGATGTTCGGCGGCTTCCGGGCTCTACCCGGTACCCGTGGTTCGACCAGGGTCCGCTCTCGGACGCCCTCGGTGAGGCGGGGATCCGGTATCGGCGCGCCGAGGGGCTGACCGGACGTCGTCCGGTGAGCAAGGACGTGCCGTTCGAGGTCAACGCCTGGTGGGAGAACCGCGGCTTCCACAACTACGCCGATCACGCACTCTCGGACGAGTTCCGAAGTGCCCTCGCCGAGCTGCGGGGGTGGGGACGCACGCGACGCGCGGCCGTGATGTGTTCCGAGGCGGTGTGGTGGCGGTGCCACCGGAGAATCATCGCCGATCACCTCCTCGCTCACGCCGAATACGTGCGGCACATCCTCGGCGTCGACCACATCGACGCGGCGCGGCCGAGTCCTGGCGCCGTCATCGACCCCCGGCGCGAGGTCACATACCCGGCCACCGGCTAGCGGTTCGCACGATCCGGGGCCGGGACCGCGCGACGCGATCCCGGCCGCACCGGCTAGTAGTAGCGGGGGAAGCCCGACCAGTCGGGGCTGCGCTTCTCCAGGAACGCCGTCTTGCCCTCCACGGCCTCCTCGGTCATGTAGGCGAGCCGGGTCGCCTCTCCCGCGAACAGCTGCTGCCCGAGCATCCCGTCGTCGGGAAGGTTGAAGGCGTACTTGAGCATCCGGATCGCCTGCGGCGATTGGTCGGCGATGTCGGTGGCCATCCGCACCGCGGTGTCCTCCAGCTCGCCGTGATCGGCCACGGTGTTGACCGCGCCCATCTCCTGCATTTCGGTGGCCGAGTACGGCCGGGCCAGGAAGAAGATCTCCCGCGCCCGCTTCTGGCCGACCTGACGGGCCAGCAGCGCGGAACCGTACCCACCGTCGAACGATCCGACGGTGGCGTCCGTCTGCTTGAAGAACCCGTGCTGTCGTGAGGCGATGGTCAGGTCGCACACCACGTGGAGCGAATGTCCGCCGCCGGCCGCCCAGCCGTTGACCACGGCGATGACCACCTTGGGCATGGAGCGGATCAACCGCTGGACCTCCAGGATGTGCAGCCGGCCCTGGTCGGCCTTGCGCTGTTCGCCTCCGTCCTCACCGCCCTCGTACAGGTAGCCGTCCCGACCGCGCACCCTCTGGTCCCCGCCGGAGCAGAAGGCCCAACCGCCGTCCTTGGCGGACGGGCCGTTGCCGGTGAGCAGGACGGTACCGATCGCCGTCCAGGAGCGCGCGTGCTCCATCGCCGTGTAGAGCTCGTCGACCGTGTGCGGCCGGAAGGCGTTGCGCACCTCCGGGCGATCGAAGGCGATACGCACCGCACCGATGTCCTTGCCCGCGCCACTACGCGCGGGTCCGACATAGCGGTGGTAGGTGATGTCGGTGAAGTCGAAACCCTCGACCTTCCTCCATTCAGACTCTCTGAACGGCTGCTCGCTCGCCGACGTTTCCATCCCTTTTCCTCTTTTCCGTGACGCCATTGGGGGCTCAACGCTGTCGCGTGTCGATCAAGATCATCCCAGGTGGCGTCGAGCTCGCCGTCAGGTGCTCAGGCGGCGCAGGTGAGCGACCGGGGGCGCTACCTCAACACCGACACCACGGCCTTCCTGCAGTTGGTCCAGGGCAACCTGTTCACCGACTTCCCGGACCTGAAGCTGATCATCCCGCACAGCGGTGGCGTTGGGCGGGCCGGAGCTGGAGGAACACGTGATGCGCAACGTCTACTTCGACACTTGCGGGTACCACCCGACGTCGTCCCGAATGAGAACATCCTCTTCGACTCGGAGATGATCGGCGCCTCGCCTCCCGGGTGAGGGGCACCTCGACGGCATCCACCGGATGGTGGGTGCCGTCGTCGTTCGAGCGCGCTTCCTCGGTGGATCACCGCCGGGGCGGCCTGGGTCGGCAAGACGTCACCGACCCTGCACCGGGCGCACACCGGGTCCGGACAGGCCCCTTTCCCGGCCGTGCGGGGATTCACATCAACCGCCGAGTCCCGTAGCCTCTCCTTTACTCGTCAGTAACTTTTTCGTTCCAGGCGGAGAGGACACGACTCGTGAAGGTGCCCCCAATGCCCACGGAGGGTCGGCCCCGGGGCGGTACCCATCCCCTGGCCGACGTCCCCGTGGAGTTCGCCGACCACTTCCGCGCCCACGTCGAACCCCTCATCGACGTGGTGGTGGCCCGGATCCACGAGAGCGTGCCCGAATACATCCGACCCGGAAACCAGGTGTACGCCGCTTCCACCCGCACCGCGGTCCGTGAGGCGTTGACCGTGTTCCTGGACCGCGTGGGGGTGACCGATCCGCCGGAGCACCGGCTACGGGAACGGTTCCGCATGCTCGGTGAGGCGGAGGTCCACGAGGGCCGCAGCCTCGACAGCCTGCAGACCGCGATGCGCACCGCCCTGGTCATCATGTGGCGCGAACTCCTGAAGGTTCAGGAACAGCGCCCCGAACTCCTGCCCCAGCGGCACATCGGCCCGGTCGCCGAGGCCGCGTTCCTGTTCCTAGAGGAGATGGCCTCCGCTGCCTCCGAGGGCTACAACCAGGCGCGGGCCCGGGCCTCGGGAGAACTCCAACGACGTCGGAGGCGCCTGGTCGACCTGCTGTTGTCCGACCCCGCCCCCTCGCCCCGGGCCATCGCCGACCTGGCCTCCTCCGCCCAGTGGCGCGTCCCCGACAAGGTGGCGGTGATCGTCCTCCAAGGAGACGGGAAGGAGGCGGCCCCGCCCACGCTGCCCTCCGACGTGCTGCACGACTTCCACCGGGCCGATCCCTGTCTCGTGCTCCCCGATCCGGAAGGGCCCGGCAGGATGCGGACCCTGGAACGCCTGTTGCGCGGCCGGCACGCCGCGGCGGGTCCGGCCGTGGACGTCACCGAGACGGCCCTCTCCCTGAACCACGCGCGCGAGACCCTCCAACTGGTCGAATCGGGGGTGGTGCCCGCCGACGGGATCTCCCTGTGGAGCGAACACCTCACGCCGCTCCTGCTGCTACGGAACCGGGAGCTGATGCGGGAGATGACCATCTCCCGGTTGGCCCCCATGCGGGAGCTGTCCGAGGGGCAACGCGAGCGCCTGTCCGAGACCCTACTGCTCTGGTTGCAGCACGGGTACAACGCCAAGCGGGTGGCCGAGGTACAGCACCTCCACCCGCAGACGGTGCGGTATCGCCTGCGCCGACTGACGGAGCTGTTCGGTGATCGGCTGGACAAGCCCGATCCGCGTTTCGAGCTGGAGATGGCGCTGCGGGTGGAGCGATTGCTCCGGTCGGCCCCGCGCACGTGAGAACGGCCGCCGGGAGGAGGTTCCCGGCGGCCGTGTCGCTCCATCCGTGCCATCGGCCTCAGCAGGTACTGGAGTCCGGTTCCCCGGCCAACCGCCCGCTGAGCCAGTCCTGGGCACGTTGGGTGTCCAGGAAGAAGCTCGTCAGGTGCGGCCCGGAGAAGGTCCGTCGCCACTCCACCGAAGCGCCCCCGGCGCAGTAGGCGTCGCGCAACTCCTCCCCCTGCTCGATCGGGATGACGTCGTCGCCCGAGGAGTGGTACAGGTACAGCGGCGCCTCCGGCACGCTCTCACCGGGCTTGTTCTCCAGCAGCCGGGCCTGCCACTCGGGGCTGTTGATCAGGTCGACGTCGACCGTCTCGTCCATGGTCATGCCGGCACCGGAGGTCAGCGCCTCGATCATGCAGCCGTCGACCGAGGCGTCCAGGAGCCGCTGCCCCTTCTCGGTGAGGTGCTCCTCGAAGGACAGCTCGGGATAGGCCGCCGCGAAACCGTAGGCGGTGAAGCCCACGAAGGCGAAGTAGAGACTGCCGTCCAACTGGTCGGCGACCTGCGTCAGGTCCGCCGGAACACCCCCGGCGGCCACACCGGCCAGCGGCAGTTCGGGGGCGTAGTCGGGCTGCATCTGACCGGCCCACACCGAGGCCCCGCCGCCCTGGGAGAATCCGCTGACGCCCATCGGCGCCTCGGCGGAGATGTCGAGTTCGTCCATGCGGGTCGCGGCGCGCAGGCCGTCCAGCACGGCCGCGCCCTGGGAGTGGCCCACCATGTAGGTGTGCGGTGAGGGCGTGCCCAGCCCCTCGTAGTCGGTGACCACCAGCGCGTGCCCCTGGTCGATGACGTTCTTCATCATCGAGGCCTCGTAGTCCAGGCCCTGTTCGAGGCCGATCGAGGGGGCGCAGTGAGAGCCGAGGCCGTGGGTGCCGATGGCGTAGGAGACCAGGGGCCGCTCGCCCTCACCCTCCCATTCCGCATCGGGGACCATGACGGTGCCGGTGACCGCCATGGGTTCGCCCATGGCGTTCGTGGACAGGTACATCACCCGCCACACGTCGGCGTCGAACTGGCCGACGCCCAGGGGCGCGGTGTAGGCCTCGGAGGGTTCGGCCCGGATGACGTCGCCGGGCTCTCCCTGGGGCAGGGGGTCCGGGGGAAGGTAGAAGTCGTTGCGGGCTTCGGGGGAATCGGCTTCGGGCTGGTCGAGCTCCTCCCAGTCCTCAAGCGCTTCGGCGACCTCGACGTCCGTGGGCTCTTGGGTCACGGACGGTTCCATGTCGGCCACCGCTGCCACCGGTTGCAGTGCCAGCACGGCGCCGAGCGCGCCGGCGGTGCAGGCCACCGCGGCGGTCCTTCGCAGACCGGGTGTGCGGGGTTGGTGTTCCACGACTTGCTCCAGATCTCCTGTGCGAATCGCGCGTGACGCGCGACACATAGACCTTGTCGCGGAAACGACACGTGGCACTACGCACCGTGCTGCGTGTGCCGCGAAGGGTTTCACTCACCCCGAGACACTCAGGGCTCGGTGGGGCCCGTGGGGTCGGGGGGCGGTGGGCTCGGTCGGTCCGAGACTTCCAGCCAGAGGGAGGCAGCGGAGCCCGGTATTGGGGGCTGGTTCTCCCCTGAGTTATCCACAGGCGGGAGAGTTCGGGGTGGTGAACCGTTCCGCCTACGTGATCCCATCGATCTTGGGGGAGCCGCTGGTTTCGCCGGTTTTGCGCTGCCCGGGGTGGTGGGGGTGGGGTGTGGGGTGTGGGGTGTGGGGTGTGGGGTGCCTCGGGTTTTTGGTTCTTGGGGTTGGTGAGCGTTGCTCGGGTGGTTGGTGGGGCGCCTCAGGTAGAGAACCTACCGGCGGCCTGGCGGGGTGGGGGTGGGTTCTCCCTCCTTCCCCGCCGCGTGATTGTTGCCGCCCGCACCGCACGCGTCAAGGCGATGTTGTGTTGCTGTGGCGCTGTGGTGGGTGGCTTTGACCCGTGCGGTGCGGGCGGCGGTTTGGCGGCTATCGGGGAAGGGGGGAGAGTGGTTGAGGTACCTAACGGCCCTGTGGGCCTGCGCCCCACTCCGGCCGCAAGCGGCCGGATCCCTTCCCCTCCGACTGGTGTCCTCGTGGAGCGCGTCGCCACTACGTGACGGGTCCGGTAACGAAGGGCCCGCTACAGGCCGGGTTCGGGGTGGGGCGCGTCCCTGCGGTAGCCGGCTCTGGTGGGGCTTTTTCCCGATGATCTTGTCCGTAGCGCCATGTTCGGCGCCCAAATTGGCGCTATGAGCAAGATCAAAACCCGGATCCTATTTAATCCCGGGTTGCGGATAACCCGGAATGGCCACCGTATCTATGGTAGGCGCATCCGCTGGCTGGGAAATGAATTGAATATACCCACGAGTAAGACTCCCGTTCTTTGGGGTGCCCGCCTATAATTAGAGTATGAGTTTTCCTCCCAGCACACCACGCCCGACCGGGAACACCCCGGTCGATCAGGCGATGGCGGGTGCGCGGGAGTTGGCGGTGGAATTCTCCGGCCGGGATGTCCCGTTCGGGTGCGAAGCCGATGTGCTCGCCCAGTTCGGCCGCCTCAACCAGGAAACAGACCGGATCCGCTATGGGATGCTGCCCGCCCTGGCCCGGATGGAGGCCACCGGTGCCCTGTTGGAAGAGGGTGGCCAGCGCAGCATCCAGGCGTGGATCACTCACCAGTGGGGCACCTCTCCGGCTGAGGCCCGCGATCTCGCCATCCTCGCCCGGGCGTTGTACAAGCAGCAGTTGCCGCTCGTGGAAGAAGCCTTCCAGGCCAGCGCCCTGTCGTTGGGTGAAGCGTGCGCGATCGCGACCTCCACGAAAAAGGCCACCGCCGAGTGGGCGAAGATCCTCGAAACGGCGGATGAGGAATTCCGTGCCCAGCGTCCTTCGGTGGAGGGTTTTCGGGCCCGGTTGGAATTCGGGCTGATCGGTTTCAAGGCCGAGCGTCCGCAAGTGTCGGTGCGCCAGTTGCGGGACGCGGCGAAATGGTTCGTGGCCCGCTTGGACCCGGATAAGGCCGACCGGGACTATGACGAAACGTTCGAGAAGCGGGGCGCGCAGTTCTCCCCGACTTTCGAGTCCGGGTTCCTGTTGCGGATGTGGGGTCCGGGGGCCGACAACGAGCTCATCCAGGCCGCCCTGGAGGCGTACACCCAGCCGTACGGTCCCGATAATGCCGCCACCCCGAAGCATCAGCGGGTCTATGACGCAATGATGCGCATCTTCGAGACCGCCCTGACCCACCGGGGTTGCTCCAGTCTGAGCCGGCAGCCGTTGGCGACCCTCAACATCACCGTCCCCCTCAAACGCTTCCTCGGAGACGAAACCGCTGAACCCGCCGTCACGGAGGACGGTGTGGTCATCCCCGACCAGATGGTGGCCCGCCTGACCCCCAACAGCTGGCTGCGCCGGTTCGTGACCGACGAGGAAGGTCAAACCCTGCTGGATGTGGGGCAGAAGAAGCGGTGCGCCCCGGACCCGGTCCGTCAGGCGGCAGGGTTCAAGAAGTCCTACTGCGAGTGGCACCAGGGCTGTGATGTGCCGCGTAGCTGGTCGCAGTTCGACCACATCGTCCCCTTCTCCCACGGCGGGGCCACCAGCTCCGACAACATGCAGATCCTGTGCTCGACCCATAACCGGCTCAAGCACCGGTTGCAGGCCAAGGTGAACCGGAAGATCTGGGAACACCACCACGCCCAGAACCGCCAGGACACCGAGACCAGCGGGGACAGGGACGGGGAAGGAGAGCCAGCCCCAGCCACCGCCTTCTAACCACCACGACCCGCTTCCACCACGCGTTTCCGCCAGGTGGAACACCACCACCCCGAGAACGCCCCAAGCGGGTGTCAGACCCCAAGGGCCCGTGCCCTGTGGGGATATCGGCATGCCCCCACCACGAACCCCCCACCCAGAGCCATAACCAGGGGCCGGAGTGGCTCCTGTTGGGGGTGTCGGCAGCACACCTGCCGAGATCGGCCCTACTGCCACCCCACTACGGGCACAGTGCCGGGTGCCGGCACCGGGGCTACCCCACTGCGGACACGGCACCGGGTAGCAGCACCTGGGTTACTCCCACCACCACTGACCACCACTGCTAACGGCCCGCCGGTACCGGGGCCTGCTGTGAGCCTCGGTGCGGTCTTGCTACCGGGGCCGGCTACCGCAGGGACGCGCCCCGCCCCGTGTCTGGCCTGTAGCGGGTCCTTCGTGACCGGGCCTGTCACGTAGTGGCGACGCGGCCCACGAGGACACCAGAGGGAGGGGAAGGCATCCGGCCGCCTGCGGCCGGACCGGGCCCCCAGGGCCCGGGGCCGTTAGGAACCTCAACCACTCTCCCCCCTTCCCCGATAGCCGCCAAACCGCCGCCCGCACCTCACGGGTCAAGGCCACCAACACCGCTGCCAGAGCACCCGACATTGCCTTGACGCGTGCGGTGCGGGCGGCAACAATCACGCGGCGGGGAAGGAGGGAGAACCCACCCCCACCCCGCCCAACCACCCCAAGAACAGAGACCTCAGGCGCCCCACCAACCACCCCACACCAACTCAACCCACCCCCACCAACTCCGCCTCATCCTTCAGGGGACACGGCCACCCAAAACCCTTCAGCTCAGCCGCGCCAAAAACAGAGCGGCACATGGTTCTCAAGGGCCCATGGTCATGAGCCTTCGAGCACATCGGCATGTGTCGGGCAGCCCCGATACTCCGGGAAGAGGGACGTTCGGCAGACTGGACGGCCACCCCTCCACCCCCCGGAGAACGAGGCCAGCGATGACCACTCACCCCCGACGACCCACGCACGGAGCACGGGGCGGTCTGCTTCGTCCGTCCATGTCCCCCTGGGCCGACCTGCGCGAACCCGCGGCGGACGACGCCCCGGGACGGTTGCGCGCGGTGTTCCTCGGGGTCTCCACGATCCTGCTCACCGACGGCGAGACCGCAGTACTGACCGACGGTTTCTTCAGTCGCCCGAGCAAGCTCGACCTGGCGTTCAAGCGGCTCGCCCCGAACCGGGCCCGGGTGGAGGCCGCACTCGCGCGCTTCGGCATCTCCCGTCTGGACGCGGTGTTCGTGGTGCACTCCCACTTCGACCACGCGCTCGACGCCCCCATGGTGGCCGAGCTGACCGGGGCTCGGCTCATCGGTTCGGGGTCCACCTACAACATCGCCGCCGGTCAGGGGATGGACGGTGGCCGCTTCGACCAAGCGAACCTGGGCGAACCGATGCGGTTCGGTTCGCTCACGCTCACCGCGCTGTCGGCGGAGCACAGCCCCGGCGACATCGCCCCCGGCGTGATCGGCCGCCCGTTGCGGACCGGGCGCGCCGGCGACTTCAAGACGGGTGACTGCTACTCGCTGCACGTGGCCCATCCCGACGGGGAGCTACTGATCCACGCCAGCGCCAACTGGCTGCCGGGCGCCCTCGACGGCCACCAGGCGGACACGGTCTACCTGGGGGTGGGCACGCTCGGCAAACAGGACCGGAGGTTCCGGTCCGACTACTGGCACCACGTCGTGGAGCGCACCGGCGCGCGGCGCGTGGTGCCGATCCACTGGGACGACTTCACCATCTCCTTGAAGCACCCGCCACGGCCACTGCCCCGGGTGGTCGACGACCTCGGCTCGACCCTGGACTTCCTGTCCAGGCGCGCGGAGGACGAGGGTGTGGACCTGGCGCTGCCGGTCCTGGGCCGGAGCACCGATCCGTTCAGGACCTGAACCACCCGCCTATGGGCCCGCGCGAAGTCGCCCGGGCATCGGCCGGGGGAACCACCGCCGGCCCGCCGCCACAGAAGTGGGGCAGCGGGTCGTGTCCTATGGCGGAGGGTCAGGACCGCCAGGTTCGCACCACGTGCAGCACGACCGCGATCACGGCGAGGATCCCCCACGCCATTCCCTCGGGGGTGGACTCGGCAGCCCAGGCGGCGGCGACGATACCGAGCGCGCCCCACCCGGCGACCTTGCGTGTCCGTTCGAAGCGCGTGGCGGGGCCGGACCGCTCCTGCTCCCCCTGACCCTTCAGTGCGGTCTCCGATTCCATACGCGTGGCCAGCGAATCGGCGATCTCGGTGTCGAAGTCCTGGCCGAGTTCGCGCGCGGTGGAGATCGCGGTGGCGATCTCGTCGCGCAGGTCGGTGACGCGGGCTGGGGGCGTGGTGGCGGTCCAGCCGTGCGGGTCGGTGGTTCGAGCAGGGGGTGTGGTGGCCATCAAGTCTCTCCTCCAACGGTTTTACCGGTCATAGTAGCCCGAGGGCGAAGTTCTGAGCTTATGGCGCGGTCTCCGCCCCGGGTATAGCCACGCGGGGTGGCGAAGCGACCGTTCGCACTGGTCAGGATGCGGAGGTGAACGTCCTGCGCTACCATTTCGAACATAGGTTCGACAACGGCGTCTTCCCCTTCTGCCGGTCACGGAAGGGGTGTCACCGGTGTTCGCGCATCTGCGTTCGACGTCGTCGTTCTCCTTCCGGCACGGCACCGTGCCGCCCGCCGCCCTGGTCGAACGGGCCGCCCGCGACGAACAGCCGGTGCTGGCCCTCACCGACAGGGACGGGCTCTTCGGGGTCGCCGAACACCTTCGCGCCTGCGCGGAAAGCGGGGTGCGTCCCGCGCTCGGGGTCGACCTGGCCCTGGCCTCACCCGAGGGCGGCCGGGTGGTCCTGCTGGCCCGCGGCGCCCGAGGCTGGGCGAACCTGTGCCGTCTGGTCACCTCCGTCCACCACTCCCCCGGCCCGGTGGCCGCCACCCCCGAGCAGATCGCCGAACACCACGAAGGACTCGTCGTGCTGCTCGGCAACGACTCCGACGTGGGCCGCGCCATGGCCCAAGATCTCCCCGTGCGCGCCCGCGACCTGCTGCGCGCCTGGCGGGACCTGGGTGTGGAGATCGCATTGGCCCCGCACGACCACGGCGCCGCAGGGCAACGCCGCACCGCCCGGGACCTGGTCCGTCTGGCCGACGACGAACACGTGCTGGCGGTGCTCACCAACGCGGCCCGCTACCCGACCGGCGAGCACGCCGGGGTGGCTCGGGCCCTGGACCGGATCCGCGGGCACGCCCCCGGCGGGTACCGGCCCGAGCCCCGCACCGACCGCGCGCACCTGGCCACAGGCGAGGAGATGCGCCTCATCGCGACCGGGGTGTGCGGCGGCGACACCGCCCGCGCCCGACGCCTGGTCGCCCACACCCTGGCCCTGGCCACCTCCTGCGCCCTGGACCCCGTCGCCGACCTGGGCTGGGGCCGTCTCCACCTGCCCACCCGGCCCGATGCCGCCGCCGAGCTGCGTTCCCTGGTCGGCGACGGAGCCATTCGTATGGGGCGGGCCGCCGAGGAACGCGCCCGGCACGAACTGGAGGTCATCGACCGGATGGGACTGGCGAGCTACTTCCTCACCGTGGCGGACGCCGCCCGGGCCATCCGGGACAAGGACATCCGCTGCTTCGCGCGCGGATCGGCCGTGGGCAGCCTCGTCGTGCACCTGCTCGGCATCTCCGCGATCGACCCCTTGGAACACGGGCTCTCGTTCGAGCGGTTCTGCACCCCGAGCCGGCCAGGCCTGCCGGATGTGGACCTGGACGTGGAGTCGGCGCGCAGGTTGGAGGCCTACGACGCGGTGATCGCCGCCCACCCAGGGGCGAGCGCGGCCGTGGCGATGCTGGAAACCTACCGGGCACGCAGCGCCCTGCGCGACGCCGGGACCGCCCTGTCCCTGCCCTCGGTGGAGGTCGACCGGATCGCCTCGGTCTTCCCCCGGGTCCGGGCGTCCCGGATCACCGAGACCGCGCGCGAACTCCCCGAACTACGGAACCTGGACGGTCTGGACACCGCACACGTGAAGAAGCTGTTCGCGCTGGCCGAGCGGCTGTCCGGGCTGCCCCGCCACGTGGCGATGCACCCCTGTGGTCTGGTGCTGTCCGACCACGCCCTGGGCGACCGGGTCCCCACCCAGCCCTCGGGCGCCGGCTACCCGATGGTGCAGGCCGACAAGGAGGACGTGGAACACCTGGGGCTGCTCAAGCTGGACGTGTTGGGGGTACGGATGCAGTCGTCACTGGCCCACACCGTCGAGGAGATCGGCCGGACCGAGGGGACCCGCCCGGAGCTGGAGGCCCTGCCGGACAACGACCCGGCCACCGCCCACATGGTCGGCGCCTCCCACACCCTGGGCTGCTTCCAGATCGAGAGCCCGGGCCAGCGCGAACTGGTGTCCCGACTGCGCCCGCGCGGGGTCGCCGACCTGATCGCCGACATCTCCCTGTTCCGGCCGGGTCCCATGGGCACCGACATGGTCGGCGCCTACCTGGGGGCGCGGGAGGGCACGGAGCCGCCCCGGCTGCCCCATCCGTCCTTGGCCCCCGTGCTGGCCGAGACCGGTGGCGCGCTGCTCTACCACGAACAGCTCCTGCGCGCCCTGGACACCATGACCGGTTGCGGGGCCGACGAGGCCGAGGCGATGCGGCGCGCGTTGGCCACCGACCAGGGGCGTCGGGAGGTCGAGACGCGGGTTCGTGTCCTGATGACCGCGCGCGGGCACGACGAGCGGACGATCGAGGACACCTGGCGACTGGTGGCGGCCTTCGGCAACTTCGGGTTCTGCAAGGCGCACGCCGCCGCGTTCGCCCTGCCCACCCACCAGTCCGCCTACCTCAAACGGCACTCCCCGGCGGCGTTCTTCGCCGGGGTGATGACCCACGATCCCGGCATGTACCCACGTCGGGTGCTGTTGCACGACGCCCGCAGGCTGGGGGTCGCGGTGCTCGCGTTGGACGTGAACGTCTCCGGTCGGCACTGGCACGTGGACACCGACGCCGAGGGGCGGCGGGGTCTGCGGCCGTCCCTGTCGGACGTGGGCGCCCTCACCGGGGCCGAACTCGACCGGTTGCTGACGCGGCGACCGTTCAGTGACCCGCGCGACCTGCTGGCTCGGGCTTCCCTGTCCCGCGAGTCGGTGGACAACCTGGTGTTGGCCGGGGCCTTGGACTCCCTGGCCGGGGTCACCGGCGCACCCGGTGCCCCGGACCGGCGCGACGTCCTCGTGCACGCCCACACCCTGGTGCGAGGCGGCGTCGTGGAGAGCGCGCACGACCAACTCTCACTGCGCACCGACCCCGTGGAGGTGCCGGTGGGGGCGGGGACTCCGATGACACACGCCGAACGCGTGGCCGAGGAGCTGCGGGTGCTGGGCTACGAGCTGTCCGGGCACCTGTTGGACCGGTACGCCGAACACCTGGCCGCACTGGCCGCCGCCCATGACCTCGTTCAAGCCCAAGACCTGCACCGGGTTCCGGACGGGGCGCGGGTCATGGTCGCGGGGGTGCGGGTCTGCACGCAGACCCCGCCCACACGGTCTGGGCGCAGGGTCGTCTTCACCACCGTGGAGGACCGAACCGGGCTGGTCGATGTGGCCCTGTTCGAGGACGCCCAACGGCACTCGGCGGCCTCGGTGTTCGGCTCTGAGCTGGTGGTGGTCCACGGGCGGGTGCGGCGAGCGGCCCCGGGCGCGCTGCCCACCCTCACCGCCACCCGGGTCCGACCCCTTGATGAGAACGCCGGCACCTCATCCGGAAAGGGGTGAGGTGCCGGCGTCGGTGCGGTTCGTTCGAGGAGGTCCGTTCAGGGAGGAGGGGTCAAGCGCGGGCGATGGCGAGGAAGGCGTCCCACTCGGAGGAGGGGAAGGGGATGTGTCCGTCGGTGGGGTGCTTGGAGTCCCGGAGCGCCGCGCCACAGGGCAGGTCGGCGACTTCGACGCAGTTGCCGTTGACGCCGCTGTGACTGCTCTTCCGGAAGTCGGTGGGGATGTGCGCGACCTCCACGCAGTTCGGCTCTTGGCCGCTGTAGCTGCTCTTGTGGAAAACCAGCTCGTTGCTCATCAGTCGCTCTCTAGGAATGTGAGCACGTCGGCGATGAACCGTGCGCTCTGTGTGGTGCTCAGTGCAGTTCCTTGGATGTCGCCGAATGTGGTGCTATAACGTGCGACATCCTTGGGCTGCTCGAAGAATACTGAATCGGTCACTGTGCCTACGTGAACGATGGGCAGGTCCAATTGCTCTGGGAACTCCAGAATGCTGAAGGGGGCCACCAACGCGGCGTGTGACCCTGCGGCGAAGGGGAGCACCTGCACGTCGACATTGGGCATCCGAGCCATGTGCAGCAGATGCTTCAGTTGCTCGATCATGATCGAGGGGTTGCCGATCATGCGCCGTAGGGCTGCCTCGTCCATGACCACACGCAGATGCACCGGATTGAAGCGGGTCAGGATCTCCCGCCGTGCCATACGAGCTTCCAGCCGGTGGGCAATGTCTTCGGCATCGGTGTAGCGACCGCCCTGGAAGAGAGCTTCGGCGTAGGCGGGTGTCTGCAACAACCCTGGGATGACGAGCCCTTCAAAGCTGCGGATGATGGAGGCTTCGGCCTCGAAGTCCGGGAGCGCCTGGTCCCCGAAGACCTCCCTGTAGGAGGACCACCAACCACGTTTCTTGGCGTCCTTCGCCAGTTCGTGCAGGGCTTGCCGCTTGGGTGGGTTCTCGAACTTGTACAGGTCCATCATCTTGTCGAGGTCGTTGGGTGTTATTCGACGAGTTTGTCCGGTTTCGATCTTGCTGATCTTGGATGACGTCCACCCCAGAGCCTTGCCGGCTTGAGAAACGGTCAATTTGGACTTTTCGCGCCCCTGTTTGAGCTGGGCGGCAAGGCGCCGAAATCGGAGGGTGGGACTGTGAGGCTCATGCATGGGGTAAGCCTAAGCAAGTTTTTCGACATTGTCTAAATAATCCCGTTGACACTCGCCAATGTCGAGCTATGGTTATGAGTGTAGCCAGTGACTGGACTCTCACTCAGGGTTCATGTGACCAGGCTATGCCGTGCCCCTTTCCCTCCTCCGGGAAATCGTGAAGGTCGTTGACCTAGCGGGCGCGCCGAATTGTCCATTTTCCTCACCTTTGTGACAGGAGTTCTGTTCGTCATGCCCTTAATCGCACCTTTGGCCGGTCTGCCCGACGTCACCCTTCCGCTCGGTGAACTCATCCCGCCGTTCCAGCGGCACTACTTCACCGGCCCCGACGACATCCGCTTCTTCAAGTCCCGCTGCTACACCTTCGGCCGCTCGGTCCAGTACATGCCGCTGGTCCGCGCCTTCCTGGACACCTGCGCAGCCGAGCGCGGCACCGACTACCGCTACCTGTTCACCCTGCTCGGCTCAGAGCTCGCCAACAACGCGCTGACCCACACCCGCTCCGGGCAGCCCTACGGCCACTACACCCTCAAGTGCGAACGCCGAGACAACGGACTACGCCTGACCTGCCGCGACCAAGGAAGCAAGCACACCGACCAGAAGGATCAGCCGAACCGGTTCGAGCACCTGACCACCCACGCCTCACGCCTGACCGGCGACGCCGAATCCGGGCGCGGACTGGCGATGATCGACTCCCTGGCCACCAACTGGGGCGACAACGGGTTCACCGGCACCCGACAGGTCTGGTTCTTCCTCGCCTACGACCTGTCCGGCAGCAGCTGGAACAGCCTGCTGTGACCCACCCACCCCAGCAAGCACAGCAGTACATCGCGCCATAGACGCGAAACGGGCCCAGAAAGCGCGCCAACGCCTTCCGGGCCCTCAGATCCCAAAATCCACACACTTGCACATGCTTAGAAAGCAGGATCAGTGACGCATCCTATCCCCGCACCCCGCCCCTCCAGTGACCCGCTCTACCGCACCCGCCCGGGGCTGCCCCGGCGCGGTCCGCTCATCGGCCCGGTCTGCCCCACCTGCGCCCACCCCTCCTGCCGCCGGATCCGCGCCGAGGAGCTGCCCATCCTGGGAGGTCACAAGGCCGAGTACCGCGACGAACACGCCTTCGCGGCCTCCGTCCAGGCCCGCAACCGACACCTGATCGTCTGGTACGGGGAGAAGACCGGTTCGTTCTGGGTGGCCTCCTCCACCGGCCTGGCCGAAGTGCCCGACGCCGCGACCCTCACCCACCTCCTGACCCCCGAACCCGAACCGGAACCGCACCCCGAACCGACCCCGTTCCTGAGGCCGTACCTGAATCCGACGAACCCGAACCTGAACCCGGTGCTGATCTGAGTCGGAAGGCCTGATGCCGGTGGGTCGTGCGGCACTTCGCACCTGGGCCCTTCCTCCCGATTCGCGCGCCACACCCACCTTGGAGAGGCGCGGCGGGGTCCCATGAGGCACTCTCGAAGGAAACCGCCGTTGAGGGGGAGGAACACGGATGGCCGAGAACGGAACGCCGAAGGTGGCCGTGGGTGTCGACGGGTCGGCGACGGCCGAGAGGGCCCTGGGCTGGGCCGCGTCCGAGGCCGCGCGTCGCGGGTGGCCTCTGCACGTGGTCCACGCCCTGGCCATGCCGTTGGTGATGTCGGTGTACGCCGGGCCCACCCGGTTCCCGCCGAACGAGGAGATCACCGAGCAGGGGCAGCGGGTTCTGAGCCGCGCCGAGGCCCACGTGCGTGAACTCGAACCGGATCTTCCGGTGGAGACCATCCTGGCCTTGGAGGACCCGGCGAAGGCCCTGTTGAGGCGCACCGGGCCCAAGGACCTACTGGTGACGGGTTCACGGGGTCTGGGCGCCGCGCGTTCGGCCCTGGAGTCGTCGGTGAGCGTCCGGTTGGCCGCGCGCGCCGAGTGCCCGGTGGTCGTGGTGCCCGAAAGCGAGGCCTCCGTGGTCACGGCCCCGCGCCGGATCGTGGTGGGCGTGGACGGTTCCGACTACTCCCGTAGCGCGCTGGACTTCGCGCTGCGCGAGGCGGCCCGGGCCGAGGGCGGTTCGGTGGTCGTGGTGCACGGTTGGCGGATGCCGTTGCCGTTCGATTCCGAGGAACTGGCCCAGAGCGGTTGGTCGCCGCCGAACGACCTGCTGGACCAGCGGTCGCAGGAGATGGTCTCGGACATGCTCGCCTTGGTCCAGGACGAGGAGACCCGGCACGTGGGGGTCTCGGTCGTGCGGTTGGACACCGACCCGGCCGACGCGCTGGTGGACACGGGTGCGACGGCGGACATGATCGTGGTGGGCTCCCGAGGTAGGGGCAGCGTGCGAGGGCTGCTGTTGGGTTCGGTGAGTCAGGGCGTGCTGCACCGGGCGACCGTTCCGGTCACGGTGTTGCCGCGGGCGATCCGCAAGCACTGATCCCAAAAGCGGAACCACGGGCGGTCGGTACTCCACGGGAGGCCGGCCGCCCCACCCGTTTTCCATGCGGTGGGTACCGACGCGGGGATGCCCAAGGGCCGGATCACCTCGGAAAATGTGACTATCGGTAGCTGAAACATCTCTTTTCGTAATACTCATCACAGTGCGCCGGTTTCCAACTTAGGTTAGCCTCCCCTGGGTTGGTCATCCCCAGGCCGACCTGCCCGATCCCCCCGTACCAAGTCCGTGCCACGGGCTTCTTCGGCGTGCCCGCCTTCAGGAGGACGATCCATGAGCTCTCCCGCGAGGTCCCTTGAGGATCCGCCCGGGTCTTTGGCCCCCGACCACAGGGACCAGCTGTTCGACGCGTACAGCGCAGGCCGCTACCGCGACCTCACCGACGACGCTGTCAGCCGGATCGCCGACCGCATCGCCCGTGTCGACCGCCCCTGCACCGGGGCCACCGCCGAGGACCTGCGTCCCGGGGTCGAGTCCGTCGACCTCGAACGTCCTCTGCGCGACCCCTCCGCCGCCCTGGACGAGTTGGAACGGCTCTACCTCGACGACGCCGTCTACTTCCATCACCCCCGCTACATGGGGCACCTCAACTGCCCGGTGGTCCTGCCCGCCCTGCTCGGCGAATCCGTGCTCTCGGCGATCAACTCCTCCCTGGACACCTGGGACCAGAGCGCCGGCGGCACCCTCATCGAACAGCGGTTGATCCGTTGGACCACCGACCGCATCGGCCTCGGCGACCGGGCCGACGGCGTCTTCACCAGCGGCGGCAGCCAGTCCAACCTTCAGGCATTGTCGATGGCCCGCGACGAGACTCACCGGCGCGAGGGAGGCCGCCTGGCCGACCTGCTGCCGCGCATGCGGGTGCTGACCTCACGGGTCGGTCACTTCAGCGTCGCGAAGTCGGCCGCGCTGTTGGGTATGGGCTACGAGTCCGTCATCTCCGTGGCCTGCGACGACCGCCGTCGCATGCGACCGGACGCGCTCGCCGCCGAACTGCGCCGCTGCCGCAGCGAGGGCCTGCTGCCCATCGCGGTCGTGGCCACCGCCGGCACCACCGACTTCGGCAGCATCGACCCGCTCCCGCAGATCTCCGACCAGTGCGCCCGACACGGCCTGTGGATGCACGTGGACGCCGCCTATGGGTGCGGGCTACTGGTCTCGCGCCACCGCCACCTGCTCACCGGCATCGAACACGCCGACTCGGTCACCGTGGACTTCCACAAGTCCTACTTCCAGCCGGTCAGTTCCAGCGCCGTGCTGGTGCGCGACTCCCGCTCCCTGGGTCACGTCACCTACCACGCCGACTACCTGAACTCCCGCTCCGACGGCAGCACTCCGCTGTTCTCCCCCAACCAGGTCGACAAGAGCCTGCAGACCACGCGCCGCTTCGACGCGCTCAAGCTCTGGCTGACCCTGCGGATCATGGGCGCCGACGGGGTGGGCGAACTCTTCGACCAGGTGCTGGGCCTGGCCGTGGAGGGGTGGGCGCTCCTGGACGCCGATCCGCGCTTCACCGTGGTCACCCGGCCCACCCTCAGCACCCTGGTGTTCCGTTGCGCGCTGCCGGGGGTCTCCCCGGAGGTCGCCGACGGCGCCAACCGGTACGCGCGTGAGGCCCTGCTGGCCTCGGGCCTGGCCGTGGTGGCACGCACGACCGTGGACGAGCGCCCGTACCTGAAGCTCACCCTGCTCAACCCGCGCAGCACCCGCCAGGACATCGCCGAGGTCCTGGACCTGCTCGCCGCGCACGCCGAACGCTACGTCGCCCAGACCGGGGGGACCCCTTGAGCACCCGAATCCACGACTTCGCCGCCGTCGGCGTCGGCCCGTTCAACCTGGGGCTGGCCTGCCTGAGCGAGCCGATCACCGAACTCGACGGGATCTTCCTGGACCAGAAGCCGGAGTTCGACTGGCACAGCGGCATGCTGTTGGAGGACGCCGAACTCCAGACGCCGTTCATGTCGGACCTGGTCACCCTGGCCGATCCCACCTCCCCGTACTCCTTCCTCAACTACCTGAAGGAGACCGGGCGGCTCTACCCGTTCTACATCCGCGAGCGCTTCTATCCGCTGCGCGCCGAGTACAATGACTACTGCCGGTGGGCCGCCGCGAAGCTGGGCGAGGCGGTCCGCTTCGGGCAGCGGGTGGACAGGGTCGAGTACGACGACGAACAGGGCGTCTACCTGCTGCACAGCACCGACACGGCCTGCGGTGAGAGTGGGCTGTTCCGGGCCCGGCGGCTGGTGCTGGGCACCGGCACCCCGCCCTACGTTCCCGCTTCCTGCCGGGACCTGCCCGGGGACGTGGTGCACAGCGGCGACTACCTCTTCGCCAAGGAAGGCCTCCAGGGCAAGCGCGGCGTCACGGTGGTGGGCAGCGGGCAGAGCGCCGCGGAGATCTTCCACGACCTGCTCCAGGACGTGGACACCCACGGCTACGAACTGAACTGGGTGACCCGGTCGCCGCGGTTCTTCCCGCTGGAGTACACCAAGCTCACCCTGGAGATGACCTCCCCGGAGTACGCCGACCACTTCTTCGCGCTGCCCGGTGCGACCCGGGACCGCCTGGTCGCCTCGCAGAAGAACCTGTACAAGGGCATCGACACCGACGTCATCAACGCGATCTACGACCTGATGTACGCCAAGAGCCGACTCGGACCACTGCCGGTGCGGCTGATGACCAACACCGAGGTCATCGGTGTGACCCGGGACGAGACGGCGGCCGGGTACCGCTTGGAGCTGCGCAACTCCGACCAGGAACGCGACTTCGCCCTGGACACCCAGGGGCTGGTCCTGGCCACCGGCTACCGGTACCGGGCCCCGGCGTTCCTGGAAGCGATCTCCGACCGTTTGGCCTGGGAGGACGAGGACCGCTTCCGGGTACGGCGCGACTACCGCGTCGACCGGGCCGCGCACGACGCCAACGGCCACGGAGGCGTCGGGGTTCCGGCGCCGGCGGGCGCGGTGTTCGTGCAGAACGCGGAACTGCACACGCACGGCTTCGTCTCCCCGGACCTGGGCATGGGCGCCTACCGCAACTCCTACATCCTGCGGGCGCTGCTGGGCCGCGAACCCTACGCGGTGGAACGCTCCATCGCCTTCCAGGAGTTCGGGGCACCCGTCGAGGCCGACTTGGAGGCGAGCGGGCGATGAGTCGCACCTTTTCCACCGGTTTGGGGGCCTTCCGGGTCGCCCCCGTGGATCCCGAGGCCGACATCGATCTCCTCCACGGATGGCTGACCCATCCCAAGTCGGCGTTCTGGCTGATGACCGACTTCTCGAAGGACGACACCGCCCGTTACTTCCGGTCGGTGCACGAGTCCGAGCACGAGAACGCCTACATCGGCTCGTGGGAGGGTCGGCCGTGTTTCCTCGCCGAGCTCTACTCCCCCGCGCACGGCGAGCTCGCCCCGCACCACGACACGCTCCCGGGCGATGTGGGGATGCACTTCCTGGTGGCTCCCACCGACGCCCCGGTGCGCGGGTTCACCCTCGCCGTGATCACCACGGTGATGGAGCTGGCCTTCGCCGATCCCGCCACCGAACGCGTCGTCGTCGAACCCGACGTGCGCAACCACGCCGTGCACAGGCTCAACGAGGCGGTGGGCTTCCGGATCGAGTCCACCGTCCACCTCGCCGAGAGCGACAAGGACGCCCACCTGAGCACCTGCACCCGCGAGGACTTCCGAACGGCCATGAGAGGAGTCGCCCGATGACCATCGACCACGACCCGCGCGCGATCGTCGACCACCTGGCCCCCGAACCGTGGGCCCGCGCCAATCGGCTGCTGGTGCGCAAGGCCCTGGCCGAGTTCACCCACGAACGGCTGCTCGTCCCCGAACCCGAGGGGGAGAACGCCTACAAGGTCCTCGCGGACAACGGTGCCGAGTACCGTTTCACCGCCCGGGTCATGACGCTGGAGCACTGGCGGATCGACGCCGACAGCGTCGTGCGCCGCTCCCCCGAGGGCGAGATCACCGAGATCGACGCGTTGGACCTGGTCATGGACCTGCGCGAGACGCTCGGGCTGAGCGAGGAGGTCCTGCCGGTCTACCTGGAGGAGGTCTCCAGCACCCTGGCGAGCAGCGCGTTCCGGATCACGAAGGGGCAGCCCACCGCCGCCGAACTGGCGCGGTCCGGCTTCCAGGACATCGAGACCGGGATGACCGAGGGGCACCCCTGCTTCGTGGCCAACAACGGGCGGCTCGGGTTCGACGCCGCCGAGTACCGGGCCTACGCACCCGAAGCCGGTGAGCCGGTGCGACTGGTGTGGGTGGCGGCGCGACGTTCGCGCACCACCTTCTCCCACTCGGCGGACACCGACCCCGACACCTTCCTACGTTCCGAGCTGGGCCCGGACCTGTTCGAGGCCTTCGAGGAGCAGCTGGTCGACCTGGGGCTGGACCCGGCCGACTACCACCTCGTGCCGGTGCACCCGTGGCAGTGGTGGAACCGGCTCGCCGTCACCTTCGCCGCCGACGTGGCCCGCCGCGACCTGGTGTGCCTGGGGCACGGACCGGACGAGTACCGGGCACAGCAGTCCATCCGCACCTTCTTCAACACCTCGCACCCGGAACGGCACTACGTCAAGACGGCGCTGTCGGTGCTGAACATGGGATTCCTGCGCGGGCTGTCCGCGGAGTACATGGAGGCCACCCCCGCCATCAACGACTGGTTGGTCGACCTCATCGAGGGCGACCAGGTGCTCGGCGGCACCGGGATGGAGGTGCTGCGCGAGCGGGCCGCGGTGGGCTACCGCGCCACGCACTACGCCGAAGCCGCCCCGAAGCGTTCGCCCTACCGGAAGATGATCGCCGGGCTGTGGCGGGAGAGCCCCGTGCCCAGGCTGCGCGCGGGTGAGCGCCCGGCGACCATGGCGTCGTTGCTGCACACCGACGCCGAGGGAGGTTCGTTCGCGGAGGCGCTCATCGCCGAGTCCGGGCTGGCGCCCACGGAGTGGTTGCGCCGCTACCTGGACGCGTACCTGGTGCCGCTGCTGCACTCGTTCTACGCGCACGACCTGGTGTTCATGCCGCACGGCGAGAACGTCATCCTGGTGCTGCGCGACGGAGTGCCGGAGCGGGTGCTGATGAAGGACATCGCCGAGGAGATCGCGGTGATGGACGCCGAGGTCGAGCTACCCGGCGAGGTGGAGCGGATCCGGGCCGAAGTGCCCGAGGACATGCGGTTGCTGTCCCTGTTCACCGACGTCTTCGACTGCTTCCTGCGGTTCCTCAACGGGATCCTCGCCGACCGGGGCGTGCTGACCGAGGACGACTTCTGGCGGACGGTGGCCGAGTGCGCGGCCGACTACCAGGCGTCGGTGCCGCACCTGGCGGAGCGGTTCGAGCGCTACGACCTGTTCACCGACCGGTTCGCGCTGTCGTGCCTGAACCGGCTCCAGCTGCGCGACAACCGGCAGATGGTGGACCTGGAGGACCCGTCGGGGGCGTTGCGGCTGGTCGGGACCTTGGAGAAT
Organism: Nocardiopsis sp. NPDC055551; assembly: GCF_053619415.1. Classification (NCBI taxonomy): domain Bacteria; kingdom Bacillati; phylum Actinomycetota; class Actinomycetes; order Streptosporangiales; family Nocardiopsidaceae; genus Nocardiopsis; species Nocardiopsis sp. NPDC055551. Next base: position 53,836 of record NZ_JBSHJJ010000004.1, on the reverse strand, counting down.
CCGATCGCGGCTTACCGACCGGCGACCGTCCCGGAGTAGTTCCGGGGCTCAGGCGGGATCGTCGGGGTGTTCCTCCCGACGGTCCCGCTCGGCGTTCAGGATCGAGGGAAGCAGACCGGGAAAGCGTTCCTGAAGGTCGTCGGTGCGCAGGGCGCTCTTGCGGGCGGTGCCCACGTAGTACTGGCGGATGATCCCGGCCTCGCGCAGCACGCGGAAGTGGTGGGTGGAGGTCGACTTGCTCACCGGCAGGTCGAAGGCGACGCAGGCCATGTCCTCGTGCCCGTCGGCCAGCGCGCACACGATACTCAGCCGGACCGGGTCGGCGAGGGCGCCGAGCACGGTCTCCAGGCGGAGCCGTGCGGTCTCGGGGTGCTCCAACCGGCGCCCGGACACGGTGGGGGATGCGGACTCGGACATGCTTCGACCTTCCGTGGTTCCTCCCCTCAAAGTACGAGAGTCCTCATAGTTTGACAATCCTCGTACTACGATGGTTATCGTACTTTGGTCATCGTGATCTCCGTGGCCCAAGTCGATCCGAAGGAACCTTCCGTGAGCTCGTTGTTCACCCCGCTGACCCTGCGTTCGCTCACCATCCCCAACCGTGTGTGGATGGCCCCGATGTGCATGTACTCCGCCGCCGCGGAGGGGCCCGACACCGGCGCGCCCACCGACTTCCACCTCACCCACCTGGCCTCCCGGGCGGCCGGGGGCGCCGGGCTGGTGATGGCCGAGGCCACCGGGGTACGCGCCGACGGCCGGATCAGCCCCTGGGACCTGGGACTGTGGAACGACCGGCAGCAGGAGGCCTTCGCCCGCGTCACCGCCGCCATCCGTTCCCACGGTGCCGTCCCCGCCATCCAGCTCGCCCACGCCGGCCGCAAGGCCGCCACCGACCGGGCGTGGCTGGGCGGTCGCGGCCTGACCGAGGCCGAGGGCGGTTGGGAGACGGTGGCGCCCAGCGCCTGGGCGTTCGAGGGTCTGCCGACGCCGCACGAGCTCACCGTCGCCGAGATCGACGAGTTGGTGGCCGACTTCGCGGCCTCCGCCGAACGCGCCCTAGCCGCCGGCTTCCAGGTCGTGGAGGTCCACGGCGCCCACGGGTACCTGCTCAACTCGTTCCTGTCCCCGGCGGGCAACCGGCGCACCGACTCCTATGGCGGCGATCTCGCCGGTCGGATGCGCTTCCCGCTGCGCGTGGTCGAGGCCGTGCGCGCGGTGTGGCCCGAGGATCTGCCGGTGTTCTTCCGAGTCTCGGCCACCGACTGGATCGAGGAGAACCCCGAGGACACGCGTACCGGCTGGACCGGGGCCGACACCGTGCTCCTGGCCAAGGAACTCCAGGCCCGCGGGGTGGACCTGTTGGACGTGTCCACCGGCGGCATGGTGCACGACGCGCGGATCCCGGCCGGCCCCGACTACCAGGTGCCCTACGCCACGCGGGTGCGCGAGGAGACCGGTCTGCCCACGGGCGCGGTCGGGCTCATCACCGAGCCCGACCAGGCGGAGCGGATCATCGCCTCCGGTGCCGCCGACGCCACCTTGCTCGGCCGAGAGCTGCTGCGGGACCCGTACTGGGCGCGCCGCGCCGCACGCGAGCTGGACGTTCGTCCGGAGTGGCCGGTGCAGTACGGCTACGCGGTCGGTCGCCGCTGAGCCCTACCGGTCCCATCGCTCCCGGACGTGGTGGACCTTGACACAGGTGCAAGGGGTCATGCTCCGGGAACACTCTCCACGAAGGCGCGGCACGAGGGGGAGTGATCATGCGGGAACGGGACGCGACCGTGATCGGCCTCGACGAGGTGCGGCGGGACATGGGCGCCTTGGTGGGCGGCAAGGCCGCCGGCCTCGGGGAGATGATCGCCGCCGGGGAGCGGGTACCACCGGGGTTCTGCGTGACCACCACGGCCCTGTCCTCCGGTGACGTACCCGCCCGGGAGATCGCCGAGGCCTACCGGCGACTGGGCGGCGGACCCGTGGCGGTGCGATCCAGTGCCACGGCCGAAGACCTGCCCGAGGCGAGTTTCGCCGGGCAGCAGGACACCTACCTCGACGTCGACGGCACCGACGCGGTCGTGGACGCGGTCCGCCGTTGCCGGGACTCCCTGGAGAACGCGCGCGCCATCGCCTACCGGGAGGCGAACGAGGTCGAGGAGGCCGACGTGCGCATCGCGGTGGTGGTGCAGTCGATGGTGGACGCCGACACCGCCGGGGTCATGTTCACCGCCGACCCGCTCACCGGTTCGCGTTCGCGCACCGTGGTGGACGCCGTCCCCGGGCTCGGAACGAGCGTCGTGGACGGCACGGCCGAACCGGACCACTACGTCCTCGACACGGAACGGATCGTCGAGGGTTCGGGCGGGTGCCTGTCCGGGGAACGGGTCCGCGCGTTGGCCGCAGTGGGCAGCCGACTCCAGCGGCTCTTCGGCTCACCCCAGGACGTGGAGTGGGCGCACGACCGCGACGGCGGGCTGTGGCTGTTGCAGTCCCGCCCCGTCACCACCCTCTTCCCGTTGCCGCCACAGGACGTGCCCGACCCACCCCGGCTGTACATGGAGGTCGGGAACATGCAGGGCATGCTGCGCCCGTTCACACCCATGGGGCTCTCCCTGCTCGAAGACATGTGGACCCACGGGTGGCGGGCGTTCGGGGCGCCCGGCGAGACTGCGGGGTCGACACCGTTCATGGTCGGCATCGGTCGGCGACTCTACGTGGACATCACCTCGCCGCTGCGCGACCCATGGTCGCGTTCCGGGTTGGCGCGGAGCATGGAGGTGTACGGGCCCCGAGTACGCGCGGCGGTGGAGCACCTGTACGACGACCCCCGGTTCGCGCCACGTCCTGGGGCGTCGTTCCCCGTGGGCACCGTGCTCGCGATGGCCGTCGCCCTGCTTCCCCCGATCGTGCTCGGGATGGGCCGTGCCCTGATCGACCCGCCCGCCGCCCGGGCCCGGGCGTACGAGGCCGTGGACCGGTGGCGTTCCCTGCGTGGACCGGGGGCCGAGGCCGACGCCGCCGCACGGGTGGAGTGGGTCCTGGATGACGCCTTCGACGCGTTGCTCGGCCCGGACCTGGTGGAGGTGATCGGGCCGGTGGGGGCGGGGCTGCTGACCATCATGGCCCCGGCCGCCCTGCTACGCGGGGTCGCGTCGAGGGAGGAGACCGACACCGTCCTCGGTGGAGCACCGCACAACGTCACCACGCGAATGAACCTGGAGCTGTGGCGGATGGCCGAACGGGCCCGCGCGCACCACGACCTGTTCACCGCCACCCCACCGGGGGAACTGGCCGAACGGTACCTGCGCGGGGAGCTTCCGGACGTGGGGATGGCGGAGTTCCTGGACCGTTACGGGCACCGCACGGCGGCCGAGGTGGACATCGGGGTGCCACGTTGGCGCGAGGACCCCACCCAGGTGTTCGTCGTCATCGCCGAACACCTGCGTTCACCGGGTGGGGAGCAGGCCCCGGACCGGCGCCACGCCCGGGCCGCGACCGCCGCGGAGTCCATGCTGGCGGAACTGCAGCGGCGGGCCGTGCGGGTTCGCCCGGTACGCGGGCTGCTCGCGGCGTTCCTGATGCGGCGCTCACGCGAGTTGGCGGGCATGCGGGAGTACGCCAAGTTCGCGTGGTTGGTGCCGTTCGCCGAGATGCGGCGTCAGCTGTCGATGGCCGGTGCGGAGCTGACCTCGCGCGGGCTGTTGGATCGGTCCGAGGACCTCTTCTTCCTGGAGCCGGACGAACTCCGGACGGCCGCGCGCGAGGGTGTCGACCATCGGGGGACGGTGGTCGAACGACGCCGTTTCCACCGACGCGAACTGCGCAGACGTTCGGTTCCGGCGACCCTCCTGACCGACGGGACCGACGTGACCACGACCCTGCCGCGCCCACCCATGGTGGAGGGCGGGTTCCCGGGGGTGCCCGCCGCCCCGGGACGGGCCGAGGGGCGGGCCCGGGTCGTGCTGGATCCGGCGGATGCCCGTGTGGAGCCCGGAGAGATCCTGGTCGCGCCCACCACCGACCCGGGTTGGACCCCGTTGTTCATGACCGCGGCCGGTCTGGTCAGCGACACGGGTTCGGCGATCGCCCATGGTCCGACGGTGGCCCGCGAGTTCGGGATCCCGGCGGTGATCTGCGTCCTGGACGCCACCACCGTCATCCGCACCGGCGACCTGCTGCGGGTCGACGGCGTGGAGGGCACCGTCACCGTCCTGGAGCACGCCCCTAAGGACGACGGATAGAGACGGTCAGACGGCGGACCAGCCGCCGTCGACCGGCAGGATCACGCCGTTGACGTTGCTCGCCGCGTCGGAGGCCAGGAAGACGATGGCCGAGGCGAGTTGTCCGGACTCGGCGATCGGGCCCATGTTGCCCATGTAGCGGCCCAGGACGTTCGGGCCCATGGCCTCTGAGTCGGCGTGGACGCTGATCCCGGTGGCGACGCCGCCCGGGGCCACCGCGTTGACCCGAACGCCCTGGTCCCGGTACATGATCGCGGTGGACTTCACCAGGCCCACGACCGCGTGCTTGGAGGCGGTGTAGGCGGTGCCCGAGGCGCCACCGCGCAGGGCGGCCTCGGATGCGGTGAAGACGATGGAACCCTTCTGCTTCTCGGTCATGTGCGGCAGGACCGCGCGGGTGAGTAGGAAGGGCGCGGTGACGTTGACCCGGATGACCCGATCCCACACCTGGTCGGAGACGTCGGCGGTGGCGGACATGTCGTCCATGATGCCCGCGTTGTTGACCAGGACGTCGATCCCGCCGAGGCGGTCGAGGGCGGTGGCCACGACCTCCGCCACCACCTTCGGGTCGCCGAGGTCTCCGACGACGCTCTCGGCGGTTCCACCGGCGGCGCGGACCTGCTCGACGGTCTCGCGGGTTCCGTCGGCGTTGAGGTCGGCGACCAGGACCCGGGCACCGGCCTCGGCCAGCTGCAGCGCGGTGGCGCGGCCGATGCCGGAGCCGCCTCCGGTGACGATGGCGTTCTTTCCGTCCAGACCCGTCATGGGGGTTTCCCTCTTTCTCGTGCGGGGTGCCGGCTCCGATGGCCTGCGATATTGTCACTCTAGGACTTTTTGTCACTCAGCGACAAATATACTTCGAGTGCCACCCGTCTCGATAGAGTGGGCGGCCTGAGGGAACAGACCGAGGAGGTGCCCTTGCCGCGCACCGAGACGCCCTCCCCGGAGGCCATGGGCCGGGGTCGCCCGCCCATGAGCGACCGGCGCAAACACATCATGCGCACCCAGATCGCCCGCGCGGCCGTGGAACTGTTCACCGCCAAGGGCGTCTCCGCGACCACCGGCGACGACATCGCACACGAGCTCGGCATCTCCACCCGCACCCTGTGGCGCTACTTCCCGAGCAAGGAGAGCTGCGTGCGCCCGCTGCTCACCGGCGGCCTCGACCTCATGACGGAGCGGCTGCGGACCTGGCCCCCGGAACTGCCCCTGACCGAACACCTGGAACGGTCCGGCGCCCTGGCCGAGGACGCCGAGACACCATCGATGGCGTCGATGATCGACCTCATCCGCATGACCCGCGCCGAACCCGGCCTCCGAGCGGTGTGGCTGGACGTGCACCACTCCGCCGAGGAGGTCTTCGCCGAGGCCATCGCCGACCGCGCGGGCCTGGCACCCGACACGCTCTCCGTCCGGGTCCGAGCCGCCACCATCAACGTGGCGCTGCGGGTGGCCGCGGAACGGTTCGCCGACCGCACCGGCGACGACGACCAGGGCGAGGACATGGCGGACCTGATCCGCGCGGCCCTGGACGTGGTCGACGACGGACTGGGACCGATCACCCGCTGACCACCACCGAGGAAACGATGTCCCCCTTCCACCCCGACCTGGCCCACGCGCGCTTCCTGCCGCCCTTCCCGATCGGTACGCGCACGGCGCGCATGGTCCAACGGGCCAGCGAACGCATGCGCCCGCCCCGCGCTCCAGACGACGTCCTGATCGAGGAGCACACCGTCCCCGGCCCGGAGGGCGCACCGCCGGTCTCCGTGCGCCTCTACCGACCCCGCTCACTCCAAGGGCCGGCCCCCGCGCTGCTGTGGTCTCACGGCGGCGGGTACCTGTTCGGCAGCCCCGTCCAGGACGAGAACCGCAGCATCGGGTTCGCGCTCGACCTCGGGATCACCGTGGTCGCCCCGCGCTACCGCAAGGCACCCCAGAGCACACATCCCGCCCCGGTCGAGGACGTCTACGCCGCCCTGTCCTGGATGGTGGCCGACGCCGACCGGCTGGGCGTGGACCCCGCCCGGATCGCGATCGGCGGGGCCAGCGCGGGCGGCGGCATCACCGCGGCCCTGGCCCTGCTGTGCCGTGACCGGGGTGGCCCGACCGACCCTCTGTTCCAGCTGCTCGTCTACCCGATGCTGGACGACCGCACCACCCTGCGCTCCGACCTGGACACGCTTTCGACCCGTATGTGGTCGGTGGCCGACAACCGGTTCGCCTGGCGGGCCTACCTGAACCGGTTCCCGGGCGGCGCGGGTGTCTCCCCCTACGCCGCGCCGGCCCGGAGCGAGGACCTGTCCGGGCTGCCCCCGGCGTGGATCGGGGTGGGCACACTGGACCTGTTCCACGACGAGGACGTGGCCTACTCCGAGCGACTGCGCGAGGCCGGGGTGCCCTGCGTGCTCACGGTCGTTCCGGGCGCCTTCCACGGGTTCGACGCGCTCTTCTCGCGGACGGAGGTGGTGCGCGAGTTCAGGCGTACCCAGACCGAGGCCCTGCGCGCGGCCTTCACGGAGCGGTTCCCCTAGTCTGTCGGCGCACGACGACGAGAGGTCACCATGACGCTGCGCGCCCCGGACGAGGTCGCCCGGTTCTTCGACGGACTGGACCTGGTGGAACCGGGGATGGTGCCGATCACGCGATGGCGCCCGAGCCCCACCGACGTGGGCGAGCCCCGGGACGTGGACGAGTTCGGCGCCGTCGCCCGCAAACCCTGACCCGGACCGGTTCGACCACGTGCCCTCCTGGATCGGCCATCCGGTGAACCGCTGAGTCGGTGAGCCCGGATGTGGTCCGGCACACGATTCATCCCGAAAAAAACCGAACTCTTCACATTAGCGAAAACCTTCCCGGGAATTCCTCGAAAAAGTCGCCGGACAAAGAGACCCCAGGTGAAAACGGGGCAGGTCCGGATCGTTAGGGTTCCGGTGGTCCCGGTGAGTGCTCGCACCCGCCGGGCCACCGGCGACGAGGCCGGACAGGGCAGCGCCGCACGAGTTCAGGAGGCATCGGGCATGTTCCGAAAGATACTGGTCGCCAACCGCGGAGAGATCGCGATCCGTGCGATGCGCGCCGGGCACGAGGTCGGAGCGAGGACCGTGGCGGTCTTCCCCCATGAGGACCGCCACTCCCTGCACCGGCTCAAGGCCGACGAGGCCTACCAGATCGGGGAACAGGGCCACCCGGTGCGCGCCTACCTGTCGATCGAGGAGATCGTACGGGCGGCCGTGGAGGCCGACGCGGACGCCGTCTACCCCGGTTACGGGTTCCTGTCGGAGAACCCGGACCTGGCCCGGGCCTGCGCGGACGCGGGCATCACCTTCGTCGGGCCGCCCGCCGAGGTCCTGGACCTGACCGGCAACAAGGCCAGCGCGATCGCGGCGGCCAAGCGGGCGGGCATCCCCGTCCTGGACTCCTCCGAGCCCTCCACCGACATGGACACCCTGATCGCGGCCTCCCGCGAGATCGGGTTCCCGCTGTTCGTCAAGGCCGTTGCCGGCGGCGGTGGCCGTGGCATGCGCCGGGTCGACACCGCCGACACGTTGGCCGAGGCGGCGGAGGCCGCCATGCGCGAGGCCGGGACCGCCTTCGGCGACCCCACGGTGTTCCTGGAGCGGGCCGTGGTGGACCCGCGCCACATCGAGGTGCAGATCCTCGCCGACGGCCAGGGCGGCGTCATCCACCTGTACGAACGTGACTGCTCGGTGCAGCGTCGCCATCAGAAGGTGGTGGAGATGGCCCCCGCGCCGAACCTGTCACCGGAGCTGCGCGCGCGGATCTGCGACGACGCGGTGCGCCTGGCCAAGGAGATCGGCTACCGCAACGCGGGCACCGTCGAGTTCCTGCTCGGCAAGGACGGCCGGCACGTGTTCATCGAGATGAACCCGCGCATCCAGGTCGAGCACACGGTGACCGAGGAGGTCACCGACGTCGACCTCGTGCAGTCCCAGCTCCGTATCGCCGCCGGGGAGAGCCTGGCCGACCTGGGCCTGAGCCAGGACGACATCGTCGTGCACGGCGCCGCCCTCCAGTGCCGCATCACCACCGAGGACCCCGCCAACGGGTTCCGCCCCGACACCGGAACGATCAGCGCCTACCGCTCCCCCGGTGGTTCGGGCATTCGCCTGGACGGTGGCACGGCGGCGGCCGGTTCGGAGGTCAGCGCCTACTTCGACTCGTTGCTGGTCAAGCTCACCTGCCGCGGTCGTGACTTCGAGACCGCGGTGAGCCGCGCCCGCCGCGCGGTCGCCGAGTTCCGGATTCGCGGCATCTCCACCAACATCCCGTTCCTACAGGCGGTGTTGGAGGACGACGACTTCCGCGCGGGTCGCGCCACCACCTCCTTCATCGAGGAGCGCCCGCAGCTGCTGACCGCGCGCCCCTCCGCGGACCGCGGCACCCGCCTGCTGTCCTACCTGGCGGACGTGACGGTGAACAAGCCGCACGGCGAGCGCCCGCAACTGCTCGACCCCACCGCGAAGCTGGTCGAGGCGCCCCAGGAGGCGCCACCGGCTGGTTCCAAGCAGCGCCTGGACGAGCTGGGCCCGGAGGGTTTCGCCCGTTGGCTGCGCGAGTCGCCGAACCTGGGCGTCACCGACACCACCTTCCGCGACGCGCACCAGTCGCTGTTGGCCACCCGGGTGCGCACCAACGACCTGCTGGCCGTCGCGCCCACCGTCGCCCACACGCTGCCCGAGCTGCTGTCCCTGGAGGCCTGGGGCGGCGCCACCTACGACGTGGCCCTGCGCTTCCTCGCCGAGGACCCGTGGGACCGGCTGGCGGCGCTGCGCGAGGCGGTACCCAACATCTGCCTGCAGATGCTGCTGCGCGGGCGCAACACGGTCGGCTACACCCCCTACCCCACCGAGGTCACCGACGCGTTCGTGCGTGAGGCGGCCAGGACCGGGGTGGACGTGTTCCGCGTCTTCGACGCCCTCAACGACGTCGACCAGATGCGTCCGGCCATCGACGCGGTCCGGGAGACCGGTACCGGGGTGGCGGAGGTGGCGCTGTGCTACACCGCCGACCTGTCCGACCCGAACGAGAAGCTCTACACCCTCGACTACTACCTTGAGCTCGCCGAGCGGATCGTGGACGCGGGCGCGCACGTGCTCGCGATCAAGGACATGGCCGGCCTGCTGCGCGCCCCGGCCGCCAAGCGCCTGGTCACCGCGCTGCGCGAGGAGTTCGACCTGCCCGTCCACGTGCACACGCACGACACCGCCGGTGGCCAGCTGGCCACCTACCTGGCCGCGGTGCAGGCCGGCGCCGACGCCGTCGACGGTGCGGTCGCGTCGATGTCGGGCACCACGTCGCAGCCGTCGCTGTCGGCGATCGTGGCGGCCTTCGACCACTCCGAGACCCCGACCGGGCTTTCGTTGGACGCCGTGAACGAGCTGGAGCCGTACTGGGAGTCGGTGCGCAAGGTCTACGCGCCCTTCGAGGCGGGCCTGGCCTCCCCGACCGGCCGCGTGTACCACCACGAGATCCCCGGTGGCCAGCTGTCCAACCTGCGCACCCAGGCGATCGCGCTGGGGCTGGGCGACCGGTTCGAGGACATCGAGGCGATGTACGCCGCGGCCGACCGCATGCTGGGCCGACTGGTGAAGGTCACCCCCTCCTCCAAGGTGGTCGGCGACCTGGCCCTGCACCTGGTGGGCGCGGGCGTGGCCCCGGAGGACTTCGAGAAGGACCCGGACCGGTTCGACGTTCCCGACTCGGTGGTGGGCTTCCTGCGCGGTGAGCTCGGGGTCCCCCCGGGCGAGTGGCCCGAGCCGTTCCGCACCAAGGCGCTGCGCGGTCGCGGCGAGCCGCGCGAGGCCGTGGAGCTGACCTCGGTGGACCGTGCCGGTCTGGCCGAGGACCCGCGTCCCACCCTGAACCGGCTGCTGTTCGCCGGGCCCACGAAGGAGTTCGAGTCACACCGCGCCTCCTACGGCGACACCAGCGTGCTGAACAGCATGGACTTCTTCTACGGGTTGCGCGAGGGCGAGGAGCACGTGGTCGACCTGGAGCCGGGTGTGCGACTGCTCATCGGGCTCCAGGCGGTGAGCGAGCCGGACGAGCGCGGGATGCGCACCGTGATGACCACGCTCAACGACCAGCTGCGTCCACTGCACGTGCGGGATCGCGCCCTGGCCTCCAACGCCCCCGAGGCGGAGAAGGCCGACCGGGACGACCCCTCCCAGGTGGCGGCGCCGTTCGCGGGTGTGGTCACCCCGGTGGTGGCCAAGGGAGACGAGGTGGCGGCCGGTGACACCGTCGCCACCATCGAGGCGATGAAGATGGAGGCCTCGATCACCGCCTCGCGGGCCGGCGTGGTCGAGCGCGTCGCGGTCGAGGGTGTCCAGCGAGTGGAGGGCGGCGACCTGATCGTCCGCCTGGGCTGATCCCGAACCCCGAACCCCCGCACCGCAGGAGGCCCTGTGGTGCGGGGGTTCTCGGCGTTTCGGGGTTCCCGGGCGGGCTCGCTTGGGACAGACTGGTCGCGCCTCGTCCCCGCACCGGATCGGATTCCCATGAGCGGCAGCCCGGCCGTCCCCGACGGCGTCGACGTCTCCGTCCCGCACTCCGCCCGGGTGTGGAACCACTGGCTCGGCGGCAAGGACAACTACCCCGTCGACCGCGCCTTCGGCGACCAGATCGTGTCGCTCTACCCGCAGATCGCCGTCGACGCCCGCGCCGGCCGGGCCTTCCTGGTCCGCGCCATCACCCACCTGGCCGAGCGGGAGGGAGTACGCGGGTTCCTGGACCTGGGTACGGGGTTGCCGACCCACCAGAACACACACGAGATCGCCCAGGCCGTCGCCCCCGAGTCCCGAGTGGTGTACGTGGACAACGACCCCATGGTGGTCGCCCACGCCCGCGCCCTGCTGACCGGATCCCGCGATGGGGCCACCGCGTTCGTCGACGCCGATCTGCACGATCCGTCCTTGGTCCTGTCCCGGGCCGGGGAGGTGCTCGACCTCGACCGCCCGGTGGCGCTGTCGATCATCGGCGTCCTGGGACACGTGCCCACGATGGCGGAGGCCACCGACCTCGTTCGCGCCTACATGTCCGATCTGCCGTCGGGCGGCTTCCTGGTGGTGGGCGACAACGTCATGCCCGACGACCCGGTCGCCATCGAGGCCTTGGAACGGTGGAACGAGGGGGCGGCGTTGGCCTACCGCACCCACACCCTCGCCGAGTTCACCTCCTATTTCGACGGTCTGGAACTCCTGGAGCCCGGCGTGGTCCCCTCCACCCGGTGGCGCCCCGAGAACTCGAAGGTCGGGACGGTCCCGCGCACCGACATGTACGCGGGTGTGGCCCACAGGCCCTGACTTCGTAGCATGGGGGAATCGCCGAGAACGCGGGTCCCTCCCGCGAAGACAAGGAGCTCCTGTGTCCGACGCCCCCGAACGCGCCCTGGTCGTGATGGCGCACCCCGACGACGCCGACTTCTCCTGTGCCGGCACCGTCGCCCTGTGGACCGAGGCCGGGACCGAGGTGGTCTACCTGATGGTCACCGACGGCGAGGCGGGCGGTGACGAACTCACCCTGGACAGTGCCGAGATCGGGGCGATGCGCCGGGGCGAGCAGCGCAGGGCCGCCGCCGAGGTGGGGGTGAAGGACGTGCGGTTCCTGGGCCACCCGGACGGGCGTGTGGTCGCCTCACTGGACCTGCGCCGCGACATCGCCCGGATCATCCGCCAGGTGCGCCCCCAGCGCATGGTCATCCCCGACCCCGAACGCGACTGGGACAGCATCGCCGCCAGTCACCCCGACCACATGGCCACCGGCGAGGCCGCGATCAACGCGGTCTTCCCCGACGCGCGCAACCCGCACGCGCACCGGGAGCTCCTGCACGTGGAGGGCCTGGCCCCCTGGACCGTGCCGGAGGTGTGGGTGACCGGTGGTCCGAGCCCCCACCACTACTCCGACATCACCCCGGTCTTCGAGCGCAAGCTGGCGGCGCTGGCCGCGCACGAGAGCCAGATCTCCGACATCGACGAACTCGCGCCGTTCCTGCGCACATGGATGGGTGAGAACGCCGTCAAGGGCGGCCTGCCGGAGGGGTCCTTGGCCGAGGTGTTCCGGATCGTGAAGACCGCCTGAGCGCCACGCCGGGGGTGGACAGGGGGACGTATCCTCGGGGCGTGACCGACACGCTCCACGCTCACGCCGCCGAGAAGGCCGCCGATCGGATCCGCGCGATCCTCGGTACGGGCCCGACGACCGTGTTGACCGGGGCCGGGGTCTCCACCGACTCCGGCATCCCCGACTACCGGGGGCCCGACTCGCCCCCGCGCAAACCCATGACCTACCAGGAGTTCGTGGGCGACGCCGCCTTTCGGCGCCACTACTGGGCGCGCAACCACGTCGGGTGGCGGCACGTGGAGCGGACCCGGCCCAACGACGGCCACCTGGCCTTGGCCGAGTTGGAGCGCGCCGGGGCGGTGCACGGGGTCATCACGCAGAACGTCGACACCCTGCACGACGCCGCCGGTAGCAGGCGCGTCATCGACCTGCACGGGCGCTTCGACCGGGTGGTCTGTCTGGCCTGCCGCGTGGTGAGCGACCGTGCGGAACTGGCGGTGCGGTTGACCGGGCTCAACCCGGGTTTCGTCGAGGAGGTCGCCGACGTGGAGGTTGCCCCCGACGCCGACGCGGTGTTGGCCCGCACCGAGCACTTCCGGGTGGCCGACTGCGCGGGCTGTGGCGGCACGCTCAAGCCCGACATCGTGTACTTCGGCGAGAACGTGCCCAAGCCCCGGGTACTGGAGGCCTACGCGATGGTCGAGGAGGCCGCGAGCCTGCTGGTGGTGGGTTCGTCGCTGACGGTCTTCTCCGGCCGCAGGTTCGTCAAGCGCGCCGTGGCCATGGGAAAGCCGGTGGTGATCCTCAACCGAGGCACGACCCGCTGCGACGACATGGCCACGTTGACCCTCGACCACGGATGCTCCCCGGTACTGCGTGCCCTGGCCGACACCCACCGCGTCTGACTTCGTACCGCCCGAGGGGTACGGTGACCGTCGAGGCCCTCCGCTCATCCCGTCTTCACACGTGTTGAGCGTGTGCGGTGCGCACCCACGGGGGATGCTCGGGGTGGATCCCCGCCTTTATCGGCTTTTCTCGGACCGGGTGGATGATCCCGGCCGACTTTGCACACGGAGGATCGCGTGCCGTTCTGTAACAGGAACATCCTCGTCTCGGGAAGCGGTGTCGCCGGTTCGGCGCTCGCTCTCTGGCTGGCCCGAAAGGGCTTCACTCCCACCATCGTCGATTCGGCCCCGGGCCCTCGCGCCGAGGGCGACCACGTCGAGGTATCCCGGCGCGGCATGGAACTCCTGGACCGCATGGGTCTGGGAGGAAGGGTCCGTGCCCTGGGCGCGAACCACACTCAGATCCGCAACCACATCAGCGGTCGTACCGCCCCCATCCTCCTTCCCTTCGACCCCGGATCCGTGATGGTCCGCCACGACCACCTGGTCCGGGTACTGCGGGAGGAGACCGACGGCCTCCCCGACGCCCGCGTCGAACGGATGGACGGCGACACCGTCACCGGCCTGACCCAGGACGAGAACGGGGTGGACGTCACCTTCGCCCGGGCCCAGGGCCGTCGCTTCGACCTGGTGGTGGGCGCCGACGGCCTGTACTCCCCGGTGCGACGACTGGCCTTCGAGGGGCCCGACGAGAACCACCTGCGCCGGTTGGAGGCCAACGTGGCCACCTTCGAGGCGCCCAACGTGCTGGGCACCCGGGACTCCCTGTCCTGGCACACCTGGCCGCACCGGGGTTGTGTGGCCGCCACCCTGCCCGACAACGAACGCCTGTACGTGGTGTTGATGATGCGCGACCGCTTCCCGGTGCGCCCGGGAAGCCTGGACCAGGGGTCCCTGCACCGCGTGGTGGAGGAGTACTTCGGCGCGGACGGGTGGTGCATGCCGCGCTTGTTGGAGGCCATGCGCGAGACCGAGGTGACGGTGGACTCCTCGACGCAGGTGCGCATGAACCTGTGGTCCAAGGGCCGAGTCGTCCTGGTCGGGGACGCCGCCTACTGTCCGGACCAGCTGAGCGGGCACGGCCCCGGGACCGCCCTGATCGGCGCCCTGGCCCTGGCCGGTGAGCTCGCCTACGGAGACGGCGACCACGATCGGGCGTACTTCTCCTATGAGGCGGCGGTGCGGCCCACGGTGCGGGAGGCCCAGGCGGTGGCGCCGCAGTCGGTGGAGACCGGCGCCCCGGAGGTCGAACCGTACGAGATGTGGATGCGCGAACGCGCCGAGGCCGCCCTGTCCCGTGGCGCCAGGCTCATGAACAAGTTGGGTTTCCAGCCCGCCAAGGACCCGGTGGGCGACGAGTTCGCCCTGGAACGCTACGCCACCATGTTCGAGGCGCGAGCCGCCTGATCCCCGCCGGGACGCCGCGACGGCCGCGGGGTCTCCTGGTCGGCCGTGTCGTTCGCCTTGGACGATGTGGACGATCCCGACCGGAACTCCGCGGCCACCGGATCCTGTCCTCGGACACCCACGCATGGTTTACGATAATGATTATCGTTTCCGTCGCTGGGAGGTTCCGCCCCATGTCCGACGTCTCCTCTCCCCTGCGCGTGGTCGTCGTCTCCGGTCTCCACCGCGCCGCCCGCCACCGTACGGTCGACGACCTCATCACCGCGGTCCCGGATTCACTGGCGGTCCACCACGACCTCGACGGCATCGCGGAGGGCACCGTGTACCGCGTGCTGCGCGACCGATGGGGGCCGGTGGGTCACGACCGCGTCGAACTCGACCACCTGTGCGCCTCCTGCACCCTGCGTCGGGACCTCGTCCCCACACTGGAGGAACTGGCCGAGCGCGGCGAGCACACGATGGTCGTCGTGGAGACCTTCGACGGGATCGAACCCCGTGGGGTCTGCGAGGTCCTGGCCGACCACCCGAGGCTGCTCCTGGCCACCGTGGTGACCGCGGTCGACTCCGACCGGCTGCTCCCCGACCTGTCCGGCCACGACGACCTCGCCGACCGCTCCCTGGGGATCGCCGTGGAGGATCAGCGCGCGGTCGCCGAGGTCCTGTCCCACCAGGTCGAATACCCGACCGTGCTGGTGTTGCACGGCGCCCGCCACCGCGACGAGGCACGCGCGCTGCTCGAACACCTGAACCCGGCCGCCGTGGTGGTGCCGCCCGGCGGTGGTCTGGTCGCCCTCACCGGGGGACGCTTCGACCCGGACCGCGCGCGCAACCGGCTCGACCCCGTCTGGGCCCAGTACACGGGTCGGTCCGACGAACGGGTCTCCACCGTGGTGTGGACCCGCAAACGCCCCCTGCACCCGGGCCGCCTGCGCGAGGCGATGGAGCGCATCGTCTCCTTCGGGCTGCGCGGCCGTGGACGGGTGTGGTTGGCCGGCCGCACCGACACCCTCCTGGTGTGGAACGCCTACAACGACGCCCTGCTGTTGGAGAGCGGCGGCCCCTGGCTGCACGCCCTGCCCGAGGCGGCGTTGGACCTGGTCGGCGAGACCCGCCGTGCCTCGGCCCTCCTGGACTGGGACCCGGTGGTGGGCGACCGTCGCCAGCACCTGGCGTTCACCGGGGTGGACCTGGACGCCGAACGCCTGGTGGAACTGCTCGACTCCTGCCTGGTCACCGAGGAGGAGACGGGTCGGACGCCGGCCGATGACCCCTTCGCCGACGCGCTCTGACCCGCTCAGGCGTCCTTGGGCGGCGCGGTGCTGTGGCGTTCCACCAGGCGGGTGGCGAGCTCCACCCGGGTGGTCTCGGGGACGTCGCCGCCGACCAGGTCGATGAGCATGCGGGTGGCCATCTGCGCCATGTCCCGCAGCGGTTGCCGGACCGTGGTCAGCGGCGGGATCGCCCAACGCGCCTCGGGCAGGTCGTCGAAGCCCACCACGGAGACGTCGTCGGGCACCTTCAGGCCACGTTCGTGCAGGGCCTCGTAGGCGCCCCGGGCCATCTGGTCGGAACCGGCGAAGATCGCGGTGGGCGGCTCGGGCAGTTCGAACAGCGCCTCGGTGAGCTCCTTGCCGGTGCCGGCCATGAAGTCGCCGTGGGTGACGTAGCCGTCCAGGACGGGCAGGCCCGCGTTGCGCATGGCGCTGCGGTACCCGTCCACGCGCCCCCGGCTGCACATCACGTGTGCGGGGCCCGCGATGGTGGCGATCCGCCGGTGGCCCTGCGCGATCAGGTGCTCGGTGGCGGTGAGCCCGCCGTCCCAGTTCGCGGCGCCCACGGCCGGGACGCCGCGCGCGGGGTCCCCTATCGGGTCGACGATCACCACGGGGATGCCCAGGGCGTCGAGCTGCGCCTGTTGCTGCGTGGAGAGTTCGGACAGCACCAGGACCACGCCGTCGGAGTGACGGGCCTGGATGTTGTCCAGCCACTTGCGGCCCGGACGGCTGCGTTTGCGGTCGTGCACCGCCGAGACGACGATGCCGAACCCGGCTTCGTGGGTGACCTCCTCGACGCCGGTGAGGATCTCCATCGCCCAGGGGCTGCCCAGGTCGAGGAAGACCAGGTCGATGAGGCCGACCGTCCGCCTGCCCCGATGCCTGCGCGGCTGGTAGCGGTGTTGTTCGAGCAATCGTTCCACCTGACGTCGGGTGTCGGCCGCGACGTCTATGTGTCCGTTGATCACCTTGGAGACGGTGGAGACGGAGACCCCCGCCTCCCCCGCGATCTCGGCCAGGGTGGGTCGTCTCTTCGCCATATGCCTCCTCAACGTCGGGGATCGAGGTCCCGTGGTCCGCTCAGCGGATTGTAGCCCGAAACATTTCGCCACCCCACACCGTAACCTCCTCGAAACCCGTGCTCCCCTTGACGTCTCTTGGTGGACGACTTAGCGTCAAGCATCCCGAAAGCTATCGGAAACATTTCGGAAGCTTTCGGTCGCCCCCCATGTTCGACCAGAGAACGGTGTCCACGCCATGAGTCGCACTCACCGGATAAGCGTGATCGGAAGTACCGCCCTGGCCCTCACCCTGGTGGCCACGGCCTGTGGATCCTCCGGACCCGGAATGTCGGAGGACGCCCTCCAGGTCTGGGCGTTGGAGGAGGCGGCCGTCAACGACGTCCTCCAGGCCTCCATGGATTCCTACAACGAGGGCGCCGAGATCGACTCCGAGCTCGTCACCTTCGTCAACGACGCCTACAAACAGCGCCTCCAGGTCGCCCTCGGCTCCCCCAACGCCCCCGACGTCTTCTTCAACTGGGGCGGCGGCAACCTCAGCGAGTACGTCGACCAGGGCCAGGTGTTCAACATGACCACCGCCCTGGACGAGAACCCCGAGTTCCGGGACTCGTTCCTGCCCAGCGTCCTGGACGTCGCCCGGATCGAGGACGGCTACTACGGGGTGCCGATGCTCGGCATGCAGCCGGTGGTGCTCTTCACCAACAACGCCGTCCTCGAAGAATCCGGGTTGGAGGCCCCGCAGACCTACGACGAGCTGCTGGAGGCCATCGAGGTCCTCAAGCAGGACGAGGTCACCCCGATCGTCCTGCCCGGTGCCCAGGGTTGGACCCAACTGATGTGGCTGTCCTACCTGGTGGAGCGGATCGGCGGCCCCGACGTCTTCCAGGCCGTGGTCGACGGCGAAGAGGGCGCCTGGGAACACCCCGCCATGATCGAGGCCATGGAGAAGTGCCAGGAACTCGTCGAACTGGGCGCGTTCGGCCCCAACTTCGCCTCCATCGACTACGACGGCGGCGGCGCCTCGGCGATGCTCGCCAACGGTGACGCCGCGATGTTCCTGATGGGCAGCTGGGACCTGTCCCAGCAGCAGGAGAACCACCCCGACTTCGCCTCCGGCGGCGACCTCGGCTATGTCCCCTTCCCCACGGTGGAGGGCGGCGAGGGCGAGGAGGGCGCCGTCGTCGGCAACCCCAGCAACTACTTCTCCATCAACAACGACAGCCTCAACCCCGACGCGGCCGTCGACTTCCTGGTGGAGACCGTCACCTCCGACGAGTACGTGACCGGTCTGATCGACGCCGGCCAGGTGCCCGCCGTCGAGGGCATCGAGGACCAGCTCGCCGGCAGCGACTACGCGGACTTCGCGGTCTTCACCCACGGCATGGTCTCCGAAGCCCCCAGCTTCACCCAGTCCTGGGACCAGGCCATCCCGCCGGCCGCCGCCGAGGCCCTGCTGACCAACCTGCAGCTGCTCTTCCTGAGCGAGACCACTCCGGAAGACTTCGCCGAGGACATGGAGTCCTTCCTGTGAGGTCCACCCACACCACGGAGCGGCCCGGGTTCGTCTGGGTCGCTCCGGCCCTGCTGTTCTTCGGCCTGTTCGGACTGGGCCCGGTTTTGATCGTCCTATACCTGAGCCTGACCGACTGGAGCGGGCTCGGCACCCCCGCGTGGGTGGGTCTGGACAACTGGGTCCGTCTGGGCGAGGACGAACAGGTGCGATCCAGCCTGGGCATCACACTGTTCCTGACCGTGCTGTGCTGGGCCACCCAGACACCGATGGCGTTGGCCTTCGGATCGTGGGCGGCCGGCACCCAGAAGTCCCGGGCCGTGGTGAGCTCGATCTTCTTCCTGCCCTTGCTACTGTCCACCGCGGCCATCGCCCTGCTCTGGAAGGCCATCCTCGAACCCCACTACGGGTTGCCCGGCCAGATCGGACCGCTGTTCGGGTTCAACGGCAACATCCTGGGCGACTCGACCCTGGCGCTGTACGCGATCGCGTTCATCGTGCTGTGGCAGTTCCTGCCGTTCCACATGCTGCTGTACCAGGCGGCGGCCCGTCAGGTGCCCCGGTCGCTCTACGAAGCGGCGGAACTGGACGGGGCCTCCCCGTTCCAACGGTTCCTGAGGATCACCGTCCCGCAACTGCGCCACACCATCATCGCCTCGTCGGTGCTGATGATCGTGGGGTCGATGACCTACTTCGAGACGGTCCTTCTGCTGACCAACGGCGGCCCGGGCAACGCCACCCGGATCCTGCCCCTGTACATGTACTCCCAGGGCTTCGTCTCCTTCGAGATGGGCTACGCGAGCGCGATCGCGGTCGTGCTGGTCGTCCTGGGAACCGGGATGTCGCTGCTGGTCGTGCGCGTGACCGGATACTCCCGCATGACCAGCCAGAGGGAGGGCATCTGACATGGCCCCGAACGTGAAGGACAGGCCGGTTCCCCGGCGGCGTCGTCGATCCGGCGGACGCCCCTCCTACTGGTCCGGGCTCGGCGCCGCCTTCTGGCTCGTCATCGTCGCCATCCCGCTGTACTTCCTCATCGCCACCAGCCTGCGCGGCTCCGGCGACTACATGTCGGAGGGGCCGCTGGCCATCCCCGACAGCCTCACCTTCGACAACTACCTCCACGTGTTCGAAGTGGGGTTCCTGAGGTTCCTGGGAAACAGCCTCGTCGTGGCACTCGGCGCGGTCGGCCTGGTGCTGCTCGTGGCGGTCCCGGCGGCGTTCGGCATCGTGCGCAGTCGCAGCCGCGTCGTGGCCACGACCTTCTCGCTGTTCCTGCTGGGGTTGGCGGTGCCCGCCCAGGCGGTGATCATCCCGGTGTACCTGCTCATCACCAGGATGAACCTGTACGACACCCTCATCGCCGTCATCCTGCCCACGGCGGCCTTCAGCCTGCCGATCTCCATCCTGGTGCTCACCAGTTCGCTGCGCGACGTGCCCGGGTCGTTGTACGAGGCGATGGCGTTGGACGGGGCGACCAACCGTCAGGTCTTCCTGCGTCTGGTGCTGCCGCTGTCGCGGCCGGGCGTGATGACGGTGGCGATCTTCGTGGGCCTCAACGCCTGGAACAACTTCATCTTCCCGCTGGTGCTGACCCAGTCCGAGTCCACGCGGGTCCTACCGCTGGGGTTGTGGGCGTTCCAGACCCAGTACGGAACCGACGTCCCCGGGCTGATGGCGGCCGTGGTGCTGTCGTCCCTGCCCATCCTCGCCCTGTACCTGTTCGGCCGCAGACAGTTGCTCGGTGGGTTGGCCGCCGGGTTCGGAAAGTAGTCCGAGGGGGCGCACCGAACACGGGACTCGGAGGCGCCCCCTCTCCGCATCACAGGTCGTCGTAGAAACCACCTCGAGGCGCGACCTTCAGCAACAAGACCACGAGCACATCATCGTCGATCTCGTAACGGATACGATAACCACCAACTCGAATCCGCCACATGTCGGTCTGTCCCTTGATCTGGACACGACCTTCTGGCCGAGGGTTTTCAGCCAGAGCTTCGATCGCTCGGCGCACACGCTTACGAACCGATCCATCAAGGTTCTTGATGCCTTTACGGGCTGCGTGGGTGTATCGCAGTTCGTACCGGCTCACTCCTCGTCTCCCCACACTTCGTCGTGGTCGAAGACTTCTTCTCTGCCGGCTCTCACATCTTCTGAGATCCGCACTGCTTCAGCGTCGTCATGTTCTTCGAGAAGCCGCTCATAGTGCTCGACCCAACTCGCAGGCACGAGCACGTATCCGGTGAGATCCCGACCCACCCCAGGAGTGCCCTCAGGGTCCACTGGCATCGCGGTCATGGCGTTCCCTCCACATCTGGATGGCGACTGCGAAGGACCCATGTGCGGAACAGGCATTCGACCTCGATGTCGTTGAACCATCTGTGCATGGGCCATCCCCACGTGCGCGGGGAACACTGCATATCATGTCCATCCTAGGCAACTTCGAGGCTCAGTCCCCCCGGTTTCGAACCCTGGTTCGCGGTATCGGGGCGGGGAAAATCGATTGATACTCCGTTCGGGGCCGCCGTAGGCTCCACTTCGCCGAGCTTCCGCCCCCTCACCCCAAGGTCGGTGTCCCAGGGTGTCGACCCCTGCCAAGAACCTGCTCTTCTTCGCCACACTGTGGCGATCGCATCGTCGGCTCACCGTGACGTGGTGGGCGCTGATCCTGGTCCAGGGGATCCTTCCCGCCGTGTTCGTCGTGGCGGTCGGCATGCTGGTCGGCGCGGTCGCCGGTGACGAATCGCTGCGTACGCCGTTGATCCTGATCGGTGTCGTCTTCGTCCTGATGCAGGTCATGACGCCCCTGCACACCCAGGTCGGCTCCCTGCTGGGCGAACAGGTCTCCGACCGCCTGCACGACCGGCTCCTGGCCGCCGCGAACGCCCCCGACGGTGTCGAGCACCTGGAGGACCGCGCGCACATGGACGAGTTGACCGCCGCGCGGGACTTCGACCTCGGTATGACCGGTCCACCCTTGCACCTGTCCATGGGCATCATCGCGGGCGGGCTGGTCGAGGCCGTGGCGGGCCTGGCCCAGGCGGTCGTCCTGGCCGGCTACGCCTGGTGGGCCCCCTTCCTGGTCGGCGGGGCCTGGCTCTCCACCCATTGGCTGTTGCGCGAGAGCTCACAGTGGGACCGCGATACCGGCGAGGTCCTGGACGCCCAACGCCGAGCCGAGTACTCCTACCGGTTGGCGGTGGACTCCCCCGCCGCCAAGGAGATCCGGCTCTTCGGCCTGGCGAGCCGGCTGACGGAGCGCTTCGCCGCGGACCGGCGCGACCTCGTCGAGCTGCGCTGGCACGCCACCCGGCTACGACGCAAACCGATGCGCTGGGCGGTGGCGGTACTCGTGGTCTCGGGAGGGCTGTTCTTCTGGTCCCTGGGCCGCGACGCCGCGTCGGGCGCCATCGACCCGGGGCAGGTGAGCACCTTCGCCTACGCCGCCGTCGGCGCGAGCGCGCTGGCCTTCGGCGGCCTGAACTGGGCCCTGTCCCTGGCCACCGACGCCGTGGCGTCGGTGCTTCGTGTGGAGCGGACGATGTCGACCACGGCCGCGGCACGTTCGGTGGTCTCCGGGCGAGAACCGGCGGAGGGCACGCCCACCTCCGAGATCCGGTTCCGTGACGTGGGGTTCTCCTACCCCGGCGGGTCGGCGCCGGTCCTGGACGGTCTCGACCTCACCGTCGAGGCCGGAAGTTCGCTGGCCGTGGTCGGCGTCAACGGGGCGGGCAAGTCCACCCTGGTCAAGCTGTTGTGCCGGCTCTACGACCCGGTCTCGGGAACGATCGAGGTGGACGGCACGGACCTGAGGGACCTGGACCTGGAATCGTGGCGCCGCCGCGTCAGCGCGATCTTCCAGGACTTCATCCGCTACGAACTGCCGCTCAAGGACAACGTCGCCCCGCTGGGCGCCTCCCCCGAGGAGGTCCAGGAAGCGTTGACGATCGCCGGCGCCACGGACCTGCGCGACGTGGAGACCGTGCTCTCCCCCGGGTACTCGAAGGGCACCGACCTGTCCGGTGGACAGTGGCAGCGGGTCGCCCTCGCCCGTGTGCTGTGCGCGGTGCACCAGGGCGCGGGCGTGGTCGTCCTGGACGAACCCACCGCCCAACTGGACGTGCGCGGGGAGGCCGAGGTCTTCGACCGGGTCCTGGCGGCCACCCGGGGGTGCACGACCATCCTCATCTCCCACCGCTTCTCCACGGTCCGAAGGGCCGACCGGATCTGCGTGGTGGACGAGGGCAGGGTGGTGGAGCTCGGAAGCCACGACGAACTCATGGCGCTGAAGGGCACCTACGCGCGGCTCTTCCGTCTCCAGGCCGCGCGATTCAACGAGGAACAGGACGGAGCCGACCGTGTCGAGTGAGGACCACCCGCTGCCCTCGTCCTGGCGGGCGCTGGCCCGAACGCTGCGCCTGGGTTGGGCGGCCTCCCCCGGGCTCATCGCCGTCGCGTTCGTCACGACCGTCGGCGCGGCCCTGCCCGACGTCCTGATCGCCATCGCCCTGGCCTGGCTCATCGACGCGGTGATCTCCGGTGCGGGGAGCCACATGGTCGTGGCCGCGGTGGCCTTGGGCGCGCTGGCCGCGTTGAGCTGGCTGCTGCGCGTGGTGAGCGAGCGGGCCGACCGCCGCTTCGCCGACCGCGCCGCCGTGTTCATGGAAGCGCACGTGGTCCGGTTGCAGGGCGGCATCCCCTCCCTGGAACACCACGAACGCCCCACCTACGTCGACCGCGCCCAACTCCTGCGCGACCACGCGGACACGCTCAGCGAGGTCTACCAGTACCTGTTCAAGGCGGTGGGCGCCATCCTGCGCCTGGCCCTGACCACGGCGTTGCTGATGACCATCCATCCCCTGCTCGGTCTGCTGTGCCTGTTCGCCGTGCCCACCAGCCTGGTCTCCCACTGGCGCGGAGGGGCGGAGCACGCCTTGGAGGAAAGGGTCGGCCACCACGAGCGTTTGGCGCGGCACTTCTTCCTACTCGGCACGAAGGCCTCACCCGGGCGCGAACTCCGTGTCGGTCGAGCACGGGAGCGGGTTCGGGAAGGTCGTCACCGGGCCTGGGAGGCGCGCCATCGGATCATGGCGCGGGCCCGGTGGGTCACCGCCGCGTGGCAGGCGGCGGCGCTGACGGTCTTCGCCGGCGCGTTCGTGTGCGCGCTGGTCTGGGTGTCCCTGGGTACCGGTTCGGCGGCCCAGGTGGTCCTGCTGCTCACCGCCGGGAGCCGACTGGCCCAGTACATCGGCCACATCCTGGGCCAGGTCCACTTCCTGCGCACCATCTGGTTGGAAGGGGGCCGCCGCCTGCTGTGGCTGGAGGAACTGGCCTCGGCCGCCGAGCGACGGGGCGTCGTGTCCGCGCCGGAGCGGGTGGGCGGCGGGATCACCCTGGACCGGGTGTCGTTCCGCTATCCGGGGACGGACCGACCCGTCCTGGAGGAGGTCTCGCTGCACTTGCCGGCGGGCGCGGTGGTGGCCGTGGTCGGCGAGAACGGGGCGGGCAAGTCCACGCTGGTCAAGCTACTGGCCAAGATGTACGAACCCGACTCCGGGCGGATCCTCGTCGACGGGCAAGACCTGGCCGGCATGGCGGCCGACACATGGCGCGAGCGGCTGTCGGGCGCCTTCCAGGACTTCGCCCGCTTCGAGTACCCGCTGCGTCTTTCCATCGGCCTCGGCGACCTGCCCCGGGCCGAGGAGGAGGACGCGGTCGAGCGGGCCGTCGAGCGCGCGGACGCGGGTGCCCTCGTCGAGCGGCTCCCCCGAGGACTGAGTACACAGCTGGGCAACACGTGGGCCCAAGGGGTGGAGCTGTCCGAGGGCCAGTGGCAAAAGGTCGCGCTCGCCCGCGGCTACATGCGCGACCACCCCCTGCTGCTGCTCCTGGACGAACCCGCGTCCGCGTTGGACGCCGAGACCGAGCACCTGTTGTTCGAGCGGTACGCGGAACGCGCCCGCGCCCTCCGCGGCCGGGACCATCTCACGCTTTTGGTCTCCCACCGGTTCTCGACCGTGCGCATGGCCGACCTCATCGTCGTCCTGGACGGGGCACGGGTGATCGAGCGGGGAACCCACGACGACCTCATGGAACTCGATGGGCGCTACGCCGAGCTGTACGGAATCCAGGCACGCGCCTATCGCGTCCGGAGCACGGGCGAGAACCGGTCCTCGTCGTGAGCGCGGGGGCCTTCGGGCACTGAGTCGACGAACGCTCAGACGCCGAGGGCCAGGCGGACGCCCAGGGCGAGCATGAGGACGGCGATGATCCCGTCCAGCGCCCGCCAGGCGCCGGGGCGCGCGAAGAAGGGACGCAGCAGCCGGGCCCCGAACCCCAAGGCGAAGAACCACACGAAGCTGCCGGTCAACGCCCCGGCCGACCACCACCAGCGGGCGTCGCCGACCTGCTGGTTGGCGAGCGAGCCCAGGAAGACCACGGTGTCCAGGTACACATGGGGGTTGAGCCAGGTCAGGGCCAGCGCGGTGAGGACGGCGGCACTCGACGCAGAGCGCGTACGGGTGCCGGTTCGCAGTGTGGTCACCGCGCCGCCGTCCCGCACGGGTTCGGGCTCCGGCCCCGCCGGAACCAGCGTCTGCGCCGCTCCCGGTTTCAGTGCCCGGTGCGCGGCGAGCAACCCGTACACGATGAGGAAGCCCGCGCCGAGGATCCGGATCACCACGAGCGCGGCGGGCATGGCCTGGACCAGGCCGCCGATGCCGACCACACCGGCGGCGATGAGGATCGCGTCGGAGAACGCGCAGACCAGGACCACCGCCAGAACCGTGCGGGGGTTTCCGTCGATGCCCAGGCGCAGGAGGTAGGCGTTCTGCGCGCCGATCGCGACGATGAGGGCGAGCCCGGTGCCCAGGCCGAGAAGTGCGGGAAGGAGCGTTTCGTTCACGTCCGGTAGCCTCCCCCGACCACGGGTCCGCAGTAAAGCTAAAGTTTCTTAGAAGGCTTAAGGGACGCTTAGGAGAGGCCGCGGATGCCGTTCCAGTTCGACCATCTGAGCACGCTGACCGCGCTGATCGACGAGGGCACCTTCGAGGCCGCCTCCGAACGGCTGCACGTGACCTCGTCGGCGGTGTCGCAGCGGATCCGGGCGATGGAACAGAGCGCCGGCAAGGTACTGGTGCGGCGAACCAACCCGGTCACCCCGACCGAGGCCGGCGACGCGGTGCTGCGCTACGCACGTCAGGTGTTGCTGCTGGACCAGGAGGTGCTGTCCGAACTGCGCCAGGGCGGAGAGGAGCGGCGCGACCACGTGCCGCTCGCGGTCAACGCCGACAGCCTGTCCACCTGGTTCCTCGAAGCCCTCGCCGAACTGCCGGCCGAACTCGGCGCGGTGTTCGAGATCCACCGCGAGGACGAGGAGCACACCACGAGCCTGTTGCGTTCGGGTTCGGTGATGGCCGCGGTGACCTCCACCCCCGAGGCGGTGCAGGGATGTTCGGTCCGGGGTCTGGGCGTGATGCGCTACCAGGCGGTGTGCCACCCGGAGTTCGCCCAACGCCACGGGCTGCGCGGGGTCGAAGGGCTCAACGCGGCGCCGGTGGTGAACTTCGACCGCAAGGACGAACTCCAGGACCGTTTCCTACGGGACCTGACCGGTGAGGGCTCGACGGGGCCGCGCCACTACATCCCGGCCTCGGAGGACTTCGCTCGCACGGTGCTGCTGGGCCTGGGTTGGGGCGCCGTCCCCGAACAGCAGTGCCGGGCGCACCTGGAGAGCGGGCGGCTGGTGGCCCTGGCCCCGGAACACCCGGTGGAGGTGCGACTGTTCTGGCAGCGCTGGAACCTGCGCTCGCCCCTGCTCGACCGGATCACCGAATGCGTGCGCGCCGAGGCCGCCCTCCACCTCCACCCCATGTGACGTCGGTGGCACCGACCCGGTCAGGGTTTGCCGGCGGTGCTCTCCCTGGTGATCAACGCGAAGCCCGGCTGGAGCCGCCTCGGTTCGATGGCGTTGCCGGTGCCGGCGGCGAGGCGTTCCAGTAGGGCGTCGGTGGCCGCGCGGGCGATGCCGCGCTTGTGGGGGGCGACGGTGGTGAGGGTGGTGGCGCAGTAGCGCCCGTCCTCGATGTCGTCGAAGCCCACCACGGCGACGTCCTCGGGGACACGCAGGCCACGGGTACCGAGGGTGCGCATGGCGCCTATGGCGATGAGGTCGTTGTAGCAGAACACCGCGTCCGGGCGGATCCCTGAGTCCAGGAGGCGGGCCATGGCCTGGGCGCCGTCCTCGCGGGTGTAGCCGTCGGTGACCGCGATGAACTCCTCGCCGGTGGGGCGCCCGGTCTCGGACATGACCTCGCGCCATCCCTGGAGTCGCAGGTGGGCGGTCTGGCGGGCACGGCCGTGGCGTGCCCCGAGGAAGGCGATTCGGCGGCGGCCGAGCTCGACCAGGTGGGCGGCGGCGGTGCGGGCGGCCGCGACGTTGTCTATGGCGATGTGGTCGTAGGGGGCGTCGTACTGACGTTCACCGAGCAGGACCAGGGGCGCGTCGCTGTCGCGGGCGAGCAGGTCCTCGTTCTCCAGTTCGATGGGGCTGAGGATCAGTCCGTCGATGACCCTGGCGCGGAACCCCTGGGCGAACAGGACCTCTTGGTCGCGACGGCCGCCGGTGTGATCGAGCAGCACGATGTACTCAAGGCCGCCCGCGTACTCGATGACGGCGTCGGCGAGTTCGGCGAAGTAGGGGTTGCCGAGCTCGGGCAGGGCGAGGGCGATCATCCCGGTCCGCCCCTTGCGCAGGTGGCGCGCGGTGAGGTTGGGCCGGTATCCGAGCTCGTCGATGACCCGCTGGACGCGCTGGCGGGTCTGGGGTGTGACGTGCCGGTAGCCGTTGACCACGTTGGACACCGTCTTGATCGACACCCCCGCCCGCTGTGCGACGTCCTTCAGGCTGATACCCACGCGCTCCTCCTCCGCCGGACGGGGCGCCCGGGATCGGTGACCTTTGTTCGGTGTCCTTTCCATCGTTATACAACACGGGTGCCGGCCCTGCCCAGCCGTGCCGGGGAGCCCGATTCCGCTGTCACATCGGTGTTCCATGAGTTTCGATTAAGGGTCTGGACAGAGCCCTCGGTTCGTGTTCTCATCATCGCCAAGTCAGGTTTCCCACGTTGTAAATGCGCGGACCACTCACGGCCCGCACCTCGACACGGAGAACCCACATGCGACAACCCCCCGTCAGCACCCCCATCCCCGGCCGACGTCCATGGGTCCGAGCGACCGCCCCCGTTCTGGCCGCGATCCTGACCCTCTCCGCGCTGTCGGCCTCCCCCGCCGGCGCGCGACCCGAACTCCCTTTGACGACCCCCTGGACCGACGAGGTCTCCCCCGACAACGCCCTTCCGGACTACCCGCGCCCGCAGATGGTCCGCGAGGACTGGGAGAACCTCAACGGAACCTGGCAGTGGGCGCCCGCGGAGGAGGGCGAGGAGCCCCCGTTCGACACCGACCTGGACGGCGAGATCCTCGTCCCCTACCCGATCGAGTCCGCGCTGTCGGGCGTACAGGAACACCACGACCGGGTCTGGTACCGGCGCAGCGTGGAGGTCCCCGACTCCTGGGACGGCGACCGGGTCCTGCTGAACTTCGGCGCCGTGGACTGGGACTCTCGGGTGTGGGTCAACGGCACCTCCGTGGGCTCGCACACCGGCGGCTACGACAAGTTCTCCTTCGACGTCACCGACGCCCTCCGAGAGGGCGAGAACGAGATCATCGTCGGGGTGTACGACCCCGGCGACGCGGGTGAACAGCCGGTGGGCAAGCAGCGCCTGGAGCCCGGCGGTATCTGGTACACCACCCACACCGGTATCTGGCAGACCGTGTGGATGGAGCCGGTCCCCGAAACCCACGTCACCCGGTTGGACATCACCCCGGACGTGCCCGGCGAACGACTGGACGTGGTCGTGAACGCGGCCGGCTCCGACGACTCCACCGCCACGGTGACGGTCCGCGACGCCGAGGGCGCGGAGGTCGGCTCGGCCACCGGCGCGACGAACTCCGCGATCACCGTGGACGTCCCCGACCCGCACCTGTGGAGCCCGGACGACCCCTACCTGTACGACGTCGACGTCACACTGGACTCGGGCGACGGGGTCGCCGGCTACACGGGTATGCGTTCGATCGAGGTGGGACGGGTCGACGGGGTGACCCGCCCCCTCCTCAACGGCGAGTACGTCTTCCAGGTCGGCACCCTGGACCAGGGTTACTGGCCCGACGGCATCTCCACCGCGCCCACCGACGAGGCCCTGCGCTTCGACATCGAGTCGCACAAGGACCTGGGCTTCAACACCATCCGCAAGCACGTGAAGGTGGAACCGGACCGCTGGTATTACTGGGCCGACCGGCTCGGTGTGATGGTCATGCAGGACATGCCGTCGATGTCCGGCGACCCCGGCCAGGAGGGGCGTGAGCATTTCGAGACCGAATTGCGCGCCCTGGTGGACGAACACCGTTCCTTCCCGTCGATCGTCAACTGGATCGTGTTCAACGAGGCCTGGGGCCAGTACGACGAGGACGCCCGGATCACCCAGGACGTCAAGGACTCCGACCCCTCCCGCCTGGTCACCGGCGCCTCGGGCTGGCACGACACCGGCAACGGCGACATCGTCGACTCCCACATCTACGTCGGCCCCGGCGACCCCGCCCCGGCCGAGGAGCATCGCGCCTCCGTGCTGGGAGAGTTCGGCGGCTACAACCTGCCCGTCGAAGGCCACGAGTGGAGCCCGGGCGACGGGTTCGGCTACGAGGACATCACCGACGGGGAGTCGCTGGCCACCCGATACTCCGGTCTGATGGCGGGCGTGCAGCGCCTGGAACGCACGCACGGGCTCTCGGGGGCGATCTACACCGAGATCACCGACGTGGAGACCGAACTCAACGGGTTCTGGACCTACGACCGGCGGGTACTGAAGGTCGATCCGGAGGTCATCGCCGCCGCGCACGAGCAACTGCTGTCCGGTGAGCCGGTCGGCGGGGTCGCCGAGGTACCGGTGGAGGAGAACCTGTCGCTGCGGGTCACCACACCCGACCACCGGGACCGCTACCTGGCCCACTCCGAGGGGCTGGGCGTGACCACCCCGGTCGACGGCTCCAGCTCCGAGGAGACCCGCGCCGACGCCACCTGGCGTTTCGTGCCGGGCCTCGCCGACGACACCTGCGTGTCCGTGGAGTCGGTGAACTTCCCGGGCGAGTACCTGCGGCACAAGGAGTCGCGGGTCCACCGAGATCCCTCCGACGACAGCACGTTGTTCGCCCAGGACGCCACCTGGTGCGCGGTCCCCGGTCTCGGCGGCGAGGGCGTCTCCCTGCGCTCCTACAACTTCCCCGACCGGTATCTGCGCCACTACGAGTCCGAGCTGTGGCTGTCCGGGGCCGGCGGCGCCGGGGAGGACCGCGACACCTCCGAGAACTACGACCACGACGTGACCTGGTCCGTCGAAGACCCCTGGACCCCCTGATCCGACGCACCGGCGGAGAACGACCATGAACGAACAGCACCCCATCCCCCCTCGCGGCCCACGCCGCGCCCTGCTCACCACCGCGGCCGTGTGCGCCGCCCTGACCCTGGCCGCCACCGGCTGCGCCCGGGGAGAGGACGACACCGCCCCATCGGCGGCGGACGAGGGCGGCGGCGAGGGCCAGGCCCAGGTCCTGGACGAGGCCGCCAGTGGCGACGAGACCTGTAGCGCCGCCGATCACGGCATCGAGGCGTTCGACCTGACCGACAAGACGGTCGGGTTCTCCCAGTCCGAGGCCGAGTCCAACCCGTTCCGGATCACCGAGACGCAGTCGATCAAAGACGAGGCCGAGGAGCGCGGCGTCGACCTCATCACCTCCAACGCCCAGTCGGACTTCGCCCAGCAGATCAGCGACGTGCAGGACCTGATGTCGCAGGACGCGGAGGTGCTCATCATCGCCCCGCTCAACTCCGACGGGTGGAAGCCGGTCCTGGACGCGGCCGAGTCCGCCTCGGTCCCGATCATCACCATCGACCGGCCCATCAACGGCACCGCCTGCGCCGACTTCGTCACCTTCATCGGCTCGGACTTCGTGGAGCAGGGCCGACGGGCCGCCGACCAGATGATCGACACGCTCGGTGGGGAGGGCGAGGTCGCCATCCTGTTGGGCGCGCCCGGCAACAACGTCACCACGGACCGCACCGACGGGTTCGTGGAGCGGTTGGAGGCCGAGGCGCCCGACATCGAGATCGTGTTCGAGCAGTCCGGCGACTTCACCCGTGAGGGCGGCCAGTCGGTGACCGAGCAGCTCATCCAGACCGAGCCGGACATCGACGGGATCTACGCGCAGAACGACGAGATGGGCATCGGTGCCGTGACCGCGCTCAACGGCGCGGGCAAGGCACCGGGTGACGTCGCGATCGTCACCGTGGACGGCACGGAGGCGGCGGTGGAGCACATCGTCGACGGGTGGATCTCCGCGGTGATCGAGTCGAACCCGCGGTTCGGTCCACTGGCGTTCGAGGCCGCCGAGGCGTTCGGCGCCGGTGAGGAGGTCGGGACGAACCTCATCATCACCGACCGCGAGTACGACGCCGCCAACGCCGAGGAGGAACTCGGCAATGCGTACTAGTCCGGTCCTGGACACCCGCGGGCTGACCAAACGGTTCCCGGGTGTCCTGGCCCTGGACGGGGTGGACCTCACCCTGCGGCCCGGTGAGGTCCACGCGCTGGTCGGTGAGAACGGCGCCGGCAAGTCCACCCTGATCAAGGTGCTGACGGGCGTGTACCGTCCCGACGGCGGGGAGATGTGGCACCACGGCGAACCCGCCCGCTTCACGACCCCTCTGCACGCGCAGCGCGCCGGGATCGCCACCATCTACCAGGAGGTCGACCTCCTGCCGTTGCTGAGCGTGGCCCGCAACCTGTATCTGGGGCGTGAGCCCAAGCGGTTCGGGCTGATCGACTTCACGCGCATGCATCACCGGGCCGCCGAGACGCTGCGCGGATACGGGGTGGCCGTGGACGTGCGGCGCCCGCTCGGTTCACTGTCCATGGGCGCCCGGCAGATGGTGGCGTTGGCGCGCGCGGTGTCGGCCGACGCCCGTGTGGTCGTCATGGACGAGCCCACGTCGTCGTTGGAGCCGCGAGAGGTCGAGACCCTGTTCGGGGTGATCGACCGGTTGCGTGAGGACGGCGTGGCCGTGGTGTACGTGAGTCACCGGTTGGACGAGCTGTACCGGATGTGCGACCGGGTGACCGTGCTGCGGGACGGTCGCGCGGTGCACACCGGTGCGATGGCCGACCTGAGTCGGTTGCGGTTGGTGTCCCTGATGTTGGGCCGGGACATGGAGCGGGTGGAGCGCGAGGGCGCCACCACCTTCTCCGGTGAACGGGAGGCGTGGGCGGGCACCCCGGCCTTGGAGGCCGAAGGGCTCACCGCCCGGCACCGGTTGCGCGAGGTGTCGTTGACCATCCGTCCCGGCGAGGTCGTCGGGCTCGGCGGCCTGTTGGGATCCGGGCGCACCGAGACCGCGAAGGCGATCGCCGGGGCCCTGCCGCTGGACGCGGGGAGCGTGTCGGTGGTGGGGACCCCGCTCAAGCGCGGTTCGTCCGTCCCGGCCGCGATCCGAGCCGGGGTGAGTCTGCTGCCGGAGGACCGCAAGCACGAGGGCATCGTGCCGGGGCTGTCCATCCGGGAGAACATCGCGCTGGCCGCGATGCCTCGGTTGAGCCGGTTCGGGCTGGTGTCGGAGAAGCGGGTGGACGAGGTGGTGCGGGTGTTCATGGAACGCCTGCGCATCAAGGCCGTGGGCCCGCACCAGAAGGTGGAGGAGCTGTCCGGCGGCAACCAGCAGAAGGTTCTGTTGGCGCGCTGGTTGGCGCTCAACCCCAAGGTGTTGCTGCTCGACGAACCCACGCGCGGGATCGACGTGGGCGCCAAGGCGGAGGTGCAGCGGTTGGTCGACGAGCTCGCCGAGGAGGGGTTGGGCGTACTGCTCATCTCCTCGGACCTGGAGGAACTGGTGGCGGGCGCCGATCGTGTGGTGGTGCTCAAGGACGGTGCGGTGGTGGGTGAGTTGGCGGGCGCTCAGGTCACCGAGGACGCCCTGATGGCGGCGATCGCCCAAGGGCCGGACGGGGGTGAGGGAAGGTGAGACTCGACACCTTGCCCCGGGTGGGCGGGGAGGAAACACCTTCTTCTTTCCATGTTCGGGGTGTGTACCGGCCTTCAGGCTGCTAAAACATGATCCATGGCCAGGAAGACCGTGAAGCGGGCGTTCAAGTACCGCTTCTATCCCACCCACGTGCAGGCAGCGGAGCTGTCGCGCACGTTCGGGTGTGTGCGCCTGGTCTACAACAAGGCGTTGGCCGCCCGCTCCCAGGCTTGGGAGCAGTGTGGGGAGAGGGTGGGCTACTCCGCGACCTCGACCCTGCTCACCGGTTGGAAGAAGACCAACGATCTGGCCTTTCTCACCGAGGTGTCCAGTGTCCCGCTCCAACAGGGGCTGCGCCATCTGCAATGGGCGTTCTCGAACTTCTTCGCGGGGCGCGCCAAATATCCCAAGTTCAAGTCCCACAAGAAGTCGCGAGCCAGTGCGGAGTACACCCCGAGCGCCTTCCGCTACCGGGACGGGAAACTCACCCTGGCCAAGATGGACCAGCCGTTGGACATCGTGTGGTCGCGCCCCCTTCCCGAGGGCGCGGTGCCGTCCACGGTGACCATCTCACGGGACGCGGCGGGGCGCTGGTTCGCGTCGCTGTTGTGCCAGGACACCATCACAGCCGCCCCGGCGTCTGAGGACGTGGTCGGTCGACGTGGGGATCACTTCCCTGGTGACGTTGTCCACCGGGGAGAAGATCACCAACCCCCGCCATGAAAGGCGCGACCGGGCCAAGCTGGTCAAGGCCCAACGCTCCCTGGCCCGTAAGGCCAAGGGCAGCGCGAACCGGGCCAAGGCCCGGGTCAAAGTGGCGCGGGTGCACGCCCGTATCACCGACCGCAGGAAGGACTTCCTGCACAAGCTCACCACTCGTCTCGTCCGCGAAAACCAAGTGGTCGTGATCGAGGACCTGACCGTACGCACCATGGTCAAGAACCGCACCCTGGCCCGCGCCATCTCGGACGCGGCCTGGACACAGCTGCGGTCGATGCTGGAGTACAAAGCGGACTGGTATGGGCGGGAGTTGGTCGTGGTGGACCGGTTCTTCCCCTCGACCAGGATGTGCTCGACGCCCGGGTGCGGGCACGTACGTGCCCGGTTGCCGTTGAACGCGCGCACCTGGACGTGCGAGCGTTGCGGCATCACCCACGACCGCGACGTGAACGCGGCGATCAACCTCAAGGCCGCCGGACCGGCGGCATCTGCCTGCGGAGCCGATGTAAGACCTCAACGGGAATCCTCCCGGACGAGGCGATCGGCGTCGAAACAGGAAGGCCACGGGGCGACCCGTGACGAGGTGAAAGCCTCGAACCACCGGTAGGTGGTTGCCGGAATCCCCGCCTTCAGGCACGGGGAGGAAGTCAACGTGACTCTGGCGACCATGCTGGGCGCGTGGGGGCTGATGCTGTCGATCTCCGACGAGGGCAACACCACCTACCTGGTACCGGAGGGGCTGGCGTTGGCCCCGCTGGTGCACGGCCGGCTCTTCGGCGTGCTGGGATACTCGTTCCTGCTGGTGGTGGCGTTGTTCTTCGTGGGCGGCCTGGTGCTGCGCCGCACTACGGCGGGCCAGCACGTGTACGCGGTGGGCGGCGACGAACGGACCGCCGCGCTCATGGGCGTTCCGGTGGCGCGCACCAAGGTGGCCGTGTACACGTTCTCCGGGTTGTGCGCGGGGGCGGCGGGCGCGCTGAACGCGTTGTGGTTGGGGTCGGGCGTGACGATCTTCGGGATCGGCATCGAACTCCAGGCCATCTCCGCGGTGGTGATCGGCGGGACGTTGCTGACCGGCGGTTACGGGTTCGTGGCCGGCACCCTGGGCGGCGTGCTCCTGCTCGGCGTCATCCAGAACATCATCAACGCGGTCGGCACGCTGACCTCGGCCTTCCAGGAGGTCGTCAGCGGGCTGTTCCTGATCGTGGTGGTGTTGATCCAAAGCCGGCTCAGGGGAGGACCGACAGGTCCCGTTCGGTGACCAGACCGAAGTGCAGGGCCTTCTCGGTGAGCATGTCCACCCGCCAGTCCTGCCCCTGGCGGGCGTCCTCCGGTTCCACGCGGAACTTGCTCTTGAGCAGGTAGTCGATGTGGGAGTTGACCGCGGCCTTGGACAGCTTCAGCCGTTCGGCGACCTGGTGCTGGGTGGGCGTGTACCGGGTGCCCGGGTCGCGCAGGCGGGGTTCGCAGAAGGCGGCCAGCACCCGGTAGTAGGTGTGCAGACGGTCGATCCGGAAGCTGCGGATGTCGGTGCGTTCGGCGTGGGTGTCGGTGGTGTCGGCCTCCATGAACGGTTCCCCGGAGGGCACCAGCACGCTGCTGCACGCGGCGGGCGCCATCACCAGGAACCCGTGCTCGCCCTGGCCTCCGGGGACCAGTACCCGGGAGGTCTCGAAGGGCACCAGCATGCCCTGGGTGTGCGGCGGGACCTGGACGAACCCGGCGAGCCGTTCGGTGTTCTCCACGACGTAGGACTTGGTGGGGCTGAGGTTGCTGATCCGCCAGTGGTCCCCGTGCGAGACGATCTCGCCCGCCACCCGCGAGACCGCCCGGTCGCCTCCGGCCAACGGGATGTCCACCTGACGGTTGCGCCCACCACGTCCGAAGGTGCGGGACTCCCCCGTCTCCAGGTGGTGGGTCTCCATGGGGGTGTCACCGTCGTAGTCCTGCTGGACGGTGATGATCTGTTCGGAGTCGTCGGGTGAGGGGAACACGCTCATGTGCCGTCTCCAAAGGGGGTCGAGTCCTTGAGGATACTGCGTTCCCCTTGGGACGACGCGGGTTTCGCCGAGGCCCCGAGGCGGACATCGCCGTAGGTTGGTGAACGCACGGATCGAACGATGATGGGAGGGCCCTTGGGGTCGGACGCGACACCGGTGAGGTTGGGGCGGCACGGGGTGTGGCTGCCACAACAGGAGATCGATGAGGACGTGGCCGCCGAGATCGAACGCCTGGGTTTCGGGACCCTCTGGGTCGGCGGTTCGCCCTCCTCGGAGCTGGAGCCCGTGGCGACCGCGTTGGCGGCCACGTCCCGCCTGGCGGTGGCCACGGGCATCGTGAACATCTGGGCCGCTCCCGCGGAGGAGGTCGGCGACTCCTACCACAGGATCGAGGACGCCTACCCGGGGCGCTTCCTGCTGGGGATCGGCGCGGGCCACCGGGAGGCCAACGGTCCCGAGGCGATCAAGCCCCTCCGGGGCATGCGCGAGTACCTGGACGTGCTGGACCGCAAGGGGGTGCCTCGCGAGCGCCGAGTACTGGCGGCGTTGGGGCCGAAGATGCTGGGGTTGAGCGCCGATCGAGCCGCGGGGGCCCACCCGTACCTCGTTCCCCCGGCCCACACACGTGAGGCCCGAGAGGAGTTGGGCGACGCTCCGCTGCTGGCCGTGGAGCACAAGGTGGTCCTGGGCGAGGACAAGGCCCGGACCAGGGCGGCGGCCCGTGACGGGATGTCCTTCTACCTGAAGTTGCGCAACTACGTCGCCAACCTGGAACGGCTCGGGTTCGGCGAGTCGGACCTGAGCGGCGACGGCGGCGACGCCCTCATCGACGACCTCGTGGCCCAGGGTTCGGCGCGGGAGGTGGCCGCGGCGCTGACCGCGCACCTGACCGCGGGGGCCGACCACGTGGTGGTGCAGCCGCTGCCGGGCGAGTACGACCGACTCGGCACCCTGACGCGGCTGGCCCCGAGGCTCGTGGGCGGCTGAGCACCGGGCCCTGGAAGGGTCACCCTTCCAGGGCCCGGGTGTCAGTCCTCGTAGAGGGCGTCGATCTCGTCGGCGTGACCTTCGGCCACCACGCGGCGGCGCAGTTTGAGAGAGGGGGTCAGCTCACCGGTCTCCGGCCCCCACTCCCGTGACAACACCCGGTACCGCTTGATCTGTTCGGCGCGGTTGAGGCGACCGTTGGCCGCCATCACGGCCTCTTCGATCTCGGCGATGACCTCCGGGTGGGCGGCCAGTTCCTCCCCCGTCGCCTCGATCCCCTTGGAGGCGGCCCACAGCGGGGCCAGTTCGGGGTCGAGCACGATGAGCGCCACCAGGTAGGGGCGGCCATCACCGTGCGCGAAGGCCTGGCCGACCAGCGGATGTTCCTTGAGGGTGTTCTCCACCAGTGCCGGCGACACGTTCTTGCCGCCGGAGGTCACGATGATCTCCTTCTTGCGGTCGGTGATCCACAGGAAGCCGTCCTCGTCGACCCGGCCCACGTCACCGGTGGCGAACCAGCCGTCGGCGTCGGTGTCGGGACGGACGGTTCCGTCCGCCCCCAGGTATCCCTCGAAGACGGAGGCCCCGCGCAGGAAGACCTCACCGTCCTCTCCCAGACGCATCTGGACGCCCTCGATGGGGCGACCGACCGAGCCGAGCCGGAACCCCCCGGCTTCGGGAACGTTCATGGTGGCCACGCCCACGGACTCGGTGAGGCCCCAGACGTCCATGATCACGATGCCGAGGGAGGCCCAGAAACGGACCACCTCCAGGGGCATGGGCGCCGAGGCGCTGGAGGGCAGGAGCACCCGGTCCAGCCCCATCTTGGCCAGCAGTGGTTCGAGGACCGTGGAGTGGGCCCGCCGGTAGCGTTCCGCCAGTTCGGCGGGGA
Organism: Nocardiopsis sp. NPDC055551; assembly: GCF_053619415.1. Taxonomy (NCBI): domain Bacteria; kingdom Bacillati; phylum Actinomycetota; class Actinomycetes; order Streptosporangiales; family Nocardiopsidaceae; genus Nocardiopsis; species Nocardiopsis sp. NPDC055551. The sequence continues at coordinate 16,677 of NZ_JBSHJJ010000004.1, read as the reverse complement.
CCTCGCCGTCGCGTTCGAGCCGTTCGACGTGTTCGGTGGCCACCGCCCGGGCCTGGTCGATGGCGGTGCGTTTCTCCTCGGGCAGGGAGGACAGGACCGCCTGGACGGCTCCGGCGAACTTCTCCCACACGCGCGGCACCCCGAGGAAGTGCGGGGGTCGTACCTGTGGCAGGACCCCGACCACCGCGGTGGGGTCGGCGCACATCCACACGTGCGAGACGCGTACCAGCGGCATGTACACGCTCAGCATGCGCTCGGCGATGTGGGCCAGTGGCAGGTAGCAGACGTGGTCGGGGAACTCCGGGAGTTCCAGGGCCGCGTCCAGGGCACCGGCCTGGGCCAGGACCCGCCGGTGCGAGATCGCCACGCCCTTGGGGTCGCCGGTGGTACCGGAGGTGTAGACGACGGTGACGAGGTCGTCCGGGGCGCGGTTGCGCCAACGGTCGGCAGCCCCCGAGGGGGTCGCCGCGGTGAGGATGGCGTAGGGGGTGTGGCCGCGGTCGGGATCGGCGCCCTCGACCACGACCAGTCGCTCCAACGGGGTGTCGGGGTCCTTGAGGAGGCTCTCCCAGAGGGCGGCCACCTCCGTGTTCTCGACGACGGCGACGCGGGCCCGGCTGTGCCGGGCGATGTGGGCGATCTGTTCGGCGGCGGAGGTGGAGTAGACGGTGGTGGGGACGGCCCCGGCCTGGACCAGGGCGAGGTCGGAGAGCCAGTGTTCGGGCCGGTTTCCCATCATGATGAGGGCGTGGTCGCCGGCTCGGAGGCCGAGCGAGGCGTAACCCTCGGCGAGGGCGACGACGGTGTCGTGGGCCCGCGCCCAGGTCAGGGTGGTCCAGTCGGTGGCCCCGGGTTCGCGCCAGGACAGTGCCGGGCGATCGGGGTGATCGCGTGCGTTGCTCAGGAGGAGTTCGGGAAGGGTGCGGTTCGTGGGGGCGTCCGCGGTGCCGGGAACGGAGGTCATGTGTACTCCTGGGGGCGGCTTCCTCGATGTGTGACTTAGGACACACATCACCCTAGTCCTTTCGGTTTTCAAGGGAAAGGGTGCGGCTTTTCGCACCCCTGGACCCCAAGGCTGGACAGAACGGAAAGCGGACTGCTACCCATGGGTAACATAGATGCGTAACCACCGGTAACACCCCTGCCCGACCCCAAGGAGCCACCCCCATGTCCGACTTCTCGCTCCAACTCCCCGAAGAGATCAGCGACGTCCGAGACTGGACCCACGGGTTCGCCAAGGACGTCATCCGCCCCGCCGGGGCCGAATGGGACGAGCGTGAGGAGACGCCCTGGCCGATCATCCAGGAGGCCGCCAAGATCGGCCTGTACTCCCTGGACTTCTTCGCCACCCAGGCCTTCGAGGAGAGCGGCCTGGGCATGGTCGTGGCCATCGAGGAGATGTTCTGGGGCGACTCCGGCATCGGTCTGTCCATCATGGGCACCGGCCTGGCCGCCGCCTCCCTGAGCGCGACGGGCACCCCCGAGCAGGTCGGTGAGTGGGCGCCGCAGATGTTCGGCACCCCCGACGACGTCAAGCTCGGCGCGTTCTGCGCCTCCGAGCCCAACGCCGGCTCCGACGTCTCCGCCATCAAGACCCGCGCCGTCTACGATCAGGCCAAGGACGAGTGGGTCCTCAACGGCGTCAAGACCTGGGCCACCAACGGCGGCATCGCCGACGTCCACATCGTGATCGCCTCGATCGAACCCGAACTGGGCTCGCGCGGGCAGGCGTCCTTCATCATCCCGCCGAACACCCCGGGGCTGTCGCAGGGGCAGAAGTTCCAAAAGCACGGCATCCGCGCCTCGCACACCGCCGAGGTGGTCCTGGACGACGTGCGCGTGCCCGGATCCTGCCTGGTGGGCGGCAAGGACAAGCTCGACGAGCGTCTGGCCCGCGCCAAGGAGGGCAAGCGCTCCAAGGGACAAGCCGCCATGAAGACCTTCGAGACGACCCGTCCCGTCGTGGGCGCGATGGCGGTCGGCACCGCCCGCGCCGCCTACGAGTACGCCCGCGACTACTCCGTCCAGCGCGAGCAGTTCGGCAGACCCATCGGTGACAACCAGGGCGTGGCGTTCCTGCTGGCCGACATGGCCACCCGCGTCGACGCCGCGCGCCTGCTGGTCTGGCGCGCCGCGTGGATGGCCCGTAACGGCAAGGACTTCGACAACGCCGAAGGTTCCATGAGCAAGCTCTACGCCTCCGAGACGGGCACCTTCGTCACCCAGAACGCCCTGCGCATCCTGGGCGGCAACGGCTACACCCGCGAGTACCCGGTGGAGCGTTGGCACCGCGACGCCACGATCTACACGATCTTCGAGGGTGCCAGCGAGATCCAGAAGCTCATCATCGGCCGCACCATCACCGGCCTGCCCGTCCGGTAGGAACGGCGCGGTCCGTACATGGGGAGGAGGGGCCGGGTGGCCCCTCCTCCCCTCGTCGATGGGTGAGGACCCGGGTGACCGGGTAGGCGCGGACCAAGGAGGTGAGTTCGATGTCCGCGTTCTCCGCGTTCGTCCCACTGATCATCATCGCCGTGGTCGTCATCGCCATCTTCCTGGTGCTGGGCATCTTCTACGTGGTTCAACGTCAGGCGGAGAAGGCCGTCCGCTCTCCCGAGTACTGGAACGAGAAGCCGGACGGGCGCACGTATCCGACCGGTTGGGGTGAGGGGCCCACCGTCTCCGGCCCCGCGGAGGGTTACCGGGACCGCCCCCAGGACGCGCCCCAGGATCCGCCACGGGACCCACCGAGTGACGAGCGCTTCCCCAGGGACGAGGGAGAACCCCCCGGGCAGCGACCCACGTGAGGTCGTTCAGACCGCGCGGGCGACGGTGACGATGTTCCGGCTCGGCGCACCGGGTTTTCGGCCGCGCCCCATCATGCACTCCTTTCACACCGCCCCCTGCCACCTCGCTGATTAAGCGAAGCCTTAGGTCGCCGTTGACCGCCGAACACGAAGCGGTGTGCACTGCCTCACACACGATGCGAAGGAGTGCGCATGCAGGTCCCGGCACCGTTCGAATACGAACGCGCGACCAGCGTGGATCACGCGATCGGTCTGTTGGACCGTTTGGGTGAGTCCGCGCGGTTGGTCGCGGGCGGCCACAGTCTGCTGCCGATGATGAAGCTCCGGCTCACCGACCTGGAGTACCTCATCGACATCAACGAGCTCCACGACGAGCTCGGGTACATCCGGGTCGAGGCCGACGAGGTCCGGATCGGGGCGATGACCAGGCACCGGGAACTCCTGGAGTCCACGGAACTGGCGGAGGTCTTCCCCGTCTTCGCCGAGGCCGAGAAGGTCATCGCCGACCCCCTGGTCCGCAACCGCGGCACCCTGGGCGGCTCACTGTGCCAGGCCGACCCCTCCGAGGACCTGTCCGCCGTGTGCGGGGCCCTGGACGCGGTCTGCGTCATCCGCGGCACCGACGGCGAACGCCTGGTCCCCATGGCCGAGTTCCACGTCGGCCCCTACGAGACGGCCGTCGGCCACGGCGAGATGCTCGTCGAGGTCCGATTCCCCGTCCGGCCTGGCGGGTCCAGCGCGTTCGAGAAGGTCGAGCGTCGCGCCGGCGACTGGGCGGTCGCCGCGGTCGCCGCCGCCGTGTGGCTGGACGGCGGGGTCCTCACCGACGTCCGGCTGGGGCTGACCGCCGTCGGCGCCAACACGGTGGCCGTCGAGGGGATCGCCGAGGCCCTGCGCGGTCGGGCCCCCTCCGAGGAGCTGTACACGCGGGCGGGCGAGGTCGCCGCGGCCTCCTGCGACCCCACCACCGACAGCCGAGGCGGCGCCGAGTACAAGCGCCACCTCGTCAAGGAACTCACCCGACGGACGCTGCGCCGCGCCGTCGCCGGGACCGGAAGGGCCTGAACATGCGCGTCACCATGACCGTCAACGGCGAAGAGGTCAGCAGGGAGATCGAGAGCCGGCTCCTGCTGGTGCACTTCCTGCGCGACCACCTGAGCCTGACCGGCACCCACTGGGGTTGCGACACCAGCAACTGCGGCGCGTGCACGGTGTGGATGGACGACGAACCCGTCAAGTCCTGCACCGTGCTCGCGGCGATGGCCGACGGTCGCAAGGTCCGCACCGTCGAGGGGCTCGCCAAGGGCGCCGAACTCGACCCGGTGCAGCAGGGGTTCATGGAGTGCCACGGCCTGCAGTGCGGGTTCTGCACGCCCGGGATGATGATGACCTCCCGCGCCCTGCTGGACCGCAACCCCGACCCGTCGGAGGAGGAGATCCGCGAGGCGATCTCCGGTCAGATCTGCCGCTGCACCGGATACGCCACGATCGTGCGTTCGGTGCGTTGGGCGGCCGAACACGAGGCGAAGGGCTGTCCGGCCCACGGTTCCACGCAGGAGGAGGTCCGATGACCGCGCTGAACGACCACGAGACCGTCGACGACAAGCCCCTCGGCCACGGCCGGATGCTCCGCAAGGAGGACCCCCGGTTCGTGCGCGGGCGCGGACGCTACGTCGACGACGTTCAGCTGACCGGCATGCTGCACCTGGCGATCCTGCGCTCCCCCGTGGCGCACGCCCGGATCGTGTCGGTGGACACCAGCGCCGCCGAGGCACACCCCAAGGTCAAGGCCGTGGTGACCGGCGAGGCGTTGGCGGAGAAGGGCCTGGCGTGGATGCCGACCCTGTCCAACGACGTGCAGGCGGTCCTGGCCACCGACAAGGTGCGCTTCCAGGGCCAGGAGGTCGCGTTCGTGGTGGCCGAGGACCACTACTCGGCGCGTGACGCCCTGGAGCTCATCGACGTCGAGTACGACCTGCTCGACCCGGTCGTGAACGCGCGCAACGCCCTGGCCGAGGGCTCCCCGGTCATCCGCGACGACCTGGAGGGCAAGGCCGACAACCACGTCTTCGATTGGGAGACGGGTGATGAGGCCGCGACGGAGGCGGTGTTCGCCAAGGCCGACGTGGTGGTCACCGAGGACATCGTGTACCCGCGCGTGCACCCCTCCCCCATGGAGACCTGCGGCGCCGTCGCCGACTACGACTCGGTGGAGGGCCGGCTGACACTGTGGTCCACCACCCAGGCGCCGCACGCCCACCGCACCCTGTACGCGATGGTGGCGGGGCTGCCCGAGCACAAGATCCGGGTGATCTCCCCCGACATCGGCGGCGGGTTCGGCAACAAGGTGCCGATCTACCCGGGGTACGTGTGCGCGATCGTGGCGTCGTTGGTGGTCGGCAAGCCGGTCAAGTGGATGGAGGACCGGTCCGAGAACCTCATCAGCACCGGTTTCGCCCGCGACTACATCATGCGAGGGGAGATCGCCGCCACCCATGACGGCCGCATCCTGGGAATCCGCACGAACGTGCTCGCCGACCACGGCGCGTTCAACGCCCAGGCCGCGCCGACCAAGTACCCGGCGGGCTTCTTCGGGGTGTTCACCGGCAGCTACGACATCGAGGCCGCGCACGCCAAGATGACGGCGGTGTACACGAACAAGGCGCCGGGTGGCGTCGCCTACGCGTGTTCCTTCCGGATCACCGAGGCCGTGTACCTGGTCGAACGCCTGGTGGACTGCCTGGCCTACGAGCTGGAGGCCGACCCGGCGGAGCTGCGGTCCCAGAACCTGATCCGGCCGGACCAGTTCCCGTACACCACCAAGACCGGCTGGGTGTACGACTCCGGCGACTACGAGCCCACCCTGCGCGAGGCGATGCGTATCGCCGGCTATGACGAGTTGCGCGCGGAACAGGCCGAGAAGCGCGCCCGGGGCGAGCTGATGGGCATCGGGCTGTCCTTCTTCACCGAGGCCGTCGGCGCCGGTCCGCGCAAGAACATGGACATTCTCGGCCTGGGCATGGCCGATGGCTGTGAACTGCGCGTCCACCCCACCGGCAAGGCCGTGGTGCGGCTGTCGGTGCAGTCCCAGGGCCAGGGCCACGAGACGACGTTCGCGCAGATCGTCGCCGAGGAGATCGGCATCGCGCCCGACGACATCGACGTCGTGCACGGCGACACCGACAACACCCCGTTCGGGCTCGGCACCTACGGCAGTCGGTCCACCCCGGTATCAGGGGCGGCCGCCGCCATGGTCGCGCGCAAGGTGCGCGACAAGGCGCGGATCATCGCCTCGGGCATGTTGGAGGCCTCGGTCGCCGACCTGGAGTGGACCAAGGGCGCGTTCTCCGTCAAGGGCGACCCGGAGCGTTCTGTCACCATCCAGGAGATCGCGCTGCGCGCCCACGGCGCCGGTGACCTGCCCGACGGGATCGAGGGCGGCCTGGAGGCACAGGTCTGCTACAACCCCGAGAACCTCACCTACCCGCACGGCGCCTACATCTGCGTCGTGGACATCGACCCGGGCACCGCGCAGGTCAAGGTGCGCCGGTTCATCGCGGTCGACGACTGCGGCACCCGCATCAACCCGATGATCATCGAGGGCCAGGTGCACGGTGGTCTGACCGACGGGGTCGGGATGGCCTTGATGGAGATGATCTCCTTCGACGAGGACGGCAACTGCCTGGGCGGCTCCTTCATGGACTACCTGCTGCCCACCGCGATGGAGGTCCCCGACTGGGAGACCGGGTACACGGTCACGCCGTCGCCGCACCATCCGATCGGCGCCAAGGGCGTGGGCGAGTCCGCGACCGTGGGTTCGCCGCCGGCGGTGGTCAACGCGGTCGTGGACGCGCTGAAGCCGTTCGGTGTGCGCCACGCCGACATGCCACTCACCCCCTCCCGGGTGTGGGACGCCATGAACGGTCGGGCCGAGCCCTCGTTCTGAGGCGTGGGAAGAAGACAGGAAAGGGGGCCACGTGATGGTCGCCGTTGACGTGTCCGGGCGCGGCCGTGAGCTGCTCGCCGGCAGGGTGCCGTTCGTCGAGGCGACCGTGGTGCGGGCGCAGGTGCCCGCCTCGGTTCGACCGGGGGACGGCGCGATCGTCCTCCAGGACGGTTCCATCGAGGGGTTCGTGGGTGGACAGTGCGCCCAGGGTTCGGTGCGCGAGGCCGCCTTGGGCGCGATCCGCGACCGACGCAGTGTGCTGCTGCGGGTGTTGCCGGGTAAGGGCGAGCCCTTCCCGGAGACCCCCGGCGCGCACGTGGTGGTGAACCCGTGCCTGTCCGGGGGCGCGTTGGAGATCTTCCTCCAGCCGCGGCTGCCGGATCCGGTGGTGGGGGTCGTGGGCGACTCCCCCATCGTGTCGGCGCTGCGCGAGATGGCCCCGCCCCTGGGGTTCGTCGTGGAGTCGGGGGCCGGTACCGAGGTGGTGGCGGGGGCCACTGCCGTGGTGGTGGCCAGTCACGGCGGTGACGAGGCCGCGGTGATCCGCGCCGCCCTGGACGCCGGGGTGGGCTTCGTGGGGCTGGTGGCCTCACGCAAGCGCGGCGCCGCGGTGCTGGACTCCCTGGAGCCGAGCCACTGCCAACGCGGTCGGGTGCACGCGCCGGTCGGGTTGGACATCGGGGCGAGCACCCCGTCGGAGATCGCGCTGTCGATCCTGGCCCAGCTCGTGCGGGAGGTCCGGGTGAACGGGCTGACCGCCCCGCAGGCCCCGGCCTCCGAGGAGACGACGCGGACCTCGGCCCCGGTCACGGCGGTGGACCCGGTGTGCGGGATGACCGTCACCGTGGGACCCACCACCCCCCACCTGGAGGTCGACGGCCAGGACGTGTGGTTCTGCTGCCCGGGCTGCCGGGACCGCAAGGCGGCGGAGGGCTAGATGCTCGACGCCGAGGATGTCCGGTGGCGGCTGGACTCCCAGGACCACCTGGTGGACGAGGGCACCGCCACCGCCCTGTGGCTGGCGATGACCCTGGGGCGCCCCCTGTTGTTGGAGGGGGAGCCCGGGGTCGGCAAGACCGCCGTGGCCAAGGCCCTCGCCCGGGTCCTGGACACACCGTTGATCCGATTGCAGTGCTATGAGGGGCTGACCGCCGGTGAGGCCCTCTACGAGTGGAACCACCAGCGGCAACTGCTCGCGGTCCGGCTCGCCGAGTCGCGCGGGGAGCGGTTGTCCGACGACGACCTGTTCACCGAACGGTTCCTATTGGACCGGCCGATCCTGCGGGCGGTCCGCCACCGGGGGTCGGTGCCGCCGGTGCTGCTGATCGACGAGGTGGACCGCGCCGACGACGAGTTCGAGGCGCTGCTGTTGGAGTTCCTGGGCGAGGCGTCGGTGACCGTGCCCGAGCTGGGCACCTTCACCGCCAAGCGGGCGCCCCTGGTGGTGCTCACCTCCAACCGCAGCCGCGACCTGCACGACGCGTTGCGGCGGCGCTGCCTCTACCACTGGATCACCTACCCCGAGCCCGAGAGGGCCGCGGCCATCCTGCGCCGACGGGTCCCCGGGGCGAACGCCGCCCTGGTGGCGTCCGCGACCGAGTTCGTGGGCCGGGTCCGCGAACTCGAACTGGACAAGGCGCCCGGGATGGCCGAGACCATCGACTGGGTCTCGGCCCTGGGCGCCCTGGGAGTGACCGACCTGGTCCGCGACGACGTCGTTCGCACCCTGTCCGCACTCGTCAAGACCCCCGACGACCACGAAACCGTGGTCGCGGCACTACCCCCGACCAGGCCCCGAGCGGAGACGACCACATGAGGATCGACAACGAGTTCACCGTCGACGCACCCATCGAACGGGTGTGGCAGCTGTTCACCGACGTGGAGGAGCTCGCTCCGTGCATGCCGGGCGCGCAGCTGACCGGCGTGGAGGACGAGGTCTACTCCGGGAAGGTGAAGGTGAGGGTCGGGCCGGTGGTGGCCGCTTACAAGGGCACGGCCCGGTTCGTGGAACGCGACGACGAGGCGCACCGCGCGGTCGTGGAGGCCTCCGGGCGGGCCGACCGGGGCGCGGGCAACGCCGCGGCGACGGTCACGGTCCGTCTGGCGGAGGCCGACGGGCGCACCGACGTGACCGTCGAGACCGACCTGAAGATCACCGGAAAGCTCGCCCAGTTGGGCGGCGGAATGATCAAGGACGTTTCGGAGCGCCTGCTGGGGCAGTTCGTGGAGAGGGCGGAGGAAAGGCTCGCCGCCCCCGACACCACGGAGGCTGAAGACATGACGGAAGACAAGGACCAGGCCGGCGAGGGAACGGGATCGACCTCGCACATGTCCGGCGGTGCCCACATGTCGGGTGGCGGCCACATGAGCGGGGGCGCGCACATGTCCGGCGGTGACCAGATGGCCGGCAGCGGACCCTTGTCCGACGAGAGGAACGAGAGCGACGGCGGCGCCGAGCCCGCTTCGACGGTTCCGACCGCGCCGACCAAGCGGACCATCGACGGGCCCGAGGCCGAACCGGTGGACCTGATGGCGGTCTCCGGTGGCGGCAGGCTGCTGTGGCCGGCGATCGCCGTGGTGGTGGCGCTTGCGGCGGGATTCCTCATCGGCTATGCCGTCTTCGGCTGAGTCCGCCGCCTCCCCACTGCCGGGGGTGGACCGGGCGGCGTTCGCGATCGCCTTCACCGAGCGTCTGCGCACCCGCGGGGCCCGGGTGGACCTGGACGCCGCGGGCACCTTGGCGCGTGCGCTGGCCGTGCGGCTTCCCGACGACACAGGGGAGCTGTACTGGACGGCCCGGGTGTGCCTGGTGCGGCGGTCGGAGGACCTGGCGCGCTTCGACGCCGTGTTCGCCGAATCCTTCGAGGGAGGGATGTCGGGCACGGAGACCATCCCGGCCCCGTCCTCCCCGCGGGTGCGCGACGACTCCCCCGGCACCTCCGACAGCGGCGACGAACCCGAGGGGGAGGCTTCGGGTGGGCTGCCCTGGGCGACCCTGTCGCCCTCGGGGGAATCCGAGGACGAGGAGACCCACGAGCTGCCCGAACTCTCGCCCAGCGACCTGGAGGCCCGGGCCGAGGAACCCTTCGAGCGGCTCTCCGACGCGGAGATCACGCTGTTGGGCGAGTGGCTGGCGACACTGCGACCCGACCCTCCCCGTCGACGCACCCGCAGGCGGGCCCGAGGACGCACCGGGGGGAAGGTGTCGCTGCGGGCCACCCTGACGCGGGCCCGGCGCACCGGCTGGGAACCCCTCACCCTGGTGCGCGAACGTCCCGAGAAACGGCCGCGCCGCGTAGTGGTGCTGTGCGACGTCAGCGGGTCCATGCGCGCCCAGGCCGCCGCGCACCTGCATCTGGCGCGCGCCCTCACCTCACTGTTGGAGACCGAGACCTTCGCCTTCGGAACCCGGACCACCCGCCTGACGCCGCTGCTGCGCCGAGGCACCGTGGACGAGGCGGTGGCCAAGGTGACCGAAGCGGTGACGGACCGGTTCGGCGGCACCCGGATCGCCGCGAGCCTGCGGGAACTGCTCGCCTCCCGCCACGGCGCCCTGCTGCGCGGCGCGGTCGTGGTGGTGCTCTCCGACGGATGGGACAGCGATTCACCCGAGGCGATGACGGCGGCCATGACACGACTGCGTCGCCGCGCCCACCGGATCGTGTGGGCCAACCCCAGGGCCGCGGCTCACGGGTTCACCCCGTCCACGGGCGGCATGTCCGCGGCCCTGCCCCACTGCGACGCGCTACTGCCCGCGCACGGCTTCACGGCCCTGCGCGACGTCATCGAAGCGGTGGCCGCCGAAACCGCCACGAGGAGGACAACAGCGAAGGCCGCGTGATCCATGTTCCGGCAGGTACCGCCACTGTAGAGCGAGTTTTTCGGTATGACGAAGAAGGGTACGATCCGTCTCCCTATACGGAGCCGCACCCCATATACGCTCGGCGATCCTGGGACATGCCGATGAGCTACGACGAAGCGTTCATCGCCGCCGACCCGGAAATGAGTCGGCTGTACAGAGAACACGATCTGGATTATTACCAGCAGGGTCATGAGATGTGGAGATACGACCTCACCCTGGGTGGACACGCCTTTTCTCCCCAGGACCCACCCCACCCCAACACTCCACCGGACGAGAAGGGCGGAGAGTGGCTCCTCTTGGCCCAGGCCCAGCACCATTTGGGTTACTTTCCTGAATTCACCATGATCCACTTCTGGTTCATTCAAAAATCCGACCTGAAAGAGGGTGATTTCACAAACGTGAAGGTAGAAACCTTTTCCTCTCCCCCACCCTGACGAGCACGCCTGACCGGAAGGTGCCGGCTCGGCTCAGCCGAGTGTTCCGGTGAGGCGGCTGTGGAAGTGGGTCGAGTTCTCGTCCAGTCCGGTGAAGTGCACGTCGATGCCGTGATCGGCGTACTTGGCCTGCACCGAATCAAGGGCGGCGACCGTCGAGGCGTCCCAGATCTGTGCCGCCGAGAAGTCGACGGTGACCGACTCCGGATCCTCCGCGTAGGAGAACTGTTCGACCAGGTCATTGCTGCTGCCGAAGAACAGGGGACCGTGCACGGTGTAGACGACCGACTCCGCCTCCACGACGCGCTCGACGGTGACCACGTGCGCGACCCGGCGCGCGAACAGCACCATCGCGAGCAGCACGCCCACGCCGACACCGATGGCGAGGTTGTCCGTCGCCACCACGACCGCGACGGTGACGAGCATGACGCTCGTCTCCGAGCGTGGCATCCGCTTGAGTGTCGAGGGCCGCACGCTGTGGAAGTCGATGGTGGAAATGGCCACGACCATCATCACGGCGGCCAGGGCCACCATGGGGATCTGCTCCATGACGTCCGAAAGCACGGTGACCAGGGCCAAGAGCATGACCCCGGCGATGAACGTGGAGATGCGGGTACGGGCGCGGCCGAGCTTCACGTTCACTACGGTCTGGCCGATCATGGCGCAACCGGCGATGCCACCCCAGAAGCCGGCGAGGATGTTCGCGACACCGAGCGCCCACGACTCACGGCCCTTGTCGGACTTGGTGTCGGTGATGTCATCCACGAGTTTGGCCGTGAGCAGGGTCTCCATGAGACCGACGAAGGCGACGCTGAGCACCGTCGGCCCGATGATGCGCAGCGTTTCGAGGTTGAGCGGCACCAGCAGCGGGGTCATTCCGGGCAGCCCACCGCCGACGGCCCCCTGGTCTCCCACGGTCGGAATGGTCATGTGGGCGACCATCGCGATCGAGGTGACGACGATGATCGCCACGAGTGGTGCGGGCACCGCCTTCGTGAGTCGCGGCAGGCCGATCACGATGAGGAGCGTGAGCGCGAACATCGGGTAGACGAGCCACGGAACGCCGATCACGTGCGGCAGCTGGGCGGCGAAGATGAGGATGCCCAAGGCGTTGACGAAGCCGATCATGACCGACCTCGGGATGAAGCGCATGAGCCGGGCCAGGCCGGTGACGCCGAACAGGATCTGCACGAGGCCGGCGAGGATCACTGTCGGCAGCAGGTACTCGGCACCGTGCTCGTGTACGAGCGGCGCGACCACCAGGGCGACGGCGCCGGCGGCCGCCGTGATCATGGCGGGCCGTCCGCCCAGGATCGACATCGACACGGCCAGCACGACGGAGGCCATGAGGCTGACCTTCGGGTCGACGCCCGCGATCACCGAGAACGCGATCACCTCGGGGATGAGCGCGAGGGTCGTCACGATGCCGGCGAGTACTTCGGTGGTGAGAAGGCGCGGTCGACGAAGGACCTGGAAAGCCGTGGGAGATTCGGTCACCGCACAACCCTATGCCAGGACCATGGGCCCTTTTATGTGAGAAGTATCGCCACCGGCGCCATCATCGAGAAATAGGCACGCGATTCAGGAAAATGCCATTTACGCGCACGAGGAAATATCGCCTGTTTCAGTCGGCGCTGCGGCATCCGACGAGTAGGCGGGCCACCATGGTTCGGGCGTCCTCCCCTCCATAACCGGGGCCGAGGACGCACAGGTTCCCGATCGCGCGCATGAGCGTGTACGGGGCGACGTCCGGATCGATCTCGCCCGCCGCGACTCCCGCGTCGATCAGTGATCCGCAGGCCGGGACGAGCTCATCGAGCATGAGGGCATGTAGGCCTTGGAGGCCGGCGTCATCGGACTGTAGCGCCGCGCCCAGCCCGTGCTTGGTCACGAGGAACTCCACGAACGCGTCGACCCAACGCGAGAGCGCCTCGTTCGGGGCGATCGACTCTCCCAGGAGTCGTGGGGCCAGCGCGGCACATTCTTCGATCTGGTGCCGGTACACGGCGATGACCAGTTCCGCCCGGTTCGGAAAGTGACGGTAGACGGTGCCCACTCCGACCCCGGCACGGCCGGCGATGTCACGGATGGGCGCGTTCACCCCTTGCTCCACGAATACGGCCGCCGCGGCCGCCAAGAGGGTCTTGCGGGTGCGTTGCGCTCCCGCCGCTCGCACGCCGATCGGCTCGGTCACTTCTCTCCCCTTGCTCGCGGAACCATGTTCCGCTAAATTGACGGAACAATGTTCCGCCAAGTCTGGCAGGACCGCACCCTCGAAAGAGAGCACTCCTATGCCTATCAACCCGTCCGAACAGCAGCTCATCACGGTCAGGCCCATCATCGTCCCCGCGCCCGACCGAGACATCGAGCTGCGGGTGAAGGTCACCGCACCCGCGACCGGTGAGGACCTTCCCATCATCGTGTTCTCGCACGGCAACGCCTGGTCGATGGATGGCTACGCGCCACTCGTCGACCGCTGGGCGGCGGCGGGTTTCGTCGTCGTGCAGCCGACCCACCTCGATTCCCGTCGACACGGCATCGGGTTCGACGACCCCAGGTTCGGCACCATCTGGCGGACCCGGATCACCGACCTGCACGCCATCATCGATGACCTCGGCGGTGTCCTGGCCCGCGCCGGGGAACTGAACACCCGGGCTCGCCTCGACCGTGTGACCGTCGTCGGGCACTCCTGGGGCGCCCAGACGGTCGGCACCCTGCTCGGTGCCCGCGTGTTCGACTCCGACGGTAACCCCGGAGAGGGCTTCACCCACCCGGGGGTCAAGGCCGGCGTGCTCATCACGGCGACCGGCACCGGAGACACCCTCACCCCGTTCGCCGCCGAGCACCTGCCGTTCATGCGGCCGGACTACTCCACCATGACCGCGCCGGCGCTCGTCATCGCCGGGGACAAGGACCAGTCGGCGATGTCCACCCGGGGGCCGGACTGGTTCACCGACGCTTACAGCCTCTCCCCCGCCCCCAAGAGATTGCTCACCATCACCGACGGCGAGCACACCCTCGGCGGCATCGCCGGAGAGGCGGTCGCCGAGACCACCGACGAGGACCCGGCCCGCGTCGCACTGGTAGCGGACGCCGCCGCCGGCTACCTCCTCGACGCATTGGGCCTCGACCCCGCACCTTGGAAGAAACTCATCGATGACGCTGCCACAGGACACGACGCCTACCAGGTCGAGAGCAAGGAATAGGAAGGAACGGGACGGGAGGGGAAGGACCGGGAAGGAACGGGAGGAGCAGAAGGGAGCACAGAGAGTCTGCCGGTTGACGAACCTCGGCCAGGTGAACGGTCCTGCATCTGAGGTGGGTGAGCCTCGGATTGAGAGTCTTGGGGTTGTTGGGCGTTGTGTGGGTGGTTGGTGGGGCGCCTCGGGTTTCTGGCTCTTGGGGTGGTTGGGCGGGGTGGGGGTGGGTTCTCCCTCCTTCCCCGCCGCGTGATTGTTGCCGCCCGCACCGCACGCGTCAAGGCGATGTCGGGTTCTGTGGCGCTGTGGTGGGTGGCCTTGACCCGTACGGCACGGGCGGCGGTTTGGCGGCTATCGGGGAAGGGGGGAGAGTGGTTGAGGTCCCAAGGGCCCCGGGCTTCGCCCGGTCCGGCCGTGGCCGGCCGGATTCCTTCCCCTCCGCCTGGTGTCCTCGTGGGCCGCGTCGCCACTACGTGACGGGTCCGGTCACGAAGTACCCGCTACAGGCCAGGCACGGGGCGGGCCCGGGCCGCGTCCTCGCGGTGGCCGGCCCTGGTCTTCTCAGCGATGATCTTGCTCGTAGCGCCATGTTGGGCGCCCAACATGGCGCTACGGACAAGATCATCATGGTGGAGAGACAACACGAGGTTGATGGTGCCGGTGGGCCGGTACCCGGGGCGGGAGCCGGTACCGGGGGTGGAAGTGGTGCCGACACCCCCAACGGGAGCCACTCCGGTCCCGGAATGTGGCTCTGGGCGGGGGCGCGGTGTTTCTGCCCCTGGGCATGGGGATATCCCCACAGGGCATGGGGCCCTTGGGGTCTGACACCCACTCGGGGTGGTCACAGCGGGGGTCTCGCCGGGGTGGTGTTCCACCTGGCGGAAACGGGTGGTGGAAGTACGCGGTGGTTAGGGGGCGGTGGCTGGGGCTGGCTCCCCCTCCCCATCCCCGGACCCGGCTTCCTTTCCCGCTTCTTGGCGGTTCTGGGCGTGGTGGTGTTCCCAGATCTGCCGGTTCACCTTGGCCTGGAGCCGGTGCTTGAGCCTGTTGTGGGTCGAGCACAAGATCTGCATGTTGTCCGCGCTCGTGGCCCCGCCGTGGGAGAACGGAACGATGTGGTCGTACTGCGACCAGCTACGCGGCACATCACAACCCTCGTGCCACTCACAGTAGGACTTCTTGAACCCCGCCACCTGACGCACCGGCTCCGGAGCACACCGCTGCTTGCGCCCCACATCCAACAGAGTCCGACCCTGGGCATCGGTCACGAACCGGCGCAACCAACTCTCGGGGGCCAGGCGGGCCACCATCTGATCAGGCAACACCACACCATCCTCCGTGACGGCCGGCTCAGCCGACCCATCACCCAGGAACCGCTTCAGCGGCACGGTGATGTTCAGGGTCGCCAACGGTTGGCGGCTCAGGCTGGAGCAACCCCGGTGGCCCAGAGCGGTCTCGAAGATCCGCATCATCGCGTCATAGGTGTGCTGATGCTTCGCCACGGCGGCGTTCTCCGGCCCATACGGCTCGGTGTAAGCCTGCAGGGCGGCCTGGATCAGCTCGTTATCGGCCCCCGGCCCCCACATCCGCAACAGAAACCCGGACTCGAACGTGGGCGAGAATTGCGCGCCCCGGTTCTCGAACGTTTCATCGTAGTCCCGGTCGGCCTTATCCGGGTCCAGGCGGGCGACGAACCATTTCGCCGCGTCCCGCAACTGGCGCACCGAAGCCTGCGGGCACTCCTGCTTATAGGCGATCAGCCCGAATTCCAACCGGGCCCGAAACCCCTCCACCGAAGGGTGCTGGGCACGGAATTCCTCATCCGCTGTTTCGAGGACCTTCGCCCACTCGGTGGTGGCCTTTTCGGTGGAGGTCGCGATGGCGCACGCTTCACCCAAGGACAGGGCGCTGGTTTGGAAGGCTTCTTCCAGCAGGGAGAGCTGCTGCTGATGCAACGCTCGGGCGAGGGTGGCAAGGCTCTTGGCCTCGGCCGGAGAGGTCCCCCACTGGTGGGTGATCCACGCCTGGATGCTGCGCTGTCCGCCTTCTTCCAACAGGACACCGGTGGCCTCCATACGGGCCAGGGCGGGCAGCATCCCATAGCGGATCCGGTCGACTTCCCCATTGAGCCGGCGAAACTGGGCGAGCACATCGGCTTCACACCCGAACGGGATATCCCGGCCAGAGAATTCCACCGCCATCTCCCGCGCACCCGCCATCGCCTGATCGACCGGGGTGTTCCCGGTCGGGCGCGGTGCGTGGGGAGGAAAGCTCATACTCTGATTATATGAGAACACCCCAGAAAATGGCAGGCTTACCGGCGGGTATATTCAACCTATTTCCATGTCGGTGAATGTGCCTACCATAGATGGGGTGGCCATTCTGGGTTATCCACAACCCCTTCCCCTATGACCGGATCCACCTATCA